>JAGCVU010000263.1 GCA_017962175.1 Bacteroidales bacterium | reverse complement strand
TTTCTAATTTAAGGGTCGGAACTTTTGTTTTTTCCCAGTCGTTTCAGTCAGACTTCTCTGACTTAACGCCTTGTGCTTCCTGTCAATATTTTCAATGTCCGTGTGCGAGATTTGTTTCTCAAATTTCGCGGTGCAAAGTTAAAGAGGATTTCCGTCTCCACCAAACTTTCAATGTTTAGTTTTTGTTAAAGTTTCAAGTTTTTTTTCACTTTCAACTCTCTTTTTCAACGTGCGTCGTTCTTTGTTTTTGCGGGTGCAAAGGTAGGGCGTTTTTTATCATCCTCCAAATTTTTCTGGTGTTTTTTTACGAGTTTTACGCATTTTTTTTTGATTGGCTGATGTTGAGATGGTTACAGAGGCGTAAATGCGTTTAAAATGGTGTTGTAATGGACTATTATTAGGTATTCGGAGTAGAATAGAGCATTATTATATAAGGTGTGGAGCAATTTTTCTGTTGGCTTTAATGCAAAAAAAAACTGCCGTATCGTGAATGATACGGCAGCCTTTATATAAAATGTCGACTAATTACTAAGCGTACATAGCAACAATTGCTTCGTAGAGCTCTTGTTTGCCAGATGTCTGTTTGGGTTCGCCGTTCTTTTTGCCGTACTCGTAAACCTGTTCGAAGGTGAGTTTGCCATCTTCGAAGTCTTTACCCATACCTTTGTCGAATGATGCGTAGCGTTCAGCTTTCATCTTCTTGTAGGGAGATTCTTCGAGGAGTTTAGCAGCGCTTTCGAGAGCGCGAGCCATAGCGTCCATACCAGAAATGTGAGCGATGATGATGTCTTCAAGGTCGGTAGAGTTACGACGAGTTTTAGCGTCGAAGTTTGTACCGCCGTTGCCGAGACCACCGCCACGGATGATTTCCATCCAAGCCTGAACGAGTTCGTACTGGTCGATGGGGAACTGGTCGGTATCCCAACCGTTCTGGTAGTCACCACGGTTAGCGTCGATAGAACCGAGCATGCCGTTGTCAACTGCAACTGCGAGTTCGTGTTCGAATGTGTGGCCAGCGAGAGTAGCGTGGTTAACCTCGATGTTTACTTTGAAGTCTTTTTCAAGACCGTGAGCTTTGAGGAAGCCGATAACTGTTTCGGTGTCAACATCGTACTGATGTTTAGAGGGCTCCATAGGTTTGGGCTCGATAAGGAATGTGCCTTTGAAACCTTTTTTACGAGCGTAGTCGCGAGCCATAGTAAGCATAGTAGCCATGTGCTCTTTTTCACGTTTCTGATCGGTGTTGAGGAGGCTCATGTAGCCTTCGCGACCGCCCCAGAATACGTAGTTAGAAGCGCCGAGCTCGATACCAGCGTCGATAGCGTTCTTGATCTGAACGATAGCGCGGGCAACAACGTCGAAGTCGGGGTTTGTAGAAGCACCGTTCATATAACGGCCGTTGCCGAATACGTTGGCGGTAGACCAGAGAAGTTTTATGCCGGTTTCTTTCTGTTTTTCTTTGAGGTAAGCAACGATTGCTTTGAGGTTAGATTCGTATTCCTCGATAGAAGAACCTTCAGAAACGAGGTCAACATCGTGGAAGCAGTAGTAACCGATACCGAGTTTCTGCATGATTTCGAAACCAGCGTCAGCTTTCTGTTTAGCAATCTCTACAGCGTTGGCACCGTTGTTCCAAGGGAATTTTTTTGTGCCGCCACCAAACTGGTCGCTGCCTTCAGCACAGAGAGTGTGCCACCAAGCCATTGCGAAACGCAACCAATCTTTCATTTTCTTGCCCATGATAACTTTTTCAGCATCATAGTAGTGGAAAGCCATAGGATTTTTTGAATCTTTGCCTTCGAATTTGATTTTTCCGATTTTATCGAAATATTCTTTTGCCATTTTGTTGAATATTTATAGTGTTAATAAATAATTTAAATTTACGAATTAAAGAATTTTTGTAAGTTTCTCTTTCCAAGCGCCGTAAGCGTCGTCGTAAGCTGCCTGGTTCTTAACATCGGGCTCGGTAACGTCAACCTTCTTGAGGTTGCTGAACGCCTCTTCGGGCGATGCGTAGATGCCAGCGCCGATACCTGCGCCACGGGCTGCGCCGATAGATCCGTCGGTGTTGAACAGCTCGATAGCCGCACCAGTGGTGGTGGCCAAGGTGTTGCGGAACACGGGCGAGTAGAACATATTCGCCTTGCCTGCGCGGATAACCTTGGTGTCGATACCGATGGTCTTCATGATGTCCATTCCGTACTTAAACGAGAATGCGATACCCTCCTGACCAGCGCGGTAGAGGTGAGCCGACTTGTGGATGTTGAAGTTGAGGTTGATAACGGCTGCTCCGGGGTTCTGGTTTTCGAGAACGCGTTCTGCACCGTTGCCAAAAGGCATTATGCTGAGTCCTTCGCTGCCGATAGGAATTCCGGCTGCGATAGAGTCCATTTCAGAGTATGATGTCATACCGCCGCCCACCTGCTTGTTGAGCCAAGAGTTGAGGATGCCGGTGCCGTTGATGCAGAGCAAGATACCGAGACGGTTCTTTTCGGCAGAGTGGTTAACGTGAGCGAAAGTGTTTACGCGCGACTGCGGATCGTACTTAACCTGCTCGCTAACGCCGTATACCACACCCGATGTGCCGCCTGTGGCAGCAATTTCGCCAGGATTGAGCACGTTGAGCGAGAGGGCGTTGTTGGGCTGGTCGCCACCGCGGTAGCTGATCTTGATGCCCTTGCGGAGACCGAGTTCCTTAGCGGCCTGCTCGGTGAGCTCGCCCTGAATCGAGAATGTGGGAACGATTTCGGGGATAAGGTCTTTGGAGAATCCGTAGTAGTCTAACAGGAACTGAGCCACGCTGTTGTTTTCAAAATCCCAGAACATACCTTCTGAAAGGCCGCCTACTGTGGTTTTGATTTCGCCGGTGAGCTTCATAGCGATGTAGTCGCCAGGAAGCATAATTTTGTATATCTTGCTGTAAAGCTCAGGTTCATTGTCTTTTACCCATTTGAGTTTCGACGCGGTAAAGTTGCCAGGCGAGTTGAGCAAGTGGCCGAGGCACTGCTGAGTGCCGATTTCTTTGAGAGCCTTGGCTCCGATTTCAGCGGCGCGGCTGTCGCACCAAATAATAGCAGGGCGTAGAGGATTCTGATCCTTATCAACAGCCACAAGACCGTGCATCTGATACGAGATACCGATAGCCTCAATTTTGGCAGGATCAACGCACGACATACGCATAACTTCGGCAAGAGCGAGTTTAAGATTTTCCCACCAAATGGTAGGTTCTTGTTCTGCCCAACCGGCACGTTTTGCGGTAATTTTCATCTCCTGTTTGGGATAGAATGCAGATCCTTCGCATTTTCCGCTGTTGGCCTCAATCAGCGACACTTTCACTGACGAACTGCCTATGTCAAAACCTAATAGATACATACTTAAAATGGTTTATTTTGTTTAAAAAATACAATTCTGTTATATACCGCAAATGTAAGAACGTTTTTGAAATTACGGATATGTTTTAAGAAAAAAAATTGAAGTAAAATGTTATAATTTGTTAATATGCTGAATATTAGTATTTTACAAAACACACTATGCAAAATAGGGTTGACAAAAAAAACGGAGCACAGACATCACGTCGCGCTCCATTTTTGTGAACTGTATTATTGAACTGTCATTATATAAGGTGTGTCGAAATCTTCTCACCTTAAAAGAATAAAACTATAAACTGTCTGTCTTTAATTGACGATGCAAAGATACATCGCGTTTTTGACATATCCAAATTTTTTAGCAAAAATTTTTAAAAAAAATGATAAAAATAATCAAATTTGATTAATTAATAAAAATTGATAAAAATTGGGCATATAATTAATAATATATAATTACTTATTTTATTGCTAAAATAAAAATGATTGTGTATTAGAGCACTAATAATAAAAAAATTAAGTATGATAATAGATTATGATATCAAAATTCAAATTAGAAGAGAGTAAATGTTTGGATATAAAAAATAAAGGGTTTAAATTTGTAGTCGATAAAGTTAAACCAAAAATTATAATAAAATGAAAATCAAAACTTTAATGGCATCTTTGGCTGCCTCGCTACTTATTGTAGCATCGTGTAGAAATAATAATGAAGAAGATATTGTGGTGGATTGGGCTGCTATTAACATCAAATTTTATGTGGTGGATTACGGATTAAAAACCAACTATGTGGCAGACAATTTTAACGATATAATCTACACCACCTCACTAACCTACCAAGACAAAACATACAAGGTGGAACGATCGTTGACAAAAGACTATATGCCACACTTTAAAGGCTTGCATATAGATAGTTCAGCTATAGAAAAGCCTTACTTTTGTTTTGGTGAGTTAGATGGTGCAAAAAACTACGACAATGATTTTATTATCAACTTTGCCGATGGAAGTGCCGACACAATACATTTTAAGCGCGTGCACAAGGGTGAGTTAAATGTAAACGACACATGGACTCTCAACGGCAAAGAACATTCTAACAACGAGTTTATATTATATCGTAGTTGTAAAGATGGTAAATTGATCAAAGAGTATTGGTAGAAGATACTACCTTGTAAAATCCTGACGGAACGGGGACTTCAAACTTCATAATCTTGCCGGTGCTTGGATGGCGGAAGGCAAGGGTGGCGGCGTGAAGGCATACACGACGGATGGGGTCGGTTTTGGCTCCATATTTGGCATCGCCGGCTACGGGACAGCCTATCTCGCTCATGTGAACACGAATTTGGTTTTTGCGACCAGTGTCGAGGTTGAGTTTTACAAGCGAAAACTGGTCGTTGGAATTAAGCACCTCGTAGTTGGTAACGGCAAAGTCGCCGCCATTGTTGATCCACGATGAGTGTATTTTGAGCATCTTGTCTTCGGTAAGATACGATTTTATAGTGTCGCGTTTCTTTGGCGGAATGCCTTCTACCACAGCAAAATAACTGCGCTCCACCACCATATTGTTCCAATCGTTGCGGAGCATATCGCGTGCACGGAGACTCTTGGCAAACATCATCACACCCGAAGTTTTGCGGTCGAGACGGTGGACAACAAAAATATGCTTCCCCCTACCCTGCCGTCTTACGTGCTGATTGATAAAGTGATATGCAGTATTTTCCTTATCCTTGTCGGTACCTACCGAGAGCAATCCCTCACGCTTGTTTACCACCACCACATCGTTGTCTTCGTAAAGGATGTTGAGGTTTTTGTTAGAAAACGTGCCTTGCGGAAGTTTCTGTTTGGGAAGGATACGCACCTCGTCGCCGGGTTTTACAGCATAGTCGAATGCGGTAGTGCCAATGCCCGACACCACTACGCGACCTGATTTGAGCATTTCGCGCACATCGGTACGGCTGCGGTCGGCAAGTTTTTCAAACATAAATTCGAGCAATTTACCCTCTTTGTCGGATTTAAATACGATGTCTGCCATAATTATTTAGTTTACTTTGAAACTTTCGAGATAATTTTGTATAGCCTTGCGGTCGAGTTTGCGACCAATAAATACGAGTTTTGTAAAACGTTGCTCGCCGGGTTGCCAATCTTCGCCGTCTTCTACAAGGAAAAAGTTGCGAACGCTTTGGAAAATCAGTCGTTTGGGTTTGCCAGCAATGCTGAGTATACCCTTGATACGGAACACGTTAGACGCATTATATTGCAAAACGCCTTGAATCCAATAAACAAATTTCTGTTCGTCGAGACTGCCTTCTATTGTAAATCCCTCGCTTACAATGCTGTGGCGGAATGCCTTTGCTTTGGCGGGATTTTGAGCAAACGAACCAAAATCGGCGTCCATTGCCTCAAATTTTAAAGGTGTAGCGTTGCGAAAATCTACCACAAGTTTTTCAACATTGGCGGCAGAATATGCAAAAGTGTTGATAATGTCTACGTTAGAAATGTCGGCGTGCGATACGCAATACAATTTTGCCGTGGGATTAACGGTGCGGATAAGATTTTTAACGCGCTCGCCCTGTTCGGGAGTTACGTCTTCGATTTTGTTCAAAAGAATGATATCGGCAACGGCAAGTTGACGGTGCACCTCAGGTTGTTCGGCGGCGCTGTCTTCGTAGGTCATAGCATCGGCAAGGCATATTACGCTGTCGATTACAAACTTACGCTGCATTTCTTCGTAACCCACAAAATTGTCGATAACGCCTGCGGGGTCGGCAATGCCGGTGGTTTCGATCAAAAGGTTGGTAAACGTGTATTTAGATGTAAGCAAGTTGTTGAGTGTTTGGGCAAGACCCTCGCTAAGGTTGCAGCAGATACAGCCGTTAGAGAGTTCAATCATATTGTCGATATTGCCAACGATAAGTCCGCCGTCGATACCAACCTCGCCAAACTCGTTTTCAATTACCGCAAAACGCTTATTGCTATATTTGCGCACTATATTATTAAGGAGCGTGGTTTTGCCTGCGCCCAAAAAACCTGTAAGAATTGTTACTGGAATTTTACTTGAAGTATTGTCCATTGTATTAAATATTTATTGCCGGAAACATACCGGAAAAATCAGCGCAAAGATACAAAATGTTTTTGGTAATTTTGAAAAAATGAGTATATTTGACAAAATTTTGAACGTGATGAAAGAGACGAATTTAACAATCAACAGCATTATAATGATGCTGAGCGTTTTGAGCAACGAGGACAAAATCTGCGTAGCCGAGCAACTATTGCAACAGGCCAAGCCCAAAAAGCCCAAACATTCAGCCGATTACTATGCCGGGATGTGGAGCGATGAAAATTTTCCACCCATTGATGAAATGTTGGATGATTTAAAAAAGTCAAGACGTTTTAAACAAAAAGAGTGGGAAAGTTATGAGTAAATATCTTTTAGATACTAATGTCTGTGTTTGCTTTTTGAGAAATAAATTTAAAGTTGACCAAAAAGTTAAAGCAATTGGTTTAGAAAACTGCGCCATAAGTGAAATAACTGTTGCAGAACTAAAATATGGCGAGGAATACGCTAAATTGAAAGATGGTGCAAAATTTAAAGACCAAAAATTAGATGAATTATTTGAGGATATAACTATTTATCCCATAAAGGATGCCTTAGATTTATACGCAAAAGAAAAAGCCAGACTAAGAATAAACGGAACTCCACAAGAAGATGATTTTGATTTACTTATAGGCTGTACTGCCGTGGTTAACCAATTAGTAATGGTAACGGAAAATCACAAAGACTTCAAAAATATCCAAGGCATAGATATTGAAAATTGGATAGTTAGGGAATAATGTCTACTCCCCATCTGGATTATTTCCTCTACTACCAAATCTATTTCTAATAGTGTAAAAAAGGAGCGAGAGCGAGAGTATCAACGCCACTGCGTAGCCTACAAGGGAGGCTATCGGAAAACCAAACAGCGAATATGTGGTTTCCTGACCCATTACGGCAATGATTGACGAGCCAATGATAAGCGAGGCAATCATCACGGCGTAAACCAACTTGTTGGCGGCGGTGTCGAACTTTTTGATTAAGAATCCAAGACCTGTAATGCGGTGATTTGCAACTAATTCGCCCCGACGGAGTTTTTTGAGAATCAGCGAAAGTTCCAACGGAGAATTTTCCAAAAGGTCCGACGCCTGCGAAAGGTTTTGATTGAGCCGCGATTTGAGACGGTCGGGCGAAAGACGCTCCAAAAAAAGTTTTTTGCTAAATGGTTTGAGATATCCTGCAATGTTGAAACCGCTGTAAATCGACACGGCAACCCTTTCGGCGGCGGCAAGCGAGGTAAACGATGCCACCACTTCGCGCGGAAGCATCAGTTTGTGACGGTAGGCTATGCGCATTATGCCAAGCGAAAACTCCTGCATATAGGTGGAGGTTTCTTCCATATAATAAAGGTTGTCGGCAAGATACTGAATTTCGGTTCTAAAAGATTGATAATCATCAATTTCACCACCAACAGAGAGTTTACGCAGACTTTCGGACAAAATTCGCGAATTGCGAGCCACAAGAGCGGCGGCGGCATCGCACACAAGCATCCTTTGGTCGGATGTGAGCATACCTGTGGAGGCATAGTCGGCAAACGAAACCTTGCCGTCGGGAAGTACCGAAACCACAGTAGAACGCGGCGAGGTGTGGAAAACTCCCGTTTCTAAAAGTCCAGACACGAAGGTTTTCATAAACTTGTCGGCAGTATCGCGCGGCGACACTCCCCACGATGCAAACTCGGCAGAATTATTTACATTTATAGAGTTGTAATAATCTGTTACCAAGGTAGATACAGTGGTGTAAAGGCTATATACCTTGGGCACCACAAACGACCCCGCGCCGCTATACGCCTTGCGAAAACGTCCTATCATATTAGCCTCGTTGCGAAGGTCGAGTTCGGGGATAATGGTCTCCTCAAACAAATCTACCAACTGTTTAGGATTTGGTATTCCGTGGTTTACAAGAAAGTTTTCGATAAGCGAAACAATGTCGCGGATAAGAGTGATGTCGGTTTGCACCGAAGCCACAGCCTCAGGCACAAGTATCTTAACAGCAACATCTTCGCCCGAAATCAGTTTGGCGCGGAAAGTGCGTCCAAAACCCTCGGCAAACGAAGGCGTGCTGTCGAAATATGTGAAAATGTTTTTGGTCTTCATTCCCGTAGCCTGTTCAAACTGGGCAATAGCCTGCGTCTTTCCAAACGGCTCGGTAGACGATGAAATTTTGGCCAACTCGGTGATGAGCGGCTCGGGCAGAATATCAGGACGGCAGGCAAGATAGTCGGCAAACGCCACCATTGTGGGTCCCAACTCTTCCACCACCCGGCGAATGCGCTGCCAACGGTTTAACGACGATGAATCTTTGTCGCTTACACGGTGGTCTTTGGGCAAAAAACGTCGGAGCCCTGTTGTTTCAACAACGCCCTCAAAACCGTTTTGCAACAATATGTTCACAACCTTGCCAATGCGACCGAGGTTGCGCACCCGCCAAGCCCTAATTGCCATATTTAAAGACCTTTACGTTCTTCTTGCTTCATTTTGTAAAGTTTTTCGAGAATAGAAATTCTGCGGCGGAGTTTTTCAACCTCGTCGGCGTGTTCGTAACCCATTTTCTCGATAATGCGGTTAACAATTTGCTCGATAAGTTTTTCGGCATCCTTAGCCTTGTCGGATGTAAAACGCTTAAAATCATCGAATATGGAGTTTCCCTCCTCGCGCGAGATACGGCGTTTTTCTACAAGGTCGTCAACCGATTTCTTCACTTTGTCGCCCGCTTCGTTGAGCATTTTCATTCCGAGCGACGCAAGTTTATCTATCATAATAAGTTAGTCTAACGATGCAACAAGTTTTTCGAGAGTTTCGATACGTTTTTTGAGTTCCTCAACCTCG
>JAGCVU010000262.1 GCA_017962175.1 Bacteroidales bacterium | reverse complement strand
TGCCGTATTTTTGACGGATAAATTGCCTTATGAGCGTTGTTTTGCCCACACCTCGCGAACCTCTGATTGCTACAAGTTGACGTTCCCAATTGATTGTGTGCATAGTGTCGCGCACAATTTCCAAATTCACTTGCGAAATCAGTATCTTATGCTTTTTGTACAGTGTCTCCATAGATTCGGGATAATTGTAAACACCGCAAAGATAATGAACAAAAAACAAAAAAGCAAATTTTGGTTACTTCAATAACCAAAATTTGCTAAAAATCGGTTACTCCACTAACCAATTTTTCTTAAAAATCGCTTAGTGGAGTAACCATTTTTTTTAATATACCAACCACGTTATCAGCATTGCCACAAGGGTGGAGACTGTTACGCTGACTAAGCCAGGCATCATAAAACTGTGATTCAAAAGGTATTTGCCTATCACTGTGGTGCCTGAGCGGTCGAAGTTAACAGTGGCGATGTCGCTCGGATAGTTGGGGATGAAGAAATATCCGTAAACGCTTGGGAGCACACCCAACAAAATTGGTCCGTCGATGCCCAGTGAGTATGCCAACGGCAGCATTGCCACCACCACGGCTCCTTGCGAGTTTATCAGCACCGAAACGGCAAAAAACGCAAACGCTATTGTCCACGGATATTGGCTTACAATGCCTTCCAAACTGCCTTTCATAACGTCAAGATAGTTGCTGAAAAACGTGTCGGCAAGCCACGCGATACCGTAGATAGCCACCACAGCCACCATTCCGCTTTGCCAAACGGCTCCGCCCACTGCCTTTTTGGGCGCGGCTTTGCAGAATATTATCATAAATGCCGCTGCCGTTATCATAACTATCTGAATAATAATGTTCATACCAATAGGTTTGCCATCAAATTTTGGGCGGAGGTCCATACCGGCAATCTGAAATACCGAATACATCACAATCAACGCCAATGCACCAACAAAAATATACACGGCACGTTTAGCCTCTTTGCTTATCTTCTTGTCTAACAGCGTGGCAGAGTCGCCGTACATATATTCTTTCGTTTTCGGGTCTTTGAGACGCTCTTGAAATTTGGGGTCTTTGTCTAAGTCGAGACCGCGTTTGTAACTGAGCGCAGCCGCAGCCATAAGTCCGCACACACAAGCGGGAATTGTTACGCCAATAACCTGCAAGTTGTTGACATCAAATCCGTTGGCGTTAGAAATTACTACAAACGAAGCCACAGCAGCAGCAATTGGCGAACAGGTAATACCCACTTGACTTGCAATGCTTGCCACACCGCACGGGCGTTCGGGACGGATGCCTTTTTTGAGCGCAATGTCGCAGATAATTGGCATAAGTGTGTAAACCACGTGTCCTGTGCCCACCAAAACGGTAAGGAAAAACGTGCACAGTGGCGCAAAAAACGTGATGTGGTTAGGGTGCTTTCGCAAAAGTTTTTCGGCAAGTTGAATTAGCCAATCCATTCCGCCCGACGCCTGCATCATTCCGGCACACGTTACAGCGGCAATGATGATGTAAATAACGTCGGTGGGCGGGTTGCCGGGTTTGAGCCCAAAACAGAGCACCAAGAGCGCGAGTCCGATGCCCGAAATGGCTCCGAGCGCAAGGCTGCCGTAGCGCGAACCCACGTACAGCGCACCAAGAACTATCAGTAGTTCAAGAATCATTACTATGTCCATAATATCAGAGTTTTATAGTTAAACCAAAATAATAGTCTCTTACAAATATAGTAAAAAATTTTAATGTAATTGGCGGATGCGATGCGATTTTTTTTAACTTTGCGAAAAATTCTATTAACTAACAAAGCCCTAAAATGAACTTGCTTAAAATATTGCCTTTTATTCCGATTGTTTTTTCGGCGTGCGAGAATGATTCACCATCTATGCATTCTTACAATCAGGTTAAGAATTCTTCTTCTTCAATGGTGTCTGTGGTGCTATGGCGAAATACTTCTCTCGGTTTAAGACAGATGGAAAATGCTGTGCTTTTCCCCGGAGACTCTTGTCAGTATTACTCCCTTGATGATGCTTATGGTTTTTATGGACGGGTTGATACTGTGTATTATAACAAGCCGTTTGATGATGTGGATTCCATCACATTTTATTTCCCAAATTCCATAACGATAGGTTTTTCGAAAGATAAGTTCGATAAATTTAGTCCTTTTGTCTACGCAAACTGTCAAGTTTATAAACTATCGGCTTTTGAGTATATGTTCCAATATATAATTACTGACGAACTTAGGTCTGAGTCTGAAAAAACTGTTGAGCAATGAAAAATATATTCTATTTGTTTTGTTTATGTGTGTTTCAAGGTTGTATGTTTCCTCTTGTTGATTATGGAATGTACTGCACTGACCGCAACAATTATGCCCACGTAATTAATCAATATGAAATTGTAAATCTTTCAGATACAGTGGTTAATGTTGTCCTTGATCAGCCACCAAACACCAATAGGGACCTTCTTCCCTGCGATACCCTTCGCTTTTTTTGTCAGAATTTAGATGATGACGGATTAGATGTTTTCTCCCCATACCCTTTTGGTGGTGCTGACTATGCCAAAATATCTTTTGGTAATCGTCAATATACTTATAGCGTTGATTTATGTGAACCCGGTAATCCTCTTGTTTTTAATAATTATGAGATTATCAGACAAAACTCTGTTCACTATATTTTCAGATTTTTTATTATCCCCGAAAATTACAATTAGAATGAAGCGTATATTATTGCTATTTGTTTGTCTGTGTTTTGTGTCAATATCCTTGGCGCAAAATTTTGTGGGTGTAAGAGGCGGATTTTGTGGTTCGTTTCTCGGCGGCGACTACACTAATGTGAGACCTGTTTTTGGTTGTATGGGCGGCATTGTTTTTAATCGACAATTTCGTTGTGACAGATTGTCGCTTGCTCCCGCTATTGACTATTATGAGAAAGGTGGTAAAATGAATGTGGATAAGTATGGATACCGTTTCCATTATGCAATCCGTTATTTGGAATTGTCGGTGCCTATGTCTGTTAGATTTAATGTCAGCGATAATTTGCGTATGTTTTGTTCGGTAGGTTTTTATGGGTCACGTGCTTTGAATGGTGAGTACGAGTGCAAGGAGTATAATTTGTCGGGCGATTTGTTTGAAGATGAAAGCCTATCGATATATGATTTTGGGTCTAGAACGGATGCCGGCATAGAATGGAACAGGTTTTCGCTTGCTGTAAGTGTCAGTTATGGTTTGTTGTCCATTTTTGAAGAATATCAGGAGTCTTGCTCTATTCGTACAAGGTCGTTTGCATTGATTGTCGGTTATCGTATAGCATCTTGGAATAGAAAGAAAGCAGAGGAGTTTATAAACGGCACAACCAACTTCTGAGTGGTTTGTAATGCTTATTTTGCAATAATCCCCAAAATTTTTTCACCAAAAATTTCAATAATCCCAAAATCTTGCCCTGATTTTGCCTATGTTTTCGTGGTGTTTTTGTAAAATTTTGCCTATGTTTTTATAATATTGTTAAGATCGCCAATAATATTATGTAATTTATACTTTACCAATGGCTGATAAATTATTAATGCCAATAGTTTTTGATTTGCTCATTTTTTTCTACCTTTGCGCAAAATTTTAAACAAACTATTATGTCAACATCTGTATATCTTTTGCTTGGGTCGAATAAGGGCAACCGCGAAGAGTATCTCAAAAAGGCTATCGATAATCTTAAAGACCTCGGTGTCAGAGTAAAACGTATTTCTAAAATCTATCAGGCCGAGAGTTGGGGTTATGCCGACGCCGACTATCTTAATCTTGTGGCTGAGGCTGAGGTAACTTGCAATCCGTCAGTGCTTTTGGAAATGTGCCACGTGGTTGAGGCCGAACTTGGTCGCGTGCGTTCGGGCAAGGGTTACTCGTCGCGCACTATCGATATTGATATTCTCTATTATGGTAATGATTTAGTTGACAAGCCCAATCTCATTATCCCTCACCGACTTCTGCAAAACAGAAAATTTGTGTTAATGCCTTTGTGCGACCTCATTCCCGACTTTGTGCACCCCGTTCTCCACAAAACTAACACCGAACTGCTCAACGAGTGCACCGACCAATGCCGTGTGGATGTTTTCGCTGATAATTTATAATAACTTGTGTAACAATGATTTCTATCAACAACGTAACAGTGTCGTTTTCGGGCACCGATTTGTTTAACGATATAACCTTTGTAATCAACCCCAAAGACCGTATTGGACTCACCGGAAAAAATGGCGCGGGCAAGTCTACGCTGCTCAAAACCATTATCGGTATTCAGCCAATCGATAAGGGAAGCATTACCATACCCGAAGACTGCACAGTGGGCTATCTGCCTCAGCAAATGGAACTTCCATCCGAACGCTCCGTTATTGAGGAGACCCTCACTTGCTTTGAAGACGCTGTTAAGTTAGAAGAAGAAATATCTAAACTAAATGTTGAAATAGCCGAGCGAACCGACTATGAATCAGACGATTATATGCGCCTAATTCATTCGCTCACCGAAAAATCCGAACGCCTCGAACTTATTGGCGGAAGCAAGCGAAATGCCGATGCCGAAGTGGTGCTCAAAGGTTTGGGATTCCGTCAAGAGGATTTTCAACGCAAGGTTTCGGAGTTTTCGGGCGGTTGGAAAATGCGTATCGTGCTTGCCAAATGCATCTTGCGCAAACCCAAGGTTTTTCTGCTCGACGAACCTACCAACCACCTTGATATTGAGTCGATTCAGTGGCTCGAAGATTATCTCAAAGATTACGCCGG
>JAGCVU010000032.1 GCA_017962175.1 Bacteroidales bacterium | reverse complement strand
TACTCGACTCTAATTCGTTGTTAATTTGTAATATACGATTGAGCATTGCCGCTATTTTTTTAATTTGTTGCCACTGCAAATATAATCTTTTTTTTAAAAAAACAACAATTCTACTTGTGATTTTAAAGGAAATTTGCAAGTTCTACTTGGGATTTTCCTTGAAAATCACAAGTACTACTTTGGATTTTAAAGGAAAATCCCAAGTAGGGAATTTTTATTTAATTAAATAATCAGTCTAAAATATCAATCACCAAACTTGATTTTTTTTATTACCTTGCCCCCGAATATTTAATTAAAAAGTGATAAAAAAATGGACAATCAAAACAACATTCAAGCAAACAACGACGAAAACATATCACGCCGCGACGCCATCAAACGTATTGGCGCAGTGGCAGCCACAGCCGCAGTAGCATCGGTGGGTACAAGCGCACTTGCATCGTGCGCCGAGGCGGCAGGCGTTAATATCAACAACCTTAAAGTGCTGCTAATCAACGGCAGTGCACGCCGCAACGGCAATACCTTCACCCTTTTGAGCGAGATAGCCGCACAATTAAAAAAACACTCTATCGAAAGCGAAATTGTGGGCGTGGGCAACCGTCCTGTGCGCGGATGTGTGGCTTGCGGACAGTGTCACGCCAAGGGTCTCGGAAAATGTGTTTTCGACGACGACGTTTGCAACGAGATTATTGCCAAAATGAGCGAGTGCGACGCCGTGATAGTGGGTTCACCGGTATATTACGGACAGCCCGCCGGACAGGTTCTCTCGGTGCTTCAACGTATGTGCTACGCCGGAGGAGCCAATATGCAGGGCAAACCAGCCGCAGCCGTAGCGGTATGCCGTAGGGGAGGAGCCACCGCCGCGTTCCAAACCTTGCAGATGCCGTTTCAAATGCTTAATATGCCAATAGTTACATCGCAATATTGGAACATTGGTTACGGCGCCGCCGAAGGCGAAGTGTCGCAAGATACCGAAGGTCTCCAAACAATGCGCACCCTTGCCGACAATATGGCATATATGCTCAAACAATTTGCCACCGGCACGGCAAAATTTCCTGAAAGGGAGAGATGGCAGATGATGAATTTTGTGAGGTAAATTTTGGTCTGTTGATAGACTAAAATTAAGACTTTTTGTTGCTTATTTATAAGTTATTGTATATTAGTTAATTATATTTTAATTTCAACTTTCGGTATCGAAAGACTGAGATGTTCAAGAAATAATAAGGGCGAGCCAAAGGCTCACCCTCTTTTTTTTGAACAAAAATTAAAACGAATAGAAACGAATTGAAGGAAATTTTGTAAATTGCGGTGTTATTATTTTAGACAGTGCGACAAATGAAAAACACCATCATCGACAACTCAAACGAAGATCTATCAATGACCAAGGTACTTAGTGAACTTTGGGCAGACCCGCATATCAACGAAGTGAAAATCGCCACCGGCTATTGGGATTTGAAAGCCGTGGCTAAACTTTACGATGTTATTAAACCGTTTTTGGATCGAGAAGACACTCACTTAAACATACTAATCGGCAAAGACCCATATGTTTACGAGGGTATGCTCAAAAACAAAAACAAATATAAAGACTGCCAATCAACAGGAGACTTTATCAGGGTGGATATCAACGAATTGGAGTTAAATGATGGTTTTGTTCACACTGCCAAACTGTTTTTGGATTACGCCGATGGCGACTCTCCAAAAATCCAAATCAGACTTTACGACAAGGATGAAAACGGCAACAAACAGTTTCTGCACTCCAAATGCTATATATTTAAAGGTGCTGACGATTCATACGGCATTATCGGCAGCAGCAATTTTACCGAAAACGGATTGATGAACAATGCCGAACTCAACTATCTTGAAACCGACAGCACCCGTGTAATGGCTGTGCCCCAAAAGGGCTCTAACCAAAAAGGACACGATTATTGGTTTGACCAAATGTGGAATAAAGCCGAGGATTGGACAAAGGAATTTCTTGTGCAGATACTCCGCAAAAGCAAAGTCGGCACAAAAGCCGCACAACCCCAACAGCCCGTTGTTGCCGACAATCCCGAACTCACGCCTTACGAAGTATATATTAAATATCTGCAAACGCAGTTTGGAGATATTGCCGACAATGCGACAGCAGCAAAAGGTTTTGTTCCGCAAATTGACAGTTTCCGTCAACTGCAATATCAGACCGATGCTGTGGAGCAGGGATACTCTATTATAAAAAAGCATAACGGATTCATTCTCGCCGACGTGGTTGGATTGGGCAAAACAATGGTTGGTCTTATGCTTGCACGCAAGTTTTTGTTTGATACCGAAAAAGGCAACCGACCAAATGACATTCTCATTGTTGCGCCTCCTGCAATAATCCCATCGTGGAAAGACACAGTACAACTATTTGACACCGACGGACTTTGTCCGTTGAAAGATCATATCACATTTGTTACCACAGGCAGCGTTGAAACTCTTGCTGAAAGCAACGAAGCAGATATTGACGGTGAAATCGTTACTGAAAAACAGAATTTTGGATTGATAATAGTTGACGAGAGCCACAGATTCCGAAATAGTAGCACCCTTATGTACCAATCGTTGGACGAGATTATCGACAATTGTTATCCTCAGCCCTATATGGCCTTGCTGTCTGCCACGCCGCAAAACAATGCGCCCGACGACCTCAAAAACCAAATCTACCTTTTCCAACGTGAACACAAGAACTCAACATTGGAGGGTATCGAGGGTGGAAAAATCGACGAGTATTTTACCCGAATACAAAAGAAATTTGACGACGCTAAAAAAGCAGGCAACTACAAAGTCATCAAGCAAATTTCCGAAGATATGCGCAACAATGTGCTGTCGCAACTATTGGTAAGACGTACTCGCACCGACATCAAAAAATTTTATGCCGACGACTCTGCCGATTTGCACTTTCCAGAAATCAAAGGTCCTGAAATTCTCGAATACAAGTTCAACGGCACGCTTGCACGGCTTTTTGCCGACACGATGGACGTAATTGCCCCACGCGACAGCAAAGGAAACTTTGTTTTCAACCAACACGGCTTGTATTACTACCGTTACCGCGCCATCGAGTATTTTGCTTCCGACGACCTCAAAAACCTTTATATCCGTCAGTCGAAGAAGAAGAAAAAGAACGATGCCGACAAGATTAAAAAAACAGTAGAGCAAATGACCAACCAATTAGCGAGAATTATGCAGATAAACCTTGTTAAAAGGTTGGAGAGTAGTTTTTCCGCGTTCAAACAGTCGCTTGCCAACCTTGAACAGAACACAGAGAATATGATACGAATGTGGCACGACAACCGCATCTTTATATGTCCTGACATTGATGTAAACGCCGAACTCGATATTGAGAAAAAATCTAAAAACCGCAAAAGAAAGGTTACAATAGAGGAATGTTATACCGACATTGCAAAAAAGATTGCTAAACACATAGCCGAACACCGCCCTAACGCTATCCGCAATGCCGAATACACTCGCGACAAATTTAAAAGCAACTACATCGACTTGCTAAAAACCGAAAAGGCGAAAATTGCCGACTTACGCAAACGTTGGGACGCTATTACTTACGATCCTAAACTCAATGAGTTTATCTCCAACCTTGAATACCGGCTCTTTGACATCACCGACAACCATCCTCAAAAACTCGTTATCTTTACCGAAGCCAAAGATACACAGAAGGAACTCAAAGAAAGCATAAGTCAAATAGAACGGTTCAAAGGTAGGATTTTGGCTATCGATGCCGACAACCGCGACGATATGCGCTCGGTGATTAAGGTTAATTTCGATGCCAATACGCCAAAAGAAGAGCAGAAAAACGACTTCGATATTATAATAACCACCGACGTACTTGCAGAGGGAATAAACTTGCATCGTGCAAATGTAATACTCAACTACGACACGCCGTGGAACTCAACACGCCTTATGCAGCGCATAGGACGTGTCAACCGTATCGGCTCAGAAGAAGATTCAGTGTTGGTTTTCAACTTTATGCCGAGCGCAAACGGCGACAAGGAAATCGGTTTGGTCAACAAAGCACACTCCAAGTTGCAGGCATTCCATTCCACGTTTGGCGAGGACAGTCAGATATTTACCGAAATGGAAGAAGTACACTCTTTCGGTACCGACCCCGAATCATTCCGAAACCTTGTGGACGGCGGCGTTTCGCCAATGGAAGAATATATGGCAGAACTGCGTGATTACAAAAAACAGAATCCTAACCGGTACGAATACATCAAATCGCTTGACAAGGGCATCGAAACCGCTGTCAACGGAAGCGACAACTCAGTTTTGCTGTACCTTAGGAATCAAAACGGCGGATTCGGCCTTTCGGTGACATATCAGAACGGTAATTACACCGAAAACAACATTATGCAGACAATCAAGATGCTCCAATGTAAGCCCGGCACAGCGGCTGTCGGTTTCAACGAACCTACGGATGAAATAATAGAAGGCGCGGTAACATTCTACAACGATTTCTACAACCGCGTGTCGGGACGTCGTAGCAACGACAAGGCTATCAAGGAGGTGAACAAGTACATCGACACATTGCTAAAAGACACCTCTATCAGCAAAGAGAACCAAAAACTTCTCAAACGTGTGCGCCGCCTAATCACCGACAACCACGATATGCAACTCATACGCAAGATGAAACGGCTATATTTCAATATCTTGGATATTCAAAACGGTCTTTTCCCGTTAGAAAACAACGATTTGAACCTTTATCTTCAAAAACAGTTGGATATGGTAAAAGATGGTTCCAACAGCGGAACAATCTTTAATCCTTATCCTGTAATTTATTATGAAACAGTTAAATAACTAAGCAAATGACAGTTTTTACACAAGGCATATTCCATCGTTCTTACCCGGGAACGGACACCATAAAAACCGAAATCATCCGTCCGATATTTGGCTCCTGTCCCCAATATATCGACAATATCAAAACCGATATGACTTCTAAGGGAATGGACGTAAACGGAGTTATCACAGCGGTATATAATATCGCCTCGGCTGTGGTAGATGAAGACAGGCTTAATATCTACGAGGTGCAAGTATCCGACAACGTGCTGATGCAACGCAACAAAGTGGGCGTTAAAAAAGCCGTTTCCAACTATATCAACGAAGGTGAAGGCGCGTTGATGTTTGTCTACTGTCCGTCCAAGCCCGAGGAGTGGCGCATATCATACATCACACGCGATAGCGATGAAAACTCTCCTTCAAAGCGTTATACATACCTTGTAGGTGAAAACGAACCGTGTGTTACTGTTACTCAGCGTTTTAATATTTTGGTTCAGCGCGACGAATTGTCACGCGAAAGCATTGCCGACGCATTCTCGGTAGAAGCCCTCTCCGACGAATTTTTCGACAAGTACAAGACTCTCTACGCCAACTTTATACAGTACATCACAGGCAAGCGCGTGGTTAAGTCAGGCTCAAAATGGGAGGAAAAACAACAGCACGACCCCGACGCCGTGCTTTACGCCGCCTTTGGCAACGATGACAAGCGCATCCGCGACTATGTGAAAAAACTGATGGGCAGAATCACGTTCCTTTACTTCGTTCAGAAAAAAGGATGGTTCAATGGCGACCAAAACTATTTGCAGCATCTTTTTGAAAATTCTACACAAGATTATCAGAACGATTTTCTCGACCGTGTGCTCGAACCGTTTTTCTATACCGTCCTCAACACCGACAAGCCAAACCGCAAAAACGCCTTCGACTACCACAACCGCAACCTAAAACCATCAGAAGTGGAATGGGATGTCGCCCTTTTAGACCAATGGAAAGACATTCCGTTTCTCAACGGCGGACTTTTTGAACGCGACGAGAACGACATAGTGCGCTCTATGTTTCCGCCTCAGTTTTTTGAAAACCTCAACGGTTACGATGATAATTTTGTAAACAAGATTCCTCAAAAAGACTATCCGTGGGACAGTATCCCCGGCATCTTCGACCTCTTTGCGCAATACAACTTCACCATCGACGAAAACGATCCAAACGATGCCGAAGTAGGAATCGACCCCGAAATGCTCGGAAAGATTTTCGAGAACCTTTTGGAAGACAACAAGGACAAGGGCGCGTTTTACACTCCCAAAGAAATTGTGCAGTATATGTGCCGCGAAAGCCTTATTGCATACCTTCAAACAGATGCCAAGGGCGATGCCCACAAACAACGCCTCAGAAAATTTGTTACCACCCACGACGCTTCAATCCTTGAAAATCCTGAATATGTCCGCCAAAAAATCAGGGACATCAAAATTTGCGACCCTGCCATTGGCTCGGGCGCGTTTCCTATGGGTATGCTCGACCAACTTGTGGCGTGCAGCGAGGCTCTTGATATGCACATCAGCAATTGCAGCAACCGTGCTGAAATCAAAAAGCACATTATTCAAAACTCAATTTATGGCGTTGACATTGAGCGCGGTGCGGTTGACATTGCCCGCCTGAGATTTTGGCTTTCGCTTGTTATCGACGAAGAAAAGGCAATCCCCCTGCCCAACCTCGATTACAAAATTATGCAGGGCAACTCGCTCTTGGAGCAATACGAGGGTATTGATTTGAGTAAACTGCAAAACAAAGTGACCCAAACAAAAATCTATGAGCCACAAAAAGATTTGTTTGGGCAAATTACCGACGGCCAGTTAAAAATGACTTTCACACAAGAAATTACCGCCAATAATTTGCAAGATTTGTTGAAGAAATATTTTTACGAAACCAACCATAGCGAAAAGTCAAAACTTAAACAAGAGATAAACAATATTGTAAACGACCATATTAAGTACAACATTGAACTCCGCCAAAAACAGATAGAACGTTTTATTGGTGAAGACGAAGATCTCATTAGCGAAACAGAATCTAAAATAGTTGCTATGCAGGCTCAGTTTCCAAATCAAAAACTTTCGGCAAGTGCAACAGCAAAATATGATACCGAGATTTTTAAAGCACGTAAGCGCATAGAAGAAAACAGGGTGCAAATTCAACGCTTAGATGATGCGTTTCAGAACCTTCTCAAAGAGGACTTCCTCGCAGAAAACCAAAAGTTCTTCCTTTGGCACACTTGGTTTGCCGACGTGTTTAATCGGTCGTCTAATCAAGGCTTCGACGTGGTGATTGGCAATCCGCCGTATGG
>JAGCVU010000261.1 GCA_017962175.1 Bacteroidales bacterium | reverse complement strand
TCCTCTTTTATGAGGTTTCCGATGTGAATCTCCATTTCAAATGTATTTGTCATAATTTCTACCCTTAGTGATTCTACTTGCAGAAAGGTTACAACTTTTCTAAAATTTATTTTTTGCAAAGGTAGAAAACGACTTTTTTGGAGCGTTATATTTGTGTATCAGATATTTATACAGATAGTTGCTGATTTGTAGACAATATGTATAACGCTTTTGAACAAGGCAAATTTATGCAAGAGGAGGGTTGAGATTGCGCCTATCGTTCTCTAACGGTTAAAATGAAACGAACAACTCTGATTTCGGTGTTGTTATACCAATAATAAAGAGCACTTTTTGGATGGGTAAGAATCAGACGGTAGGTTTTGTCGCCTGATTGATCCCTACATTATCACCTTCCCATCGCCACTGCTTAACGAAGATTTTGAATGCTCTTTTGCCCCAACTAATCTTATGCATATACTTCGGGAAACATTTTTTGAAGCCACTCTTCGGGAACAGGTTCGTCCTCAGAATCTTCTTTTTCGGCTATCTGCAAATCATAAATCGCATTATCAACGGGAAACGGCTTGCCTATCATAAATCCTTCTGCTTCTAACTCTTCGGCAAGTTCTTTTGGACAATACTTTTCGGTTTGGAGTTTTGCAGAACGGAATTTTTGCTCATAAGTTTCTGAATTTGAAATAATTATAGCGCAAATTCTTTGGAGGGTATACACATCAGAGACTTTTTCCACATTATCCACTATGAAATTTTTGAGTGTGGGAATCTCTGTCTTGGTGCTTATATTTGTTGTGGGCGATGTCATCATAGCATTATTTTTTGCCAAAGATAAAAAATAAGATTTTAAAAAGGGGCTTATTTGTGTGATTTTTTTACAACTTAATTAGGTGTTATTTTTCCCCCTAAAAATAATCTTTGGTGTCGTCTAAAATCAAAAACTTGTCTTTGTAGGCTTTGAGTTTGATTTTGCGGTTGATTTTGTAGGGGTGCTTGATGTCGCCGAGTTGGTAGAGAATAAAGCGCGGACCTTGTTTGGTGTGCACAAGAAGTTTCACTATTTGGGCGGGAACGCCGTTGAGAAGCACGTTGTCGTCCATATAGCCGTACACAGTGGCATCAATCTCCTTGCCTCTAAGTTTCACCAAAATATTACGGTAGATATTTTTCAGCGCAATTATCAAAGCCACAAGACCGATAAGGTCAAAAATACTGATAAACAGCACTCCAAGATACTCCCCTTGCTTCAACATAGCCACAGTAAAGGCTGCGCCCATAATACCGAACGAGGCGGCAAATATCAACGGGAACCACACCCTCCAAAAACCAAGGTTCGCCTCCTTACATTCTATAACGGGGTACTCCATATCTGCCTTCCAAGTATTTATACCCGTAGCGGCTTGACAATATGGACACACTTCGGAATTTACCACCGCACCACAATTCGGACAGTGAAAGTTGGCTATTTTTTGGCGGTCGGGAAAGCCTGTGCTTTGATAATTATCCATAAGGTTGATTTTATTTTTTTGTTGTAAAGATAATGATTATTTGGACAAAAAGCAAGTTATCTATATACATTTTACTCCAAAAACAACTCCTCTGCTCTAACTATATTTTTTTGGGTACTTAGGGCGGAATTATCCATCAGTAAAAGAATAAGCACAAAAAACAAAAAAGCACTTAGTTAATCGCTTGTATCTCTTTGTTTAATACAACATCAATTAACTAAATGCTTTAATTAGAGAAATGGTATTATATCAACGGAATGTTGGCTTGTTTGCATTCTTGACGCATTTCGTCGCTCCAAAGAGATGATTGGATTTCGCCGATGTGCGCTTTTTTGAGGAAGAACATACAGAGACGGCTCTGTCCGATGCCGCCGCCGATTGATTCGGGCAATGTGCCGTCCAAAAGGCGTTTGTGGAAATAGAGTTCCTTACGCTCGTTTTTGCCTTCGATTTCGAGTTGGCGCAGAAGTGCCTCTTTGTCAACACGTACACCCATCGACGAAAGTTCAAAAGAACGTCCGAGAATCTCGTTCCAAACAAGGATGTCGCCGTTTAAGCCCTTGAAACCGTCGCTGTTGGGAGTGCTCCAATCGTCGTAGTCGGGAGCGCGTCCGTCGTGTTTCTTGCCGTCGGCGAGTTTTCCGCCAATACCCATAATAAACACTGCCTTGTGTTCGCGGCAGATAGCGTCCTCGCGCTCGTGGGGAGTGAGGTCGGGGTAGCGTTTGCAGAGTTCTTCGGCGCTCACGAAATAAATCTCGGAGGGAAGCCACGGCTTGATCTGCGGAAACATCTCGTACACAACGTATTCGGTTTTGAGCATTACCGAGTAGATGCGGCGTACAATGTCTTTGAGGAAGTTGATGTTGCGGTCGGCGGGTTCGATGTGGCGCTCCCAATCCCATTGGTCAACGTAGAGCGAGTGAAGGTTGTCTAACTCCTCGTCGGGACGGATGGCGTTCATATCGGTGTACACTCCGTAACCGCTCTCGATGTTGTAATCGGCGAGGGTGAGGCGTTTCCACTTGGCAAGTGAATGTACCACCTCGGCTTTTTGGTCGCCAAAATCCTTGATGGGGAACGTTACGGGACGCTCCACGCCGTTCAAATCGTCGTTGATGCCTGTGCCTTTTAGCACAAACAGCGGCGCGGTAACACGCCTGAGTTTGAGTTCTGCCGAAAGACATCCCTCAAAAAAATCTTTGATACGTTTTATGCCCAACTCGGTCTGTTTCAGGTCGAGAAGGGGGCTGTAATGTTCGGGTTTTATAAGTTTTCCCAT
>JAGCVU010000260.1 GCA_017962175.1 Bacteroidales bacterium | reverse complement strand
TTTGCCGGTTTTAATCAGCACCGAACTGTATTCTGAAATAACGACAGGTAATTTGAAGTCCTCTTTTGATTTGGCGAATTTCTCCTTGCCGAAAACGTTCTTGATTTTCCGCCCTACAATTTGTTTGTATTTAGATATGGTGTAGAACAGCGGGTTGATGTCGCAGAAATTTCGGTGTGTATAAGGTTTCATAGTGGCAATAATTTTGGGCAAAGTTAGTTCGTTGGCGTGAAATAAGCAAGGGTTAAGGCGATTGTTTTTGGGCGTAACTATTAAAAGAGGCTGTTACAGCCCTATTAAATCGTCATATACGACATTATATATCTTGGGGATTGGATAAATAAGCCAGTTTCAGGGTCGGATAGTTTTTCGTATATCGGTGATGTATACACTTTGTTGATGGCATCTTCTATGTTATAACCATTTTCATCCATAAGTGTGTTGATGATTTGTATAGTTAAGTGCCGTTTTATATAGTTGAACTCTTTTTCGGTTACATTCATATCTTTTGAAGTTTAGAAATTGCCAATTCAGTTCCAAAAAAATATTGAAAGGTTATGCCTCCCATATATTTTAAGTTTTCAAGAAACACATCAATAGAGGAACACAAACTCTGCCCATTCTTTTGAATACTCGCTGAATATCAAATATTTAAGTTGGTTTGTATTTAATAATTCTTCGTCGAAGAGGTACGTGTTTAATATTGGTCTGCCACCTTCTGTACGGGACTTAAATTCCCCCATTCTCCAAGCCTGCTCTTTGTCTGCCGAGAGGTAAAAGCCTTTGCCAAAATCTTTGTTGGGTCTTGATTTCGACAGGTCAATTTCTTTGATGTCTACTGTGGAGCCGTGATACAGTTTTATCATAGGTCGCCTCCTTTTCTTCTGCAATACATTGCAATACTATCTATCATATCGTCAAATGATTGTGTGTGCATTACATCGTAAAAGTCGTGCATAAATTTTATTGCGTCGTATTTTTGGAGATACTTGTATGCCTGTGTTTCTGTAAGTGAATAGCGAGCAGCAAACAACGCAATAAAAAAAACTATGTATTCTGATATGTCGTGTAAATTGACCATTTTTCTTCTTTTGACCTTTATAGTGCAAATATAGCAACTTGTTGGCTATTTTCAAATACTTTTGAGTTTTTTTTGTAAATATTTGGCGGTAATGAATAACCAGAAACCAAATTTTGGGCGAAATCTAACCCAAAAAGCATAGATTTCGCCCAAAATCTCAGTTTTTGGGCGAAATGTACCTAAAAATGGTTAGATTTCGCCCAAAATGTGTAAGTACATTACCCTTCATACCTTCTCCTTCCGTATTGGTAATACAGCATATTCCAATATTTTCGTGGTAGGAGTTGTTTGATTTGGGCGAGGAGGCGCTTGGGAACGATGATTTTTTGAAGCGACGGACATTCTGAAAAGATGTCGTTACCGAATGTGGACTGAGCGAGGTCGCCTTCGTTTATGTGTTCAATTCCTATATTCTCTATTGAACCTGAAAATGTTACCTCTTGGAGCGAATGGCATTTAGCAAACACACTACTACTTATTGATTTAACTGAACTGGGAATCGTTATTTTCTCTAACGATTCGCATTGTTTGAACGCTCCGTACTGGATAGAAATCACGGATTCTGGGATAACTATCTTTTGCAACGATGAACATCCAACAAACATCATATCGCTAATTATTGTGATGGTATTCGGTAAGTGGATATTCATAAGTGATTTGCAACTGTCAAACGCTCCGCGTTCTATCGTTTTGATTGAATTTGGAATTTCAACACGCTCCAAAGCCTCGCAGTCTTGAAATGCGCATTGTTTGATTACAGACACAGAATTTGGTATCGACACTTGCTGTATATTCTTGCATCTTGCTAACGATATGTCGCCGATGGTTTCTACCGATTGAGGAATAGAGATAAACCTATCTTGCGATGTGCACGCTATCAATTGATGTTCAACGCAGTCGATCAAAAGTCCGTCTTCAATTACAAACTTTTTTGATTGGCTACATAGTTTTAAGTTGACGCATCCAAAAAAGGGGTTTAATCTGATAGTTTCTACTGAATTGGGGATTGTTAGGTGCTTTAATGCCGTGCAGCCACCAAAAGCAACGTAGTCGATAATCTTGATGTTGGAAGGAAGGTTGATTTCTTCTAACGATGTACATTCTGCAAACGCTTTATCGGCAATTTTGGTAACAGACTGAGGCAGAATGACTTTTTTGAGAGCCGAGCATTGCCAAAAAGTGCAACTTGCAATTTCTTCAACAGTTCCGATGATGTTTACAGACTCTACCGTGCTACTGCGAAACGCTCCGAAGCAAATTTTTTTTACTTTGTCGCCGATGGTTACGTGTTTGATTGTTTTACAACTGTTGAAGGCGTTTTCGCCGATGATATTTACAGAAATCGGAATAATTATATTTTCGGCTGTGCCTGTATATGCAATTAGCGTGTGATTCTTAGAGTCAATTAACATTCCATCGTCAACCACAAAACGACGTGACAAACTTTTGAGATTGAGCCTATTGCAAAACGGATTGTGTCCAATCTCCTCTACTGATGCAGGAATAGTCAGTTGTCGTATATTTTTGCAGCCAGAGAAACAATAATCGCCGAGTATTTTTAATGATTTGGGCAAATTGATGTTAGCCAACGAGTAACACCTTTGAAAAGCCGCCTCGCGAATCTCTTTTATGGTGTCGGGCAGGGTAACGGTTGCCAAATATTCTGCCGAAAAAGCGTTTTTATCAATCACTTCCACACCTTGCCATACTATGTACGATTTGTATTTTTTCTTTTCTTCATCGTCCATAAATGATGTAAAATAATTGATAAGGCATTTGCCATCGGGCGAATACTCTATATATGGTTCTTTCTGAGGCGTAGATGCCTCGTTGCTAAACATTGCTTGAAACGTGCAGAGATAGTCTCTATACTTTTTGGGAATAAGTTGTTTGATTTTTGGCATATTATCCTCTGCCACAATGAGGTAACTGAGATTATTATCGTAGTCGAATGCCGATTTGCTTATTTCTTGGAGAGAATCGGGTAGCACTACACGGTACAGCATCGGACATAATGCAAACGCTTTTTGCCCAATTGTTGTTACCGAATCGCTTATGTAAACTTCTTTTAACAAGGTGCAATTTTCAAACGCCCTATCGCAAATCACCTCTGTGCCATTTTTTATTGAATAATCTTCAATTAGGTTGTTAACACACTTCAAGAGCCGTTTGCCGTCGGTGCTAAAAACAACGCCAAATTCATCTTTAACGCCGTTGAGTAATTCGTGTTTTGTGGTTTTTGTTTTCATAAAATGTGTCTATAATTGTTCTCTCTCCTCATTCAACTGTTTTACTAACCATTCGTTGTAACTGCGTGTTTCGCGAAAATCGAAGTTTGTGGCTTTTGGAAGTTTGGTTTTGTCCATAACAGAGGTGTATGGAAAACCATCTGTAAGAGAGGGTTTGAGCCAAGAGTTGTTCCAAATTTTTTCGTCATAACCCGAAACAATTCGACAGAGAGGGAAATCATATTTGTTTGGACTGTTTTTGCGCTTACAATCATCGGCGTAGGTCATATTTTGCAGCCACAGTTGGTCGTACTTGGTGTTTGGACGTGCGATAAGTTTCCTAACTACATTGTCAGTAATGGCGCGACGTTCTTTGGCTTTCAATTTTTTAACAAGTTGACCAACTATCCGCAGTGCGTAGTGGCTTACGTTGACGTTTTCGGCAGCAATTTCTACCGCTATGGCACACATCGCAGGAATGTTTTCAATGATATTCTTCTTTTTCTCAATGATTTTGTTGAGTTTCGAGAGCATAGTTTTCAATTGTCCACCGTTGGGGAACTTGCGCCCGAAAAGAAGAATGTACATCAGAGTCTTTTGGATTCCGCCAAAAGAACTTTCTTTGCCTTTAAAAACAGGTGTGTTTTCGATGTACCATAATTTGTCGGGCTTGATGGCATCGGTTACTATCGAACAGGTTATCTTGGTCTTTTGGCTGTTCATACGGAAATTGAGGAGTTCTAAAACTTCTTGCAAGAGGTATGAGATTTTTTGCAAAGCCGACATATCGTTGCAGAAAATCCTATAATCATCGCAATAGCGGATTATTTCGTAATTGGCTTTGATTTTTGCTTGTTGTATCTTATTGTGTAACAATAGGTCAGCGTATCCGAGAATAATTTCGCCGATAAGGTTGAACGCAACGCCACCTTGGGGCAACCCGATGTTGCGGCCTTGCTGCAATGCCGACAGATAGCGGATTATGTTGGAAGCCATCGTTTTGTTTCGGTTGTTCTCACTCTCGGTGCCTTTCAGCGACAACGCCCAATCTATTGTTTGAGGATTTACTGTGCCGTAACAATTGGTGATGTCTGTGATAAACATATATTTGTATTCTAACGAGAGTGACAACGCTCGCTGTTCCAAGTTGTTCCACCAATTAAGTATGGTGGTTGACTTGTGAAACGATTCGTTTTCTTGCGGAATCACGGGTATAGCGCACGCTGAAATATGCTTTACTGTGTATTTTTTGAAACAATCTTTAATAGCCTTCCAATTGTTTTTACTGCATAATTCCCTAACTATAAAATAATAAAGATATGGATTGGCTAACGTTAGCGGACGAACAGCGTAATGTCCGTCTTTGTTGGCAAGCATATTTAGCGACACGTCGTAAAGACAATCGGGGTTGCTCTCTATGCACTCTTTAAAAGGCTTGTTGCCGATTTTATCTTTTACAAACTGCAATACATCGTCAAACACAATGTATTCGGGCATTTCGCAATTCATATATTGCGCCGTTGACAGCAAGAATTTTTCCGCACCCGAAGCGTCTAATGACAAAATATTGTCGGGCGGCGTGTAGGGGGTGAATGATGCGGATAGGGCTTTTTTGTGTTGGATGGTGGTTAGCATTTGATTACAGTTTTGATAATTTGTACTTAATTAATTATTATGATTGTTAATTGATTGTTGTTCAGTGAGTAATAAAAACCTCTTATTAATTCTTTTCTTCAATCTTGGTTTTATGTCTTTGCTATTACATAGTTCCAACAGATGGTTAACTAAGGTCAAAGCCTCGTCTGTATTGCCATTTTTAATCAGTCTATCAATTTCTAATAGTTGGCTGAGGACATAAGTATTAGTTTCATATTGTATTTTATTTTTTTCTTCTTTTACTTTTTTAAGGGATTCCGATTGTTCTTTTTGTTTGGTCTTTTGAGTATCCAACCATTCCAATGCCCTTTGAGTTCTTGATTTGTTTCGTTGAGGGTCAATAAAATGAGTGAGATGCCAACCTGCACAAGCCTCACAAAAATAAGCCCTTGAAGGAACTTTCTCATTTTCCTCCGCAATTTCCTCATTGTTGAATTTCATAAACAATAATGCTTTCTTCTCTGTTTCAAAAAGCATTTTTGGTCTTTGACATTCGTTGCAGAAGATTCTGTTTTTTGTTGGTTTCATAGTAATAGGTTTTCGATACAAATCAATCTATATTCCAATAAGCATCGGGGTCTCCATCGAAAATATCATATATTTCGTCATCAGAGAATCCCGCTACATCGTGAGCATATGTTCCGGCAAATTCGCTTTCTTCTCCATCCCATTCATCATCTTGGGCATAATAATTATAGTACATATCATTTTCTTCATCACTAAAATGCGTTCTCAACTGACACACTGTAATATCAGTTGGATGTAAAAAAGATGCTTTGTAAGTCTGTCCATCTTTTTCAAGAATAAATGTGTCATATTTTTTTTCATAAAAATTCCAAATAGAATCATAAATCGGTGCAATTACTTCCTCTCCCTTCTCGTTGATAAGTCCGAATTTTACATATTTTTTTCTAATATCTAATGGACATTCTTTCAATGTTTTAAAGTATGATGTAGGCTTGCTTTTGCCCCTGTTTTGATAATAGATATCCAATTGTTCCTTTATTTCTTCCTCGGATATTTCAGGCAAAGCCGTCACCCTTGCGAATCCGTTCCAAAATTTATCAATCCAATTGTATGTGCCCGGAGCAATGATTACTTTGTAATTTTTATCGAAAAGAGCCCATCCTTCTTTGCGTTTTCCAACTATTACTCTACCGTTGGAAAAGTCCATAGCCTTAAAGTGTTGTTGTGATGACAGCATATTGATAGTTTTTATTGATTATTATTAAATGATATTTCCGCAAGTGGACAACAAAATACTTTTGCAGTGTTCCCTGTATTTGGGTCGTCAAATGTTAGACCTTCGGGATCATTCCATTCTTCGAAATAAAACTTCGGCAATAAGGCTAAACACTTGTCGTTATGGCTATCTACGATAGCAAATAATTCTTTGATGTGAAAATCATCTTTCAGCATACTCAATATATATGGCAATAATGATGACATTAAACCATAACCCTCAAAAGGTACAAATAGACAAAAATCAATTGTCCAAACTGAGAAATTAGCAGCAATATCATTATAGTCTGGTGTATTAACGAATATCAACCCGCCAGGTTTGTTTTCAATGATTATTGCAAGTGAAAATTTATAACCAAGTTTTGTCCCTATGTATTGCATATGGATTGTTTCAATAACCTTTTCAGGTGAAGACATATCCAATCCTGGCATATATTTTTGCACATTAGGGGATGCTTCATATAACGCCGAAAGTATAATTGTATATTCCTCAGTTAAAAAACCTTCTACGATGGGTACAATAGCCACATCTTTAAATACTTTGGCTTTTAATTGTTCCAAAGTAAAATATTTACCAATTATATTTATCATTTGTGTCCCTATTTTTATTTTTTTTCTCCTTAGTGTCCATTTTGAGGAAAAGGTTACACTTGTTCTCAAAAAAAATCGAATGGTAACGGTTTCCTGTTTCGTTTGTCCCCGGAATCCCTAAACAGGAACGTTTTAAACAACGCAAAAAAAGACGTGGGATTATTCTTAGCCGCTCGTTCCACACCGTGGGGCCTTGGCCTGCCCATCCTGTCGAAACGAGCAACACCGAAGCCCCACGTTGATGTATATGACAGACCTTTCGGTCTGAGATTATACATACCGCCGGGCATCACTGTGTTGCTTTGTGTTTGACAGGAATTTGAAACGGCCAAGTTTCACGGTGTCAAAAAACAAAGCGTCAAGCAACGCCTTAT
>JAGCVU010000259.1 GCA_017962175.1 Bacteroidales bacterium | reverse complement strand
GCGGCGCGTTTGCCGTTTACAAAAACTGTGGCGTGGTGGTAAACGCCGTCGAACTCCATTATAAGTCGCTCGCCTTCATTGAGTTTTGGCACTTTGAGGTTTTGTTTGTACCAAGCAACGCCGGTTTCAAAATAACCGTTTTCGTTGCCCGAAGGTGCGCTTTGAAACGGAGGTTTCAGGATGCTCCAATCGTGTGGGAGGTCAACATTTTGCCACGAAGTAGGCACGTTGGCGGTGTCGTTGTTGAGTGCAAACTGCCAACCGAGGTTGATGTTGTTAGCCAATTGCGCATTTGCTGCGGCTGCCATAAGCAACATCGCAGCGGAGATAATTGTCTTCTTCATTTCTTAATGATTAAGTGATGAGTAATTTCGGGCAAAGGTAAAAAACTCAATGGACCATACAAAAAAACGGCGAGAAATATTTCCCGCCGTTTTTTGCATTTAAATAAGGTATAGATTATTAATCCTTGAAATATTCAGTAGATGTGGAACTTTTTGGACCAGAAAGTTCTGTGATGTTTCCAATTGAAATATAGACCAATTTTGATCCCTTCGTAGGAGAAACAAGATACCCATCTTTTTGTTCTACCTCAATTTTGTTCATACCAGGTTCAAGTTCGTATTTATAAGTTCCGGCTTTTGTCCAAGTATCGGTTATTACAACTTTGGAATCTAAGTGGGTAATTGTAACTTCGTATTTACTATTAGAATCGTGAACTATCCACAAGTAACCTTTTGTTGTGGATGGTTCAGAATTGGATTCGGTTTCGTAAACTGCATAAAGAGTAACATCTCCACCAGTAAGCAAGGCAGAGTTTAATTTAAGTAAAACAGCGGCATAAGCGGTTTTCTCGGTGGTAGAACCGTCTTTTGCTATCTTTTGACCTGCGGTATATTCAGCCTCGGTTGCAGTTTTAGAAGTTGCCCAACCAATCAACTTTTTGCCGTTTTTGGTGGCGGAGGAGGTGGCAAATGTAAATGATTCAAAATCTTTTTCAAGTTCAACTGCCTCGGGAGCAGTACCTGAGCCGTCGTTAAGGTCGTAAATCACCTTATAAGCATACTGTTTTTCAGGAGCCGCATTTTTTTCCCAAACAGAATAAAGGACTAAGTTTGCAGTTACCTCAACTTCCTGACCCTCAGTATACTCAGCAGTTGTGCTGTTTTTAGTTTTTGACCAACCCTTAAATGTGTAACCCTCGGCTTTTAAACCACCTTGACCTGCTATTTTAACCTTGTCGCCACTTTTCACTTTTTGTGTAAGGTCGTTTGTGCTGCCCAAAGCCCCAACATTGTTTTCTGCGTCGTACAAAACAGTATACTCCTTAGTATCAGTTTGTTCCTCATTTTGTTGTTCCTCCTCATTGGGTTTAGGATCATCGTCCTTGCCGCAAGAAACAAATACAGCCGACACCAAAAACAAGGCAATCAGGCTAAAAAATAATTTTTTCTTCATTTTTTTTGTAAGTTTTGTCTCTGAAAACCCCAATCAGACTGTTTTCTATAAAGTTAATTTTCTTTTTAGGCATATAAAACAAAACGTGGGATTTTACTTTGTCGCTCGTCCCACTAATTGAGGCTTTGGCCGGCCTATCCTTCTGAAACGAACAACGCCGAAAGCCCCACGAATATATGCTTACTTACACCACACAAAAATGTATAGTGCATCAGTTGCATAATATAAGCGGGCATCACCGTTGCTTTGCTCTTGAAGGATGTTTGAAACGGCCAAATTTCAATTAGTCAAGTACAAAGCGCAATGTAACGCCTTATTAAAATATGTCATTCGCCAGTATTAAACGAACTTTTCGTTGCAAAGTTAACACTTTTTATTTACAATGTCAACTTTTTTCATTCTTCTTTCAGATAAAATGAGCCGGCCAAAGCCTCAATTAGAAAGACGAGCGTTGCAAAACGTTTATTAAGGTGGAATCATACACATAATACTTTTTCTCCCTTTTCGTTGATTATCAGTTTATTATCGTCAAAATCCGTTACCAATGCAAATCCGTTGTAAAATGGCTCTACAATTTGATAACGCTGCTTGTAAACTTCATTACCCTGAATATCAATATGATACCAACCGTCTGTGTCCTTAGCCGTGGCAAATCCCTTGTGAAAAACACCAAGGTCAATGAACTGTTTGCCGTTCAATGTGTTGCCCTTGCCATCGATGTGGATAAACATTCCAGATTCGGGCAGTTTTACGCAGGCATAACCGTCTTTGAAATCTCCAACATAACGGTAATTATCTGAATACAAACGTTTTCCATTGATATCGATATGAAAATAATTGCCATCAAAATCACGCACTACGCATTTCATTTCCTGATAATTACCGCAAAATGCATAATTCTCTAAATAAACGCGTTTGCCCTGAGTATCAATATGATAACAATTGCCATCAAAATCCGTAACCGCCGCCAATCCGTCGTAATAGCCAAACGCCCGACGATAACGCTGCGTATAAATCGGATTTTCCTTGGTATCAATATGATACCAACCTGTTTCGTCCTCCACGGGAGCAAGACCCGGTGCGTGGAATTTGAGTTTGTGTTTAAAGGGTTTCATATTTTTAATTCATTGTAGGTTTTGCCATTTTTAGATTCTTTTGATGTTTAACATTCCTTCGCCAAACTGAATTTGCAAACCACCGAGAAACTCAATCCAATGGCTTTTGTTGAAATATTCACCTGTAAAACAATGGATTACAGGTGCGATGCAAGCATCGTGCGTGATGAAAACATTGGCGGTGATTTCGTCAGATTTGTCGGTTTCGGTACGCAGAAAATCCAACAGAATTTTTGCACCTTCTTCCTCTTTGCGGTTAAAAGGCGGCGGTGTTCCGTTTTCGATCATTTCTACAATGCCCGCTGTGCCAAATTTTACAAAAAAATCGGCTGTATCGCCAAAAACGTATGGTCCAGGTTCGCCAAGCACTGTGCTCAATTGCTCATCTGAATCATCGTTAAACGCCTCTTGGATACATTTTCCCGTCTGAATGCACCTCTGAATCGGGCTTGAATAAATCCTGATTTTCGTAAATTCTTGCACCAATTTTTTACCAAATTCGCGTGCTC
>JAGCVU010000258.1 GCA_017962175.1 Bacteroidales bacterium | reverse complement strand
GGCGACTTCTATTGGGGCTCGCACGTGGGAAGCAAGTTTGTGTTCACCGCTGCCGACTGTACAGGTCACGGCGTACCGGGTGCGTTTATGAGCCTTTTGGGTATAGCATTCCTCAACGAAATCACTGGTCGTATGACCGAAGACAACGTTACCGCTGGCGACATCCTTACGCAACTCCGCGCCAATGTGATGACCTATCTCCGTCAAACTGGCAAGGAGGAGGAGCAGAAAGACGGTATGGATATGGCTCTCTGCGTTTACGACCGCAAAAACGACAAACTGCAATACGCCGGTGCTCACAATCCCCTTGTGCTTATCCGCAACAACGAACTGCAACAGATTGAGGCTGACGAAATGCCTATCGGCTACTATCAAAACCAGACCGACCATTTCACCAACCACGAAATTGATATTTGTCCTGGCGACGTTACTTATTTATTCTCCGACGGTTATCCCGACCAGTTCGGTATGGTCAACGGCCGCAAGAAGAAATATATGATTAAACGTTTCCGCGATTATCTGCTCCAAATTCACAATGAGCCGCTCGCCGTTCAAAAGCAGATGCTCGACGACAACCTCACCCAATGGCGCGGCAATATCAAACAATTAGACGACGTGTCGGTAATAGGTGTGAGGTATTAATCTTTTTGATATATAATTTTATAACATCATCATATTATGAAAAAACTTTTCCCTGCAATTGCTGCGCTTGCCATTATAGCGTGCAATAGTGCTAACCAAAACCAAACATCGCAAAATGTCGATTCATCCATCCCCGTAGAGACGTGCCCTGGCGCGTCTTTACAAACGCCAACGCCCCACCAGCCTGTATTTGTTCTCAGCGACCAATTCGGCTCTAAATTTCTTCTTCAATCACAATTTCAAGATGGCGCAAATCCTACTGCCGACGATTCGTTAAAATCTTATAAGTATGCTATTTACGGTGGCAAAACTTTCCCTGTTTCGTTTAAGGGCGTGCAGTTAGAAAATAAAGAAAAAAACACATTTCGTGATACTTACCGCAATTTCGACAACCTTCCGGGATGGATTTACACTATGAACAATGGCAAATTGCTCGAAAATCCAAAAGACGAATGGGATGCTATTTGGGGTGCCGCTTTGCTTGTGGATAGTTTCTTTGTGGCTGATAATCAAATTCTTCCTTTTCAAGAAAAATCGGTGGTAACGCCTGCAATGAAAACTGCCTTAGAGAAAAAATTCTCTCGCAAAATTCAAGCCTTGCCATCATCTTTGTCGTTTGGCAATAATGGTGAATATCAAATGGTTAATGTTCAGTTTAAGAACAAAGGTACTGATGCACTTGGCGTGTCGGCATTGTTTTTAAATGGTGAAATTTTGGCTGTAAAAGAGTTTCCTGCCGAATGGAACGAAGAATCTGTTTGGCGCGTAGACGATATGGGCGAATTTCGTGGTCTTTATGTAGATTTGGCTACTGTAAACAACAATGTTTTAACTATTTACACCGCCAACTCAGGTGCCGAAGGTTGCAACTACGACCAATATATAATAAAAGATGGCGCCTTTTTTCAAGGCACCATCAATGCAAGTTTTTATCAAGCACCCGAATAGATTATTTTTCTACCGAATTATCCCAAGTAAAGGTATCTTCGCAGTGTTTCAGGATTGCTATGTTAAGTTGTTCCAATTCAGAAAGTTGTATTTTTGAATTGTCGGCTACGGGTTTGTACCAACTCATTTTGCCAAAATGTACTTTAAGGTCGGCAGAAGCAAAATTGTATCCGTGGCGGGCGTATATCTCGTTGCGCATTACGCGACAGAGGCTTTTTGAATAGTAGCCTACAAAGCCTGCCATTACTATTTTGTTTTTGGTAACAGCCCAACGTCCTTGGTTTTTCTCTTGGTCGGCGGTGAGTTTTACCCAAAGTTTGTCGGGTTCAAATTCAAACTCGCTGTCGTCTGATTGGGTGGTGTAGAGGTTGAGACCGTTTTCTGATACGCGGAAACAATAATTTTGACCTTTGTATTTGAATCCGTTTACATAGCCAAATTCGCATACAAGGGGTTCAATGTCGCTACTTTGACCGTTGATAATAAGCGAATTACCACTAAAAATGTAGGTTTTGCCGTCGCTACCTTTGTATGTGCCTGCAAGCACGTCGAATTCGATGGCTTTGCCGTTGTAATCATCGGTTGTTTGAGGCATTACGCCGAGCATTTTTCCGTTTTTGTCCTCAAAATAGAGATACTTGGTGCTGCCCGAACCGGGACACGAAATGGTTTTCAAAGTGGCTTTTACGTATGTAGCGCCGTATTTGTAGGCTTCGGGATTAACGGCCTCAAAAACATTTTCCTTTACCTTGCGGAGTTTAAGGTCGGCACCTCCATCGTGAGCAAAACCAACAGAAAATGTGAATGTTGTGCCATCGTTTTCGTGACAGTAGAGGTGCATTTCGCCATCGCTCCATGCGGTTTCTGCCATCTTTTGGGCATAAAGTCCAATTGTGAGTACTGTAAGTAACAGTAAAAGTGAAAGTTTTTTCATTTGTGTGTAAATGTTTGATATTAATAATTTTATAGGATAATTATTGCTTCACAAAAATTCCATCGGTAAAAATCCAAATCGATGGGGGTTCTGATTCTTCGGCATCTTGGTTTGTGCCGCCGGAGTAGGTTTCGCCGTCCTCGTCGGTGTATTCCTCATAAGTGCGTTCACCGTGTTGCCCGCTGAGTTCTACACGCCATGTGCCGTTGGTTTGACGGTCGAATTTCAGATGTTCGTAAATCCAATATGAGCCGCCGGTAAAATCGTTTTCACATTCGTAATGACCGTTGCCGCCGTCGGGATTTTTGTATGGATTGTCGTATTCGCAAAAAGCCCAATGCATCATTTCGTCATCTTGCATACGGCGAAAAATTCCCATAACTGTTTTAAAATCAGTGTCGCTAAGATGCTCGTCTACAAGATATTCTATCATATTCCAATTTAGTGGAAACCATCCGTATTTTAGTTGCGGCATTTTCGACATTTGTATGGTAGTGGTCTTAGCGTCAGTGCCTTCGCCATCGGTGCGAATCATTTTGCCGGTAGAAAAATTGAACGAATAGTCAAAGTGCTGATTTTTATGACGATCCATTTTGCCGCCGATAAGAAACATGCCGCCGTTTTGATAGCGGAAAAGAAAAATATCGCTTCCTTCGTCTCTGTCGGTTTGAATCCTCAGCACACCGTTGGCATTCACTGTGATTTTAGAATTGTCGCTGTGAGTGCCCATATCATATTTTCTAAAAAGTGTGTATCCTCCGCCTGCAATGCCGAAATAGAATGCGGATTCGTTAAAAGAATAATCGGTTTTTGCGTTGATAAACAAGTCTTTAATGCCGTCTTTGTTTAAATCTCCCTCGGTGGTGGTGTATTCTTTTGCTGTACAAAGTTCCGCAGGCGAATTTCCCGAAGGTTTAAACGTTTGAGCATTGACACTTGCCGTTGCTATCCCTGCCACAAGCATCAGGAGTGAAATTTTTTTCATTTTTTTATAAATTAATAATTTGACGTTAATCTTGCATTTTGCCGCAAAAATTATACCGAGGAAATTTTGTTTTTTCTTATCTTTCGCTGTAAAATAAATCAAAACTATAATGCCAATAGATTTTACAAGGAGAATTATAAATTTGATAAAACTTCGCTTACATTTGATTATACAATCTAAGACCAAGGCACCGAATCGTTCGACGCCGATGAAATATTCTTCTCCTTAGCCGAAGACGAACAACTATTTGTTTTTGACGGTAAGTATTTTGTAAAGGGTTACCGACATTATGATTATGACGATGCAGAAGAATAAAATGTGATGATAGTTATTCTTCAATCGCCGTTTCTCCGCTCTCAACTTCACGCAATCGACGTTCGATAGCACGTGAGCGAACTCCCGCAGTGTCAATTACATTGGCGGCTTCTGTGAGTTTTTTCTTGGTTTTTTCGAGGATGTCGCCGAAGGTGGTGAATTCGGTTTTTACTTGCGACAGCAATTTCCAAACCTCGCTGCTGCGTTTTTCGATTGCCAACGTGCGGAAACCCATTTGCAGGCTCGACAAAAATGCCGCAAGGTTTGCCGGACCTGTTACTGTTATCTTGTACTCGTTGCGCAGGGTTTCAAACAGTCCCTGACGGCGGAGAATCTCTGCGTAAAGTCCCTCTGTGGGCACAAACATTATGGCAAAGTCGGTGGTGGCGGGCGGATTTATGTATTTGCGGTGAATGTCGGCGGCGTTTTTCTTTACGGCTGCCTCAAACCTTGCCGACTCGCGCTCTATCTCCGTGCCTGTGTCGTAGGCGTCGATGAGGCGTTGATAGTCTTCGGTGGGGAATTTTGAGTCGATGGGCAAAAGCACGGGATGTCCGTCGGGGTCGCTACCGGGGAGTTTAACTGCGTATTCTACACGCATTTGCGAATCTGACGACACTGCCGCATTGGTAACATATTGCTGTGGCGAAAGTATCTGCGAAAGTATCGCGCCTAACTGCACTTCGCCAAGATTGCCGCGCGTTTTTACATTGCTGAGCACCTTTTTGAGGTCGCCCACGCCGGTTGCCAAGGTCTGCATTTCGCCTAAACCTTTGTGAACCTGTTCAAGGCGGTCGCTGATAAGTTTAAACGAGTCGTTGAAACGTTTTTCTAATGTTTCTTTTAGTTTGTCGTCTACCAACACTCTGATTTCGTTGAGTTTTGCAGTGTTTTCTTCACGTATTTGTTTAAGGTTTTGGTCAAGATCTTCGCGTATCTCTTTCAGCCGGTTAGAGAATAGTCCGAGTTGTATTTTCTGGCTTTGTGCCAAACCGTCAACAGAGTGGGAGAGACCCTCGCCCATAAGTTTAAACTGAGCGATGTTTTCCATACGGTTTTCGCTTTCGGCGCTGCGGCGTTCTTGTCGGGCAGATTGAAACTCCTCGCGTATAATGCGTTCCTGACGGGCTATTTCGGCAGTGAGGGCTTTTACGGTGTCGCTCAGTGCGGTGATTTCTTCGTCAGACTTGTTGTTTTTCCTTGTGAGTACCAAAATAATGTTGATAATGCAGAATATCAGTACGGTAATGAGTAGTGCTGTTTCCATTTGGCGTAAAGTTTGTTCAGGCAAAAGTAATAATTTTTTTGTAAAAAATAATTACTATCTTTGCACCGTTATTAATAAGAACAAAATCCGGCACTGATGAAACCGATTAAGATATTAATAGGCATAATGGCATTTGTAATCACTTTGGCGACACATTCGGGCGCAATGGCTCAACTGCACACCAAGGTTTACCTTTCGCCGCGCATTACCCTTGGGTGGTGCTTCTATACCGGCTTTACATACGGTGTGGATTGCAGCATCGGTCTTTTTAACCTCAAAACCCAAGACCCTGAAATAAACGTACTTATGTCGCCGCAGATTTATTTTGTAAATTATAAAAACTCGGTGCAAACTTTGATTTCGTTTAACGTTGCCTTAGAGTCTGATTATTACCGCTTAACGGCAGGAATGGGTCAGGCTGTTACCAAGTGGGGATTCAAAAATATCAACCACAACAAGGCGTTTGGCTACAATCTTGGACTTGCCCTCAGCACCACAAGCAAATACACCCCGTGGGCCGAGGTAAAATCGTTTATCCTTCACTCGGGCTATTGGGAGTTTTATTCGCGTCCCTACTACCTTTCTGCCGGAGGTTTCTTCCGTCCCGAACCGTACATCATCTACGAGCGCGACAACTAATCCGCTTTATGAATTTCTCGTATTTTTGATTTTTTTATTACGTGTAAAACCGTATTGCTATTAAATTTTATACGTACGAACTTTGCGGTATCAATTTACTAACATTTACAACAATGAAAAAGCGTTACGTAATTTTTACTGCAATTATCGCTATTATTGCAATTTTGGGCTATGTAGTGCCCGAAGAATCAGGTATTTGGGAATTAAGCGACAATATTTCCACCGCCGACATCGCGTGGATGATTACCGCCACAATTTTTGTGCTAATGATGACTCCCGGTCTGTCGTTTTTTTACGGCGGAATGGTACGCAAAAAAAATGTTATCTCTACCATTCTGCAATCTATTATAGCAATGGGAGTTATCAGCGTCCTTTGGGTCTTTGTGGGATTTTCGCTCAGTTTTGGCGAAGACCTCGGCGGACTTGGCATTATCGGCAATCCTTCTACTTATCTAATGTTTCATAATGTGGGAGGCGCTGCCACCGACAATCTTTCTATGCAACTCGGACTCACTATTCCACTTGCGCTTTATGCTTTGTTTCAGATGAAATTCGCCATCATAACTCCCTCTTTGATAACGGGTTCGTTTGCCGAAAGGGTAAGGTTTTCGTCGTATATGGTTTTTATGGCTCTGTTCTGCATTTTCGTTTACTGCCCCTTGGCTCATATGACTTGGCATCCCGACGGACTTTTTGCTAAAATGCACGTAAAGGACTTTGCAGGAGGTATCACGGTGCACGCTTCGAGTGGTGTGGCTGCTTTGGTGGGCGCAATTTTTCTCGGACGTCGCAAGGAAAAGAAAGCCGAGCCTGCCAACGTTCCCTACGTTATTCTTGGTGCCGTCCTCTTGTGGTTGGGATGGTTTGGTTTCAACGCCGGAAGTTCGCTCCACGCCGACGGAATGGCTGTAAAGGCGTTTCTCAATACCAACACAGCCGCT
>JAGCVU010000257.1 GCA_017962175.1 Bacteroidales bacterium | reverse complement strand
GTCAGTATGCCTCTGTAAACTGTTATCCTAAAAAAAATGGCGGATATTTGGCAGTTTACAGTGTTGTAGAATGTTTTGAATTAGGAGATGGAGGTGAATGCGAAACCAAGGCGTTCAAGGCTTTCAACTATGCCGACGGAAAAATTTCAGAAGATAATACCTTGCTGCCAAAACCCACTTTCGACGATTTCAACAAATACGAGGCGGTGTGGTTTTACAATCCCAACGACAAAACTTTGGATTCTGCCAAGGCGGATTTTGCCCAAAACGGCTATCGATGTAGTTTATACGGCAAAGATATTATGGTGTCGGTAGGCAAAGATGATTCGTTTTTGCGTTTGTTTTATAAGTTCAACGGCGAAAATTTTGAACAAGGAGAATCCCAAGCAACCGATTGGAGTGGAGGACTTATTACCACCAACGGCTTGGGCAAACTTCGTGTAGGCGACGTTCCACCTTCGCAACTTGCCGGCTTCGACATCAACACTATGGGGCGCACTATGTATTTCAACCGAAATGCCAAAAAGGAGTTTAAAATCTCGCTCTCTGACGATGGCAAAATCGACACCATAATTGTGGTAGGCAAGAGTTATGATTATAGATATTGGTGCGGTGGCGGTTACTGTTATTTAGGGGTAGGCAGCGATATTGATTCTGAGATAACCGAAAACCTTCCCGATTTTGTATATGAAGACGGCCATTCTTGTATCAAAACCGATGGCTCTGTTGTTGAATTTTGTTGCAAGCCTGACAATAACACTATTGAGTCTATAAAAATTTATAATGAAAACCTCAGCAAACCCGCAGAAGAAAATGGTTCGTGGGAACCCACACCCACTGCCACAGGTGATCTCAACGGCGATGGCATCAAAGATTCTGCCGCATTCAACAACGGTTTCTCTGTGTATTTTGGCTCAGGCGACGGCAAATACAATCTATTTAAAAAATATAAAGTATATCCTCACGAAACCAACGATTACGTAAGTTTTACCACCTCGGTAAAAATCAACAATGGCAAAATGATAATATCCACACGTCGTGAAGGCGACGGCTGGGAAAACTACGACTACACGGCAAAATTCCAAGACGGCGATTTTGTTATCGTAAATCTGTTTTGCGATGAAGGATTAGACGGCTCTACCACCGAAGTGCTCAATTTTGAAGAAAAAACTTACAAAGGCGATTTTGATGGATACGAGGAGGATAGTTACTCCGTTACCGCCAAACTTAAAAACCTTCCATTGCCCAAACTCTCCGCTATTCAAATCGGTGGCAATTCTTACGAATTCTTCCACAAATACATCGACGAAAGCACTTCAAAAACTAAATAGTTTCATTCATTTGCTATGAAATTGAACCGTTATAATCATGAAAATTAAACATTTATTCATTGCTCTTGCCGCTCTAACTCTTTTTTCGTGCGGTGGAGGCAATAAAACACAAAATGCTGATGGAGACGGTGAGCACACCGTCTCTACAACCGAATCCGATGAACTCAGCCGCATTACCTGCGAGGTGTTGAAATATGGCAAAACGCATTGGAAAGATGAAGATCGTATGGGCACCTACCAGTTGTATGAGGAAGATTTAATTGTAGACAACATCACCGACTATCCACGATACACACAAGATTCGCCCGACCCGGAATCGTCGCGTTCAGATTCTGTACGATATTATGCTATACTCGACGGTGGATTCGACGATCTATGGAGTTGTTCTTTTTACAAACGCAAAAGCGGCGGATATTGGATTTGGATTGAGTTGGAGTCTCGCAGCGGCGACTGTCCAGATTGCACTTCTTCTCATTACAAGGCGGTAACATACATTGACGGCGTTATCAAAGAAGATCTGCCACGACCATATTTATCAGAGTTTTATGCTAATTCCGACGATTTTCCAAAAGATGCACTCTTGTATTTGGAAAACCATTACCGTCGCCATTACACTTACGATTTTGAAGAAAACTCAATAAAAGTTTCGTTTTCACTTTGCCAACAATTTTTCGAAACAGACGAATACGGTGAAGATGTTTTAAAGGAGGTACTTCCAAGATCTTTTGTTGGACTTGAAAAGAAAAAAGGGGATATGTTTCCATCAGTTACCTACGTTTGGAACGGCGATGGATTTGAAATCAGTCCCAATCACAAACCCTATAAAGAAGATTTGAAATATTTTAAGCAAAGCGGTGAAAAATTTGGCCACTCGAGTAAATATCTAATCGAACTTTATGCCGCTGCCGACGATGATCAATATAGTTATGCCGACCTCAATCACGACAATATTATCGACTTGGTAATCAGCGACAATGAAGAGAAAGAGTTTGCCGTGTATTTCAAAGACGATTTTGAAGTTTACAACCGCCAATTGGTAGGTCATCGCCCTGAAAAAGATGCCGACGACCCTGATTGTTCGCTATACGCTTACGCCAAAGATGACACCTTGTTTGTTTGTGCAAGTTACGAATCGTCAAAAGATTACGTCTTTTATTATAAAAAAGATGCCTTTTACCTTTTAAAATATTCTCAATCGATGTCATGGCCCGACGACGGTGGCAGCGATTACGAAGAAATCGATTTTGTTAATCTCAAGTTTATCGACAACGATAAAACGACAGACATTCCCCCTTATCCGCTACGAAAATTAGAGGACGTTCCACTTGGTTGGTGGACAATCACTTCTATCTATTCGGGTTGCAATATGTTAGACATTTGGAAACAGTTGGATAGCAAAAGTTACGATTCCGATGCCGAAAAAGAAAATTGCCTTAAATTTGAGCGCAATTATCTTACTTATACCTACGACGATGAACATTGTACCCGCACACGTTGCGCCGCATGTTTTCAACGCGATCAACAGAAAGACACCATCGTTTTCGACACTTATTACTCTATGTGCGAAAGTCAGTCGGGTATATTCATCAACCACCAAAACGAGATGATACAATACGTCTGCAAAAACGGCAAACTAACCCAAATAGAATTGCAAGAAGATTTAAAGCCCTATACCACAGAAGAATACCAATCTAATATCAGTATTAACGACGATTCTTACGGCACTTTCAATCTAATAATTTGGAAGTTTGACTCAAACGAAAGCATTCTTTTTACATGGAATGGCGAAAAATTCATTAAATCAGAAGAATAATTATCGCATTTCACATTTTTACTTATATTTGCAATGTTGATATCTATAAATTAAACCATTATAATCATGAAAATTAAACATTTACCCATTGCCGTTGCCGCATTGATGCTAAGTGCTTGTGGCGGAGCAAATCAAAATCAAAACCAAAATCAAAACCAAACCGCCGGCAATAACGCCGACACTACCACCACCCAACCTGTTGTGCAATCGGAATCTACCAACAAGGTTGCAACGCCGGAATTATCCGCTGCCGCCGACGACGATTCGGATATTGCTATGAAGTTTTGGGACGAATTTCTTAAAACATACGACCCCTTGGGAATGTTAGACGGCGACGAACTTCCCGATGCCGATATGATTGCCTCCAACCGCTCTCAAGTAAAAACAATATCCCCCGAAATGGCAAAATTTGTTGCTGAAGGTGCCGAAGGTTTTGAAGAAACTGCAGTTTGCTACAAGTATAAAAACGGAGGGTATATGGTGCTTCTCTATTTTGACCCAAAAGCGGGCGAAGGTCACCAAATATCGCTCTACACATTTAAAAACGGCAAAATTACCCCATTTAACGACGGCTATTTAATGCTTCCCGAATATGTTGAAATCAAAACCGAAGGCCACCGTCATTACCTTGCCAAAGGTTATTATATCAAAAAGTTAAAACCCGATGGCTTTTATGTATTTGGCGAGGGTGGCGATGGCTACAACACCGCTTGGAACGGCGAAAAATTCTATTGTCCCGATTACGAAGATCCTGATTTATAAAAAAATACACACATTATGAAAAAAATAATACTTCCTACACTTGCCGCTTTGATGCTAAGTGCTTGTGGTGGCGGCACAAATCAAAATTCAGGCGGCGGCGACAATAAAGTTGCTGACGACACTATCACCGCCTTCCAAATTTACAAAATGATCGACCCCGAAAAAGCGGAAAAAAACAAAGAAGTCGATACTAAGGGAAAGATGTACTTTTCTTTTGGCGAAATGGATTGGGATGATTTCGGAGCAAGAGATGTGTTTGTTAAGTGCTACAACCACAACGACGGTGGTTTGCTCGCAGTGTGTCAATCCACAACTGCCGACGAAATGGGCGATAGTTATCTCGAATACCTTAAATTTTACCGTTATTTTAACGGACAACTCACCGAACAGAAAGACCTTTTGCCCACGCCATCGCTCGATGATTTTGCCCAAGTGGACGGTCTGACGTTTTACAACCCCGACAAAGAGGTTATAGACTTTTTTGACCAAAAGGATTTTATGCACTATTACGAGTTCGACCCTGAAACAGGGCTTCTTGCAATGAGAGTTAATTTGTTTAACGATGATCTATTTCTTTATTACAAATGGGACGGCTCAAAGTTTGCCCCCGACCCAAAGCGCGACCCCGAAACTCCGCAGAATTTAATCTCTTATGTGGGTATAGGTCAGATTTTTCTTGGTGACAATCCTCCTGAAAACATTGTAGGCTACCAGAAAACCGCCTTCGGTAATATGGTATATTTCAATCGCAATGGTCAAAAGGTATTCAAACTATCGCTCAATAATGAAGGCAAAATCGATACTATCACCATACTCTCGCCGCTAATTACTTTCCGTATCGACTGCGACGGACCCACCAACGACCATTTCGGTATCGGATTTCAGGATGTGGGTTATTGTAGTGCGGATAATTTTGTATTTAAAGACGGTGTTTGGGTAAGGTCGTTTAAAGGCAAAACCTCTAATTATTGTGGTTTGATGTACTCATCCGAACCCTTTGCCGACACTCTTGGTGTGATAGATTTTTACACCACCAAAGATGCCATCACCAACATCTATCCCGAAAACGGCAAAAAAGTGAATTGGCGCGACGACCCAAAATATGACCCTAAAGCCACCGTTACTCTTATTAAAATTTATCACCGTCAACCCGAAGAAACTCCCGGCATTGATATGGACGAACTTTGGGCAGCTATCGATGGCGAATCCAGCCAAGACATTTATAAAACACCTGAAGATAATTTAATTGTTTATCAGCACGGCGAAAATATTTACGTTGAGCGTTATCTCAAAGCCTTTGACATCGGTAACAACACCTACAAAGTATTCAACACCTATACTTTTGTCAACGGTATGAACGAGGCTGATTATGAGGGTGAAACACACTATATAAAAGAGTACATCTACAAAGATGAAAAACTCACAGAAGTGGATTTGCAATCGGAATTGAAACCTTACGCCGTAAAATATGCTACCGATTTTGATAAAGATACATTGTTTTTTCTTAACGGTACCTACACCAAATATAAATTTAAATGGGACGGCGAAAAATTTGTACAACTATAAATCATCACATTATGAAAAAAATAATCATTCTATTGCTCGCTGCCATATTCTGCGGCGCATTTTCAGAAGTATCAGCACAACGTGGAATTGCTGCAAAACTATTTAAAGATCAAGGCACTACAAACCTTTATCTTGGAACCAACAAAACCGAATCTGCCGAGGGCGACCTCAACAAAGACGGCATCAAAGATTTGGTAATTGTAGAACAATTTCCCGATGCGAGTAGAACCGACAAAATTGCGGCTTTTTTTGCCATCTATTGGGGCAATGCCGACGGCAACTATAAACTTTACAAGTATTTTCAGGTAGATTCGCTTGCCCACAATGTTAGCGCATCCGTTACTGCCAAAGGCGTTTTGCGTATAGCCTCGGATATCTTTTACGATTATATAGAAGATGAGGGCGAAAGCGGTTTTTACGAAGAGTATTCATTGGTGTATATGCTTCGTTATCAAGAAAATGAGTTCCGTCTTATTGGTGGAACAACGTGGTATCATTGGGAACGTATTCCCGATTTGGGATGTATGATTTGGCACAAATCGTACAATATGCTCACCAACAAGGCTGTAATTTCAAATTGTCCAATGTGCGACACCGACCACCCCGAAGTCTCAAACGTTGCAATCAAAAAACTTCCTCTTATGAAGATTACAGATATTACTATAGGTACTCCAATGTTCGATCAATTTGATTTAGATAATTAAAATGAAAAAACAAATTACAATCATCTCCCTTGCCGCATTAATGCTAAGTGCTTGCGGAGGCGGAGCAAATCAAAACAGCGGCAACAAAGCACAGGTGGATACTATCACCGCCTTTCAAATATACCAAATGGTGGACCCCGAAAAAGCGGCTACATACAAAGATACCGTATCTTCTGATAGATTGTTTTTTAGTTGGAACTATATCGACGAAGAAGCATTTGCTATGTACGACATTAACACTCTGTTGTTGAGCCACAACGACGGCGGATATTTGGTTATTGCCGAGGAAGATGCATTCGACGAACAGGACAACTTGACCATTCATTATTTTAAGTTTTACCGCTATAACGATGGTAAACTAACCGAAATAAACACCACTCCGCCAACAGCAAACAGCTTTCTGCCATCACCATCCGTCAATGAATACGCCGCCATCGATGCCGTAGCGTTTTATGACCCAACAGGTCAACCCAATGTTGGTCCAATGGGGCTTTTATACAAGTATGATTTCACCACGCAACTTCTTGTAATTAGTGCAAATCCGTATTATGTAGACCAGTTCGCCCTTTATTACAAATGGAACGGCTCAAAATTTGTTCTCGACCACAAAAGCGACCTGCCCGGAAATATCAACTTGATTTCGGCGGCTGGCTTGGGCAGAATTTTTGTAGGCGACAATCCTCCCGAAAAACTCGAAGGGTTTCAATCAAACACCCTCGGCAAAGCTATGTACTTTAACCGCGACGGCAAAAAAATGTTTAAACTATCGCTAAATGCCGACGGCAAAATAGACACAATTACCGTATTGTCAGACCTTTACACTTACCGTATGGACGTTGACGGCCCTTCTAACACCCATGTTGGAATAGGTTTTAAACCCATCAACTATGGCTTTTGGGGCACACAAGAATATTTCAAGTTTAAAGACAACAATTGGGTAAGAACAATCCCCGGATGCGCCGACCAAAACCTTCATTCGGATTTTATTCCTCCGAATTACGACACCCTCGGCGTAATAGAATTTTACACCACAAAAGATGGCATTAAGAACATCTATCCCGAAAACGGCAAGATTGTTACCTTCAGCAACCCCAACAGCGAACGTCCCGAATTCGACGAAAACGCCACCATTACACTTATAAAAATTTATCATGGTCAGCCCGATGTTGGCCGCCAAATTTTCAGCCTGCTTCTTAAAGAACACGCAAATTTTACACACGATAATAATATGATTGGTATTTACGACCGGGACATAAAGTATTACGACAAAAATAAAACTCCCGACGGCTACATATTAAACGAGTGGGGTTCGGTGCAAATATATAACCACTCGTTCAAATATTTCCCTCTCAACAGCGGCGGCTACAAGGTATATGAATATTTTGCTTGGGAACAAGGCCATCAATATGATTACCATTCTGATCCTTTTGATCCTACACACTTCTTATATTGTTACATCTACAAAGACGGCACCCTGACACCCACAGCCCTTGAGCCCGAAATACCATCTGATATAAGTGCATCCATAACACCCTTCACCGACAAAGGTCTCAAAGGATTTGACTGGAACGGCGAACGTATGGTAAAACAAGAAGAATAATTAAATTTAATACAAAATGAAAAAACAAATTACAATCATCTCCATTGCCGCATTAATGCTAAGTGCTTGCGGCTCAGCAAATCAAAACAACAATGCTACCAAGGCAAATGATAACGGCAAAGACAGTGTGCCCACCGTTTCCACGCCCACCCAAACCGAACCCTACGACCTTGCTTTTTACAATTTAAAAGGCAATGTTAAAAAAATGAACAACGGTGTAGAATTCGACAAAACAGGAATCATCACTAAAGTAGATGGCTACAATCCGTTTGAATTAGAAGAACCGCAACGCTCTTACAACGAGGCCACCGGCGAAATGACCGACTTGGAAAAATGGACTCGCGACGGCAAAGGACGCATCATCAGCCAACGTGCTTGGGAATATGAGCAAATCTACGTTTGGGAAGGCTCGCAGATTATCCGCGACACCACATATTGCGAAGGTCAGGTTTGGCTCACCAACTACGAATACGACAACAACGGCAACCCCATCAAAAACACAACCGTGATGTGTGAAGATAACGACAAATATGAATTTGAACCCTGTGGCATAATTGAATATACCTACAAAGATTTCGACAGCCACAACAATTGGACTAAGTGTATCGTCAAGAAAACCGACCAAGTAACCAACGAGGTTTCCGAAGACGAAGTAACCAGAACAATTGAATATTGGTAGTTTAATTAAATCATCACATTATGAAAAAAATAATCATTCTATTGTTCGCTGCCATAATTTGCAGTGTATTTTCAGAGGTGTCGGCGCAAAATGGAATTGCCGCCAAAATGTTTAAAGATCAAGGCAAAAGCAACCTCTATCTCGGCACAGAAAAAACCGCTATTGCCGAGGGCGACATCAACCAAGACGGTATCAAAGACCTTGTAATTGCCGAAATAGATAATCCTTTGGGCGGCGTAATGGCTGTATATTGGGGTACTTCCGACGGCTACAAACTTTACAGCGTGTTCAAAACCAAAAACGAGGTTTCGGTATCTATCACCACCAAAGGCGTGCTTAGGATTCAGACCAATTACGAAGAATTATATAGCCAGAGTTACGACGATGCAGATTGCATAACCTTCACCACCAATGTATATTTGCTTCGTTGGCAAAACCACGGACTTTACCTTATCGGCGGCAAAACCGTCCATGCCGACTGTGGCGACGATTTTGCTTACGGCGCATCGTTTAATCCCCTTACCAACAAGGTGATAACACTCTGTCAAGATGCCGAAAACGGTAAAGATTTTCCCGAAGACAGCAAAACATTCACCCTGCCCGCCCACGATTTGCTAATGCTTGCCGAAATATCAATCGGCGAATACCATTTTGAAGATTATGGATACAATTGGCAGTCGAATCCCACTGCAGAAACATTTAAATAAGAATTTATATAAAAATTTAAAACTCAATACATTATGAAAAAGCAACTCTTAATCATCCCCGCCATCGCGCTTTTGGCATCGTGCGGAGGAACACAAACACAAAACACCGGCACAGCAACCGACACCACCGCCAATAAAATAGACAGTGTACCAGCCGCAACTACAACGGAAACACCCGCACCCGAAAAGCCCAAATCACCGGAGCCTTATTCGGTTGACAATTTAAGCGGAAAGTTCGTCGATTATTCAAAACCGGTGCTCATAACCCGAAAAAATGACTTACAAGGACTCTGTGAATATTGCCGCTACGACGGTGAAGACCGAATCATTGAATACGGTTGCGTTACAGGTCAATACGACTATGAAAGTTACATCAGAATGTTCAAAATCAACTACAACGGTGAAAAAATCGACTCAATACAATGTAAAGAGGTATATCAAAACCTTGTTGAAGATAAGCAAGATTTGATTTTCAAAAAGGATGTCAGCATTTTTGACCAAATCACCGGCGACGGAATTGGATTCTTGTTTGAAGCCGATAAAAACGTCAAAGACCTTGACCCAAAGTCAATTGCCTCTATGCGCAAATATGCCGACTCTAAGAATGACATTCTTTGGCGTCAATACAGACTGATGTATGATTTTAGCGAAATTAACAAGTGGAAAAACGAAAAACGCGACGACCAAGGCCGTTTAACTTATTCGGAAATAACGCTTGACGTCGAATATACCGACACTTACAAAATCAACTATACTTACGAAGACGGTATTATAAAAAAGGTGGTTAAATTGAAAACAAAAGGTGAAGGAGAAGAGGGACCATTCACTTCTGATTGGAACTACACACTTACAGAAAAATATCTTCGCACCGACAACGAAATTCAATAATCAATCAGTATTAATTTAAACTCAAAACATTATGACAAAACGCAACCTTATCATTGTCTTCGTATCACTTGCTATCGCTCTTTGTAGCGGAATTAAAGCCGAGGCTCAAATTTTCAAATCATCGGGCAAAACAGCCGCAGAACTTTCTACCAAAGAGATTGTAAACCAAGCCGAAGGCGATTTCAACAAAGACGGCGTAAAAGATTTGTTTATTGCCACTGACTACGGCAGCGCATATTATTTTGGCAAGGCAGGTGGCAGTTACAGTCTTTTCCTCGATACCGATATGCCGGTAAGCAGCGATGCCAAACTCTCCGTTACCGACAAAGGCGTGCTACGAATCCAGACTCCACAGTCGGACGTGTTTCTTTTCCGCTATCAGGACAATTCCTTTGTGCTTATAGGCGGCAAACACGGCGATGAATCGTACAATTTTCTCACCAACAAAAAGGTAGAAACATCTGGTTCAGGTGCTTCCAGAACTTCC
>JAGCVU010000256.1 GCA_017962175.1 Bacteroidales bacterium | reverse complement strand
GTTTCGAGCCACAAAAGTGCGAATTGTAATAGCCTGATTTAGTTCGCCATTAAGACCCAAAAATCCGATGCAACCACCGTAAATACCGCGGCTATGAGGCTCAATTTCTGAAATTAACTGCATAGCGCGAACCTTGGGCGCACCGCTAAGAGTGCCTGCGGGGAATGTGTCGATAAAGGTTTTGATAGTGTCGGCATTAGGACGCAAATCTCCGCTAACACGGCTCACCAAGTGGATTACGTGCGAATAAAACTGCATATCCTTGTAAAAATCTACCTTAACATTGTCGCAGTTGCGGTTGAGGTCGTTGCGGGCAAGGTCTACAAGCATTACGTGCTCTGCATTTTCTTTGGGGTCGCGACGGAGATACTCTGCATTTTTGAGGTCTTCTTCTTGATTGCCAGTGCGTTTGGTTGTTCCTGCAATTGGGTCGATGTAAGCCTTGCCGTTTTCGATGCGGCAGTGAGTTTCGGGCGACGAACCAAAAATTCTAAATCCACCAAAATCAAAGTAAAACAGATAAGGCGAAGGATTAATCGACCTAAGAGCGCGATAGAGTTTAAAGTCGTCGCCGGTGTAATGCTGTATAAATCTGCGAGATATAACAATTTGAAAAACATCTCCACGTTTGCAGTGTGCGATACCCTTGCGGATATTGTCTTTGTGCTGTTCGTCGGTAATGGGCGATGTGGTTTCGCCAGTAGCATTAAAACCATCGTTGCGCACACCTGCCTTCGAAAGGAGTTTTTCCACCTCGTGCACCTTGTTTTCGCCATCTTCTGACATATCCACAATGGTGAGTTCCGATTGATAATGATTGAAAACCAATACAGTGCGAAACAGCACATAGAGCATATCGGGAGCATCGTTTTCTTTCATTGTGGTATCCTCTACGGGGATATTTTCAAAATATCTTACAGCATTAAAAGCCGTATATCCATAAAGACCACAATATTTTGAGTTTTCGCCCTCCACTTTAAAGTTGCTCAAAAACTCTTTCAAGGCGTGCTCTACTCTATAATTTTTTGTAATCTCCTTAGTAACAACGCTTTCGTCGGGATATTTGAAAATTGCCTTTCCGTGATTGATAGCCACGCTTGCCAAGGGATAAATGCCTATAAATGAGCGTGAATTTTCCTTAGAATGATAGTCGTTTGACTCCATAAGTGCGCTTTGCACACCCGAATCCCTGAGACGAAGATATGCGCTCACGGGCGTATAGATGTCGCTCAGAATTGTTTTTGAATTAGTTTTGTAACTGAACATTTTTAATTAGTTTTAATTAGTGATTCAAAAAAAAAGGTCTGACGTGAGTTTCCGTCAGACCTTTCAAATTTCTTATATATATAAAGGTGTAACCACTCACGAATTGAAGTTCCGCAAGCGCCACCACCAATTGTTATATGCGTTAAAATTTCTCATTTGTGTTTTTGTTTTATTAACGCCGCAAAGTAAAAAAGGATTTTTGAAAAAAAAAAATTTTTTTGAGAGTTTTTTTTACTTTTTTGCTACTGAAGTGTTTTTTTATTATCTTTGTAAAAACATATAATTAAAAAGAGGATGAATTACGATCAGAGATTATCATTATTAAAATCAACGCACAACGAACTTTTAACGCGTAAAAATACACCGGAAGAGGTTTCAAATGGTATTTATACGCGATACAAATATCCTGTGCTTACAGCGGCACATACCCCACTTGAATGGCGTTACGACCTTAACAAAGACACCAATCCTTACCTAATGGAAAGGATAATGATAAATGCCACTTTCAACGCCGGTGCTATCAAATTTAACAATAAATATCTCGTAGTGGCTCGTGTAGAAGGTGCTGATCGAAAATCATTTTTTGCAGTAGCCGAATCGCCAAACGGAGTTGACAATTTCAAGTTTTGGGAATATCCCATAATAATGCCTCAAACCTCTGAACCTGATATCAATGTTTACGATATGCGTCTTACGGCACACGAAGACGGGTGGATTTACGGAGTTTTTTGCACCGAACGCAAAGACCCAAACGCACCATCAGGCGACACAATAATGGCTGTGGCAAATGCCGGCATTGCTCGCACCAAAGACCTTGTAACTTGGGAACGCCTCGACGACCTTCGCTCCTACTCCGGTCAACAACGCAACGTGGTGCTTCATCCCGAATTTATCGACGGAAAATATGCATTTTATACACGTCCGCAAGATGGATTTATTGATGTTGGCGGCGGTGGCGGCATTGGGTTCGGACTTTGCAACGATATTTGCCATGCTGAAATTAAAGAAGAAACTATCATCGACAACAAAATATACCATACTATCAAAGAAGTGAAAAACGGTATGGGACCGCAACCAATTAAAACCACTGAAGGATGGCTTTGCTTGGCACATGGTGTAAGAAATACCGCAGCGGGATTGCGTTATGTGCTTTATATGTTTATGACAGCATTAGATAATCCAGCAAAAGTAATTTACGCCCCCGGAGGATATTTCCTTGCACCCAAATGTAGCGAACGAATCGGCGACGTATCAAATGTAGTCTTTTCTAACGGATGGATAAAAGACGACGATGGACGATTATTGATATATTATGCTGCGTCCGACACACGACTTCATGTGGCAGAAACTTCAGTAAATCAACTAATTGATTACTGCAAAAATACTCCCGCAGATAATTTCCGAAGCGAATTATCGGTAAACAACATAGTTGATTTGATAAATAGAAACAAAAAATAAAATCAACTATTAAACCATTAAATATCAAACAAGTCAAAAATGAAAAAAATAATTATAAAAATATGAATGCCATGAGAACATCATTAATTTTACTATTTATTTTCTGTGTGTTATCAGTTAAAGCACAGGATACCAGAATAATAACCGGCAGAGTAACTGTACTCAACGATTTACCAATATCAGGTATTACCGTAAAAGCCAAAAAATCAAAAGCAGCAGCATCTACCGATTCGATAGGTATGTTTACAATTGCGTGCTACGACAACGATTGCATTGTATTTTCATCAAAAAGCTTCAGCACAGCTAAACATAAAGTAAACCGACGCACCAAAGATACCATCTCGGTAAAACTAAATTTCACACCTACAGAACAAAACTTAGATATGGCTATCGGCTACGGATATATTAGCGAAGCAAACCGCACACAGGCAATTGAATACATCAAAAATGGACCAAACTATTGCAGTTACCAAAACATCTACGAATTAATCAGAGCACATTTTAACGGTATTTATATCAGAAGCGACGGCTGCATCATAGTTCGTGGACCAAACACCATAAACGCCTCTCCTTGCGCTACATACGTAGTAGACGGAAAGATTGTTGACACCATCGATTTTATACCAACTTGCGACGTGAAAGAAATTTCGCTTCTCAAAGATGGTTCGGCTGCCATTTACGGAAGTCAAAGTGCTAACGGTGTGATAATTATTAACTTAAAAGACGGACGAAATTAGCAACTCTTACAAATGAAAAAACTGACATTTATAAGCCTCTTAATTGTATTAATTGGTTCAAACATCTTTGCCCAAACCCCTGCCACTAAAATAGCCATCGGTTTTTACAACCAAGAAAATTTTTTTGACACAATCCACGATGTGGGGAAAAACGACAATCAGTTTCTTCCCGATGGAACATACAAATGGAACAGCGAAAAATATATTGCAAAACTGCACAATATGTCGCAAGCTTTGGCAGATATGGCTGTTGACCAAGTGCCTGAGGGATGCGCATTTATAGGTCTCAGCGAAATCGAAAACAAAAACGTGCTCAACGATTTAATAGAACAAGAACCGTTAAAAAAGCGAGATATAAAGTATATTCACCAAGAAGGTCCCGACAGCCGAGGCATTGATTGCGCATTGCTTTATAATCCGTCATTATTTAAGCCAACCGATTATAAATTAGTGCCTTACATCTACGAAAACGATTCCGACAAGAATAAAGCCACTCGCGGATTCCTTACCGTTAGAGGTAACCTTGCTGAAGAAGATGTGGTTGTAGTGGTTTGTCACCTTCCAAGTCGTTATAGTAGTGGATATTATCGCGAACTTGGTACAAAACAAATTCGCGCAATCAAAGATTCGCTTCAAAATCAAAATCCTGATATTAAGATATTTATCATGGGTGATATGAACGACGACCCGCACGATAAAAGTATGAGCGAAATACTTGGAGGTCGCCGCAAAATGGAGCAAGTAGAACCCTTTGGTTTGTACAATCCATGGTGGGATATATTGTTTTCTGGAACGGGCACACTTCATTACCGAAATGCGTGGAATCTGTTTGACCAAATTCTTGTTACTGAAAATGTGTTAGACAAGCCTCATACCGAGATTATTAAGAAACACAACAAAACAATAGAAAAGACTATTGCCCACAACAAAAAACAGCTAACATATTGCGGTAGCGAAATAGTAAGGCTTGAATACCTATTAAATCAATCGGGGAAATATAAGGGAACTCCCAAACGAACCTCGGCAAGCGGTCAATGGCTCAACGGATTCAGCGACCATCTACCCGTAGTGCTTTACCTATGTAAAGAAAACTAAACTCCTAAATAACCGAAACGCTTGCAATCAAAGGATAATGTATATACCTTTGTTTGCAGGCGTTTCTTTTGAATAATATACAAAATGAACTCAATAAACCAAAACTACTCTTGGGAACCTACCTCCACCATCTTAAAGGGGAGTTTTAGTATCGACTGGTAATCCTCACCAGCCTCAAGCATATCTTCGTCGTCTTCCTCGTAGTACCAATTGATAACCACGTCGGCAACACTTTTGTTGTGCAAGTTCTCCAATTTCTTAAAGACGTCCAAAATACATTTAGACGAACTTGTATTGAAATATTCAAGCTGCATATTTACTTCAACCGTTCCTTTGGCCTCGGCAGCATACTTGTCGATCCAGTCTACGAGCGGTTTGTAAAACTCTATCGAATTTTCAGGGATTGATCTACCTTTAATCACTAACTTTCCCGTTGCGGCTTCGAATGAAACCGACGGTGTTTTTGGAGTTCCCTCTATGTCTATTGAATCCATTTTATTTAATTAATTAAGTTTTGTTTACATTATGATATTAATACCTATAAAACAAAAAACGAGTACTCTTTATTTTGACGAACTAATTCGAAACCGAACTTGTTGCCCGATTTACGAGCCATCTCAATAAATCCTAAACCGCCTCCGCCTTTAGCTGAGAACTCATCGTTGTTAAGTACTATTTTGTATAGGTCTTTCAATTCGTCTTGCGACAAATAGTTAAGTTGCTCAATACGGTCGCGAAGGAAATAGCCGGTAAGATTTTTTACAAAATTACCGGTAGTGATACGGTAAACGCCCGGATTCTCTTTGGTCATACAGAAAAAGGCATAATGGCTACCTTTAGCTAAACCAGAGTGATCGAAAAATTCATCGGGCGGAGTTTCGAGATGATGAAACAAGTTTTGAAGAGCCTCTACAAGTATATTGTATACTTTTTTGATAACACGTGGCTGTTCGTTGTCGGCCTTGAGTTTGGCTTCAGCTTCAGCAAATACATTGTCTAAGAGGTCGGATGTAATGACACCCTCGAACGACAACACAACGTTGCCCTTCACCGCTTTTTCATATAGACTATGTATCGCTTCTCTCATTAGGCTGTCTTTAAGATTACTTTATTTGTTTCGCTTTACAAATATATGCAATTTCTAATATCTACGAATATAAAAATCGTATTTTTTTTAAAAATTTATTAAAATAATTGCAAAAAGCATTCCTTTCCGTTTTTAACTATGATATGCTCCTTCTGTACATTAAGTCCCAAAGCTTTGCTAAACTCTTTATAATCAGAATGTAACCAGATTTTTGAGGTCTTAATATTTTTTTTCATCAATTGCGAAATACTTGCAATAATATTTTTGGTCTCTTCTTTTTTGTATACATCAATGGCGGGAGGATCAAGAATAACGGTGTTGTTTCCGTCGGGAAGTTGCAAATCTTTAGCAGCGGCGGTAAACACATTAATATATTTGTCGAGAATTGCTTTTTTGATGTTCTGACCAGCTGCCTTTGTAGCTTGTTCTGAAATATCGTAGCCAAGAATTTTATAAGCAAACTCGCCGTTGTGTTTGATTCTAACCTTAGCATCGCTCTTGATATCTTTCCACATGTCGGCGTCGAAATCTCTCCAAGTGAAGAATCCGAAGTTTTCGCGGGAAACCTGCGACGGTATGTTGTATGCAAACATAGCTGCCTCAATAAGCAATGTGCCGGAACCGCACATAGGATCAATAAAGTTGGTGTTGGCTTTCCAGCCTGATAGCTGAACAAGTCCGGCAGCGTAAACCTCGTCGAGAGGATCAAAACCGGAAGTGATGCGATAACCACGTTTTGAAAGCGGTTCGCCGGTGCTATCAAGAAGCAACGAACAATTGCCTTCATTGATATTGATGTCGATAACTACCGAAGGATTAGCTACATCGTGAGGAGGAGTCTTGTGCGATTTCAAATTGAAATATTCGCAAATTAGGTCTTTTACTTGCTGCTCAATAGCGCTTGCCTCTCCAAGTTGATTGTTGTTGGAAACTACCTTGAGATTGAAGCTTTTGTAAATATTTAAAATCTTGCTCCAACGGTATTCTTTGAGCTTTTCGTAAAACTCCTCTTTTGATTCGAACGAGAAGTTGAGAATCTCTTTATAAATTTTCAACGCAGTACGTAGCTCGTAGTTGGCTTCGTAAAGCAAATACTTGTCGCCGGTAAATGTTACAGTACAAGGCTCGGTGTTGACGTCATCTGCGCCCATACGCATAAGTTCGCGTCCTAACACATCTTCCAGACCTTCAAAGGTCGTGGCTATCATTTTAAAAGTTTCAACTTCCACTTTATTAATATTATAAATTGTTTATATTCCAGTTATTTATTCTTTTTCAATTTTTTCTGCTTCAATACGTTTTGCGCGTCGTGCCGACAATTCCTCGATCACACACAACACAGCCATTCCCAATATCATAAACGCTATAGCCCAAAAGGTTTGTGCGGTTAGTTCGGGAAGAAATTTTTCATAACCTTCTACAACAGCCTCGCCGTGCGAATTAAACACCTCGTGACCGTTTTGCATTAGATAAAGAGGTTTTTTCCAAGGCCAGATAAACACCAGTGACCCGAAGATAAATCCAGTGAGCACCGAAATGGTTTGATCGGCATAGGTTTTCATAAGCCACGACAAAAAACGCGAAAACAAAAGGAAACCTATCACAACTCCTATAGCCACTGGTATCAGCACCGCAAAATTGAGATGCGAAATCGAATCGATTACTATTAGTTTGTAGTTGCCTAATAATATAAGTGTAAACGAACCCGAAATACCGGGCAGGAGCATATCACAAATGGCAATTGCGCCGCAAAATACGAGATAAAAAATGTTGTCGTTTTCGGTGGCGGGAGTAATTATCGAAAAACCAAATGCCAAAAACGCACCAGTTATGGCCAACAACACTTTATATATATTAATCTTTTTCACCATCTTGCCCACGTAATATACCGAGGCGAGAATAAGTCCGAAAAAGAATGCCCAAACGTGCACTTCATAGTTTTTAAAGAGCCATTCAAGCAATTTGGCACCAGTAAGAATACTAACGCCTTCTCCGAGAAACAATACGATAAGGAAAAATAAATCAGTATGTTGAGCAAATTCCTTGAATTTGAATTTAGATAAAAGTTTCAACGCTTCCAGATCAAACGATTTTAATGCGTTGATAAACCTCTGGAAAATGCCTGCAAGCAATGCAATTGTACCGCCGGAAACACCCGGTATTACATTTGCCAGCCCCATTGCAAAGCCCTTCAAAAACAGTATGACGTTTTTAATCATATACTTATAATTTCCGACGCAGCTGTTAACATGCCCAATACGTCAAAATTGTAGCCACAAAATTAAAACAATTTTGTGATTGTTCAACTATTTTGTGCATTTTTTTTACGACAATTGGTAATTAAGGTTTATCTTTGCCATACAAATTTTATACAATGATTACATATTTGCAAGTAGAAAGCCTCTCCAAATCGTTTGGAGATATTGTTTTGTTTAAAGACATCACTTTTTCGGTGGGCAAAGACCAGAAAACCGCACTTATAGCCAAAAACGGCGCAGGCAAAAGCACAATGCTCGACATCATAGCACGCAAACAAAGTGCCGACACAGGAAGTATTGTTTTCAAAAACGATTTGAAAATAGGCTATCTGCGTCAAGATCCGATACTTAACGATGCATTGACAGTAAGGCAACAAATTTTTTCAGCCGACAATAAACTATCCAAAGTACTCCAAAACTACGAAAATGCCATTGCAAGCGGCGACCATAATCTAATAGAAAAGGCACAAGCCGAAATGGACGCTGCCGGTGCTTGGAAATACGAGTCGGATATGAAACAAATTTTAGGTAAATTGAGAATCAACGATTTAGATATTCAAATTGGACGTTTGTCGGGTGGACAAAAAAAGCGAATTGCCCTTGCCGATACTCTCATTGAACAACCTGATTTTCTTATTCTCGACGAGCCAACCAACCACCTCGACACAGATATGACCGAATGGCTGGAAAACTACCTCAAAACCACCAGCACCACCCTACTGATGGTAACTCACGACCGTTATTTCCTTGACAACGTTTGCGACAATATTATTGAAATCGACAATAATAATATATACACATATTCAGGCAATTACAGTTATTATCTCAACAAACGCGATGAACGTTTGGCAAATCTTGCAGCCAACATCGACAAGGCAGCAAACCTTCTCAGAAAAGAATCTGAATGGATTTCACGTATGCCTAAGGCTCGAGGTGGCAAAGCTAAATACCGTATCGACAGTTTTTACAAACTAAAAGAAGTTGCCTCGCAACGCATTGAAAACAAAAAGGTGGATTTTACTGTTGGAACAGTCAACCGTCTTGGTAATAAAATTTTGGAAATCAAAAATTTATGCAAAAGTTTCGGTGATAAAGTGCTTATCAAGAATTTTTCTTACTCGTTTAAGAAAAACGACAAAATAGGCATATGTGGACACAATGGCTGCGGCAAAACCACACTTCTCGACATCATTACCGGCAAAACTCAACCCGACTCTGGAACTGCCGAATTTGGCGATACTGTTGTGCCGGGTTATTACCGTCAAAAAGGTATCGAATACAAAGATGGTCAGCGAGTTATCGACATTATTAAAGACATTGCCGAAGTAATTATACTCGGCGACGGACGCAAATTGTCGGCATCGCAGTTTCTTGAATATTTCCTGTTCCCTACCAAAATGCACTACACTTTGGTGGAGAAACTCAGCGGTGGCGAAAAACGACGTCTCTACCTTATGACCGTTCTTATCAGAAATCCTAATTTTCTGATACTTGACGAACCTACCAACGACCTTGATATCATAACGCTCAATGTGTTGGAAGATTATCTTTCGTGTTTTGCAGGTTGTCTTTTAGTGGTTTCGCACGACAGATACTTCTTAGACAAGGTTGTGGATACGATGTTTGTGTTTGAAGGCGACGGACAAATCAAAAACTTTCCCGGAAACTACACCGTGTATGTAACACAGAAAGAAGACGAGGAACGTGAAAAAAGTGGTGAGGACATCTCTCAACCCAAAACACCAACCTATCAGCGCGAACGCCGCAAGAAAAACTTTACATACAAACTTGCACAAGAATACGAAGCCATCACAAAGGAAATAGCCCAACTAAACGAAGAGAAAAAAGAGATAGAACAAAAACTTTCGGGCGAAGTAACTGATATAGAGGAAATAAGCAAACTTTCGGAAAGAATGTCGCAACTTACAAATCTTTTAGACGAAAAAGAGACCCGATGGTTGGAACTTGAAGAAATCAAAGACAGCGACAACGAATAAAAAAGGGCGCTGTTTTAAGCGCCCCTTAAATCATTTATTTATCGATTCTTACACACAAGATGTAGAAATAATTGTCGTCGTCTACTTTTACAAATTTATATTCAATTGGATAGCCACTTAAAATCGACACTTGAATGAGTCCGATATTTCCGCCACCAAACTCAGTTCTTGGCTGCCCGCGCATAAAACGCTTAAACTCACGAAGTTCTTCTTTATTTTTTTCAGAAATCTTCTTGCATTTGTCCGACAGCAACTCGTAATCTTTTTTGCCGACCAAATTGCCGGTGATAAACGAGAAATGGTTGTCGTACTCTTTGATGAGCATAAGACCTACACCTGCCGATTTGTCAATTCCGTTGCCTTTCTCTTTGGAATAGAGATAAATATTCTGGCTCAGTTCGATAAAAATCTTGAAGAATATTTTTCCCCTGTGCTGGTCGTCCCAAAGGGAATCTTCAATATTTGAAGCCAATAACGACAGAATTTGTCCGTCGAAAGGTCCAATATACGAAATGACTATGTCATTGTCGAGCATCGTGTTGAATATCTCCCTGCTGTTTACTGCCATGATGTTTTATTTGAGTGTCTTAATAATTTATATCAATTTAACCGCGAAAACTGTTATGTCGTCGGTCTGCGACGAGTTTTGAATCTGCCTTTCAAATTCACTGAGTATCAGTTCTTTTTGTATAGCTAAATCGCGATGTGCATGTGTTTTCAATAATGTGATAAAACGTTCGCTGCCGTATTTTTTCATTTCGGCATCGTATTGATCTACAAAACCGTCGGTTGTGTGATAAACAATATCATCGGTTTTGAGCATAAGAGTCTGGTCGGTAAAATCAGTGCCGGTGTTTCGTTTCGATTTCATACCACCGATAGTCTTCTTATCGCCGTGTAATGTGATAAATTCTTGAGTATCGTGACGATAAACATAAAGCGGACGACGAGCTCCAGAGAATGTGAGCTCATAATCGGTTTCCGACTTGCGGTCAAAACAGCAGAGACAAATTTCCATACTGTCGTTGTTGATTTCTGAAGTTTCGTCACCAACATCCTGCTTCAACGCTTTTACAAGGTTGAGATTGAGTTGTGTAAGAATGTCTTTAGGATCATAAATGTGATGTTCCACAATGATTTCAGAAAGCAGACGAGCACCTATCACACTCATAAATGCTCCGGGAACGCCGTGACCTGTACAGTCTACTGCCGCTGTAAATGTTAAGTGATCGTTGTCGGGCACACGGGTAAACCAGTAAAAGTCGCCGCTAATGGTTTGCAACGGAAGGAATATTCCAAAATATTTGAAATATTTAGAAAGGTTCACATCCAAAGGCATTACAGTATCCTGAATGGTTTTAGCGTATTTGATACTAGTATTAATGTTGTCTAACTGTTCAGAGATGAACTCCTTCTGTTGTGCCAACTCGTCGCGCTGACGTGAAAGAGTCTTACCCTGAGCAAGAATTGATTGTTCCTGCTCTTTGATTTTCGAAATGTCGGTGTCGATAGTAACAAGACGAGTTATCTGGTTGTTCTCGTTCAAAATAGGTGTTAAAGTACTTTGCAACCAAATATCTTTGCCGTCGGCAGTATGAAACGGACATTCAAAAATCACCGGTTCGCAATGGCTCAAACACTTGTCTTTAATTTCCGAAATATTGCTATTAGAACTATAAAGCGATGTAAATGTGGTGATTTTGTTGTGTTTAAGGTCATCAATTGACATCTTGGTAAGATGTTCAAAACCGTGATTAACCCATTCCACATTACCTTCATTATCCATAATAACTACACCGTTGTCGGTTTGGCTTGCAACAATCGAAAGTTTCTCAAGCTCCTTGTTGATAAGTTTCAACTGGTCGCTCTGTGCGCGGATGTGCTCTTTCTGAGTGTCGATACGGTCGTTAACTGCAATAAGTTCGCGGTTGCGTTTCTTATTGATAGAGTTGTTGATGAACACAATTATCGCGAGCACCAAGAATATAAGAATACCTATAGTAATAAGGTTGATCTCTTTCTGATTCTGTTTGAATTGCTCCGTACGATTTTCAAGAATTTTTTTCTGATCTTCGATGCTTATCTCACGCTGACGCACCTTGTCTTGCACATCGTTGAGCTCGAGTATAGATTGTTGGTGAGTTTGCTCTTTCTTTTCGCGTTCTGCCAACTGTTCTTCAAGAGCCGATTTATCACGGGCAAGCTTGTTTTGGAGTTTTCCGGCAGCACGCATAAGACTATCAGCTATACGCTCTTGAATGGCAATTTCATCCTTGAGTACTTCAATTTGTTGCTCTTTTCGGGAGTTTTCTTCCTCTTGAAAGTCGTTGTTCATCGACATCTGGTAAATCTCTTCCTTTTTCTGGTCAAGTTCCCATTCTTTTTCTTGAAGTTCTTTCTCTTTAACGAGCAGTTTGTTTTCCATATCACGGTTAATGTTTTCCACATCCACACGCGAACCTCCTTCTACTATAGCCCTTTCGTTTATAATCAAGCCTGCGTCAGTAGCTTTATTTAAGTTGATCTGAAACTGGTTTGAACGGCTTTGAAGCACAAGGTTTACCATAAATAGATCCGACTGGCTCGACGAACAACTATCTGTAATCAGCAGTGTTTTTTTGCCTTTGATTTTGTCGTTTATCTCGTGAAGATATTGAGAATCCACTTTGTTGACAAACAAAATGTGCGAATATTCAATTTTAGATACATTGGCAAATTTTACAGTTTTAAACTTACGTCCGTTGATGGTGGCTCCGTTTGCCTGCATAGCTTTCAAACGATGATATTCGGGAGTAGAATATCCAAACACACCTACGGTAAAATCTTCTACTGTATCGTTGGGCCATTCAACGTATTTGGCAAAGTTCATTATCCAGAACACATTGATATGTTCGCGCGGAAGCGTAGATTTCTGCTGCGCAGACACCATCGCAGTGCATAATACCAACGCCAGCGCCAAAACTAACCGGCGAAATATTAAATTTGACAATATGTTAATCTTCGATAACATTCTCTCTATTTAAATTTTATTCCGATAACCGAAATATCATCTCGTTGTTCTTCGTCTTTTTTATAATCGTCGAGACTCTTGCGAATCAAACTTCCTTGCGAATCCATTGGCACATTGCGAAGCGACAAAAGCAGTTCGAGAAAACGTTCTGAACCGAAACGCTTACGCTCGCTGTCGTTCTGGTCGATAATACCGTCACTAGTAAGATAAAGTATGTCGCCGCTTTTCAAAGTTAGTTCTTGATCGGTAAACTCGGCTGTGTTTCGTTTTGAGCGAACACCACCAATAGATTTACGGTCGCCTTTGAGCTGCTGAACCTCTGTGTCGTTGGGAGTAATATAGTAAAGCGGACGTTTAGCACCGCAGAATACTACCGAATATTCTCCACCGCCTTTGTTCTCAATGCGGCACAAACAAGTGTCCATACCGTCATTGTTGGTGCTTTGCTCTTGTTTCAAGGCTTTGATAACACCAAGGTTGAGGTTTTCCATAATATCGCGGGGCGAATACATTTTTTTCACATTTACAATCTCGTTGAGCAGACGGTTGCCAATAAGACTCATAAATGCGCCCGGCACACCGTGACCTGTACAGTCGAAATCGCCAATAAATTGGTATTTATGACCTTTGTCGTCAACATCGGCAAACCAATAGAAGTCGCCCGAAACTATATCCTTGGGACTAAACAATATAAAATTGTCGAAGTATTTGTCGATTTGTGCCTTTTCGGGTAAAATCGTGTTTTGAATAGTTTGAGCGTAGTTAATACTTGATTTGATATGACGATTCTGTTCTTCGATTTGGTTTTTCTGTTCTTCCAAAGTGTTGTTCTGCTGAACAAGCTCTTCGTTCTGATTGCGAATGGCAATCTCCTGTTCTTTCAACTTGCTGATATCGGTATATATAGCCACAAGTTTGCTTACCTCTTTGTTTTCGTTAAGAATAGGTGTAAGCGTGGTTTGACTGCTTATGGTTTTGCCGCTACGTGTAACACTATCAGATTCAAAAATGATTGTCTGCTTGTTGCTTACACATTTGAAGAGAATGTTTCGTATACTCTTGTTTTGCGAAACGTTTACAATATTTTCGTCGCGTTCGTTGCGCAAAAGCTGAAGTGTGTATCCATAAATACGTGTAAATCCGGCATTTACCCATTCAAAATAACCGTTGCGATCCATAATAACAATGGCGTTCTGGGTTTTACCAGCCACAATTGAGAGTTTTTCAAGTTCTTTGTTAACCTCCTCAAGCTGAACAGCCTGCTGATTAATTTCGTCTTTCTGCTTGTTAAGCTCAGTGTTTTTAACCTTGAGCGCAGCGTTGGTGCGTTTACTATTGATCAAACTCTTTATAATAATAACAAGGAGTATCACAACCACCACAATGAATATGGTTAAGTAGAAACGGTTACGTTTTTGAGTGTCGATAAGCGAATCTTGTACTTTGATTTTGTCGATCTGCTCTTTGATATCCGCCTCTTTTTGCTGCAAACTCAAGTTCTTTTCTTTTAGTTCAAGGTTTGAGGAGTCAATTTCACGCTGTTTTAACTCTATCTCGCGCATTGAACTTTCAATCTCGGCAGCAGTGAGCACAATCTGACGTTCTTTTTGACGAACATCTGCCATAAGCGTAGATGCTTTATTTTTCTGAAGCTCTGTCTGCTGAAGTGTTTGATTTAATTGACGTTCGATGCGATCGTTTTGCTGTTTTACCAACTGGTTTTTCTCTTTCTGAGCCAGCAACGCTTTTTCCTGTTCGTTGAGGCTTTTTTCAAGCTCTTGAAGACGTTTCTCCTTTTCCTGAAGTTCGTCAGAGTTTACTTTGTAACGACGTTTCAAGTCATCCTTGCTACCGCTGAGAATCCATAGAGAATCGGTAGGAGCAGCATCTTCGTTGAAATTTCGAGGATTGACATCATAAACACTTCCACCGTTGCCTGATTCAAGTTTCACATTGATAGCTACAAACTTGGTATTAGGAGCTTTGCCGGCAAAAACAAGACATTTATTGCTCTTTGCAAATTCGCTAATTTTATCAAAATCGTCGAAATATGCTTTGCTAACAAATATAATATCGGTGGGAACCAATTCGTTAACGTTTTTGCGATAAACACGAATAGGCACACCGGCAATCTTTTGTCCTTCGGTGTTGGCTGTGAGAGCAGTAAATTCTTCAGATACTTTGCCTACTACGGTGATTGAAAGTTCGTTGGGACGTTTAAAATTTTTCCATTGGATATGTTTGGCGCACAATACAACTGTACGGGCATTCATTATCGCCATGTTGCTGTTGGTCTGACCAAAAGTCGACAACGATAGCGACAATGTCAAAAGTATCAAAAAACTTTTGACTAACACCTTATATATAATATTCAAATTTTTGTTGCCAATCATGTTATCTATTCCTATGGTGCATTTATTCTTTAAAAAACAATATCCATACCAAAAAATGGAGCTTTATTACCAATTTATAAGTACGTCAATTAGTGCCGAAAGTTAAGCCTTTTTTTACAAATAACATAACGATTTATCTTTTTTTTTACAAAAATCACATTTTTTTTGTATTAATATTTTGTTGTTGATTGATAATCAATGCTTAACAAAAAAATGCACAGATTAGATTTTTTTTGTTATTTTTGCAGCGCTTAATAAAGAAAACCACTATTTAGTGGCAACAAATGTAAACAATTGATATAATGATATATATAATAATATTGCTTTCGGTTTTGCTTGCGGCATCAATAGTATGGATTGTAATCCAACGACGCAAGATAGATACTATTAACACACAATGGCAGAATAAGTTAAACGATTCTGAAAAAGATATCAAGATTCTCAGCGACAATATCGACAACGAAAAAAATCAACTCGCCAGAGCAGAAAAATATATCGGCGAACTTAAAAATATTGCCGAAGGTCAAAAAATGAAGCATGTAGAAATGCTCAAAAATCTGCTTGCTGTACAGAGAATTATGTTTACAAGTCGTGGATTTATCAAATCACTTTTCCCCGACTATTTTGTGCTTGATGTACCAAACGAAACCGCTGGTGGCGATTTTTACAAATTTGCAGCTCAGGGTGATTTTGTAATGGCAGCTTGCGGCAACTGTGGCGTTACCGGTGTTAACGGATTGATCAAAGGCATTTTAAATATTGTATTCCTCAGCGAAATATTGGAACGAACCGACTTAGCCAACACCACAGCAGGTCACATTCTCGACCATCTGAGAGGCAAATACGCTCACCTTGCCGAAAATAATTCAGCATACCGCCGCGACGAAGATATACCGGTAAACTTTACCGTCTGCATTATCAACCAAAAAGAACGTACTCTCTCATATGCAGGAGCTTACGGCAGTATGTGTTTGCTTCGTAAGTCGTATCCGGGAACTAACCGAAGAGAGGTTGATGTGCACGAATTTCGTGGCGACAAGATGAACTTTGCAGTTTCGTTTGGACGTCGCAAAAACTACACTACCGAAACCATCGAACTTGAAAAAGACGACCGTGTGTATATCAAAACCGACGGATTCGTTAATCAGCGAGGCGGACGAACAGGCAACCGTTTTGGCGACATTTATTTCCGTCAAATGCTGATGAAACACTCATCGGAACCAATGACCGAACAGATGCACAATTTTAAAGATGAGTTTGACCGTTGGCGTGGCAACGACACTCGTGCAAACGATATTCTCATAATTGGTCTCGCCCTCAAAGTGAAGGCAGTATTCAAACCCGCACCCGAATTTGAGGAAGATATTGATATGGATGTTGACGACTAAAACACTGACAATATGGACAGAAAAGATGCAGAACCGCTTTCAAACGTTATTAGGCAGTACCTCCGAGCCATAGGTGCAGAAGCCCGCATAAGCGAGATACGAGCTATGCAAAAATGGGACGAAGTGGTGGGTCGTGTAATATCGCGCGACACCGTTGATATCGACCTTCGTCAAGGTGTGCTAACGGTTAAATTCAAGTCGCCGCTAATTAGAAACGAGATAATGGCACGTCGAACCGAGATAATCCGCAAAATGAACGAAGCCGCCGGACAAGCTATTGTAAAGGTCATTAATGTAAAATAGCCTTTATTTGTGAAATACACTCACATTGCCCTTGAAACGTTCTCCGTTTTTTTCCATAATGTAAAAATAAACTCCGTCAGACAAGTCTGGTGCATTCCAATTGTTGCGGTAATCTTTTGATTCAAATACTTTTCTTCCCTCACGGTTAAAAATTGTCATACTCCAGCCCGATGTATATTCCAAACCCTTAATTTTGAAATAATCGTTGAGACCGTCGCCATTGGGTGTGATGATATTTGGAAACACAAACTCGCCACAATAACGAAACGACACATCAACCGAATCGGTAGCCGTGCCACAAAGATTGACAATTGTAAGAGTGTACATACCTGGCGTTTCCACAAGAATTTCATTGCCGTGAGTGTCGTTTTGCCAAATGTAGTCGATGGCATCAGGCCAATTAGCCGAAAGCGAAAACTCCACATCGTCGCAAATCAAAGTGTCGGACATAAGATTCAACTCAGGTTTGGTGTATTCTTCAAGACTTATCAAATCGGTTGACACACAGCCTTTTGCATCGGTAACAATAACCGAATATTCTCCGGCATTAGACACTTTAATTGAGCGGGTGGTTTCTCCAGTAGACCAAAGATATTGAGCTTCAGGTACATTACAGTCGATAATCTTGAATGAATCGCGACAAAAAACATCGTCGGTTTTAAAATCAATCAACGGCAAAGGGTTACACCTTATATTAATAGTGTTTTCAAAAATGCAATTGTTCATATCTGTAAGACGTGCGGTGTATTTGCCCGGTTGTTTAAAAACTCGAGAAAGTGCCGAGGCAGAATTGTCGGTCCACACAAACGACTTATATTGAAAATTCAACTCGCAATCCACCGTCACGCTACCGCCTTCGCAAAACTCACGATCGTTGCCAAGCGAAAATTCCATTGGGTCAACAGTAGTGATATTCATATCATCGCTATTGAAACAACCTGTAAATATGTTGGTTACTGTTAGCGAAACATTTGTAGATTCGTTGATAGTATTTATCAAATCGGTGCAGCCATTGCTCCAAACATAATCGCAATATTCGGGAATGGTAGGATTAATCTCATATTCATCACCCTTGCAAATAGTAACATCTTCGGGCAAAGTAACCACAGGAGGGTCGAAAACCTTGAACAATCTATATTCCGAAGATTCTGAAGAACCAATTTTGATTGTTAGAGTTACGCGATAAGTGCCGCTGTTGGCAAACGAGTATTCAAAATCACGATCTGGAGATTGGTAAATTTTGTTACCTTCCACATCAGAAATAACCCATTCGTAAGAATCAATTTGACGGTCGTCGGTGCAAGTGAATTTCACTTTTTTGTTAACGCATTGATCCTCAACAGTGAAATTCGGAGGTAGAAAATATGTAGGAATAAAATTTGGTAAACCCATCTGACTTTTTTTGCCACCGAGATACTGTCCTCGAGTTTCAAAATTACATGCCGTACCTTTTTCGCGTGGATTATTGATTACACCAAGATACTCGCAGTTGTTTTGGGCAACATAAATTTTGCCGTTAATTGCTAGTTGGAGGGCACCGGCGTGAGGAGTTTGTTGATCCATAGCAAGTATATATGCTTCAATCGAAGGATAATCAAATGGTTGTAAATCAGGAATTAATGGCATTCCAAACAATTCATAATCGAAATAACCAATTTGAATAGCAGATTGTTTTATATCTAAGATCGTTGGAAGAGAAAGATCAACTTGATAAATAGACAAATAAGTAGAATAATAAAGTTTTGATGCATCATTCGAAAATTCCACACCATATAATTCTCCTACTTCATCGTACAATACCAAGTAAGGGTCAACCTCGCCAGTTGTAGGATTAAATTTATATACATCTAAAACACTACAGACCACTCCACTAATCTTAACATTTATAGAAGTAGCACAAGCTATTAATTGTCCATCTGGCGAAACCCTCATATAACCAACTGCAAATGGTTTAGCATTAGTTTGAGAAAAAAAATCTACAACACTATAATCAAGAGTACCCACATTAAAATATTGGGGCGTAGAAAGTCCGTTTTTGTCCAACAAATACTCCACCACAGCCCTACCTTTATCATTTGGAGTATGTGCTGCATCATTATCGCAACCCGTAACACGTGTCAAAATCCAAAATGCCTTTTGATTAGTATGTCGTATTGCCGTAACCTTCTCTACCACAAGGTCTTCGAGAATAACATTTTTGACATCGGTAACCGCACCCCTACCCTCGTCTAAGGACATATCTACAATGGAATAACTCAATGGTCCACAGCCATTTTCATCAACCACAAAAACATAATATTTGCCTTCGTTTTCGGGCCAAGGCACTATAATCGCACTTTCGGTGCTACCGTGATGACCAATAAGTCCGTCGCCATTAACCATTACATCATGCTCACGATTCCAGATTGTTTGTCCATCGGTATAAAACAAAAGATTGCCCAAAGAATCGCTAAAAGTGGCTACTCCTTCCCAATTGTCGAGAGCTCCGTCGGTAAGAATTGTGGGATTCTCTGTCTTAAAATCCAAGCCCGCATTTCGTCCAAAATACCAATTTGAGGTCTCCAATTGAGCTTGTGAAACATTGCAAATGATTAATAATAAAATTGTTAGTATAAGATATCGTGTCATGTTAGTTAGTTTTTTACGATACGAAAATAGATATATTTTTTCTTATATTGAAAAATTATTGAATATTTTTAAACTATAATAAAAGATTGAATCACAAACAAATAAATCATAAAGCAAAAAAAAAACATAAAAAATATGTTTTTTTTGCGAATAAAATTTGCAGAAATCGAAAATGTGTCTACCTTTGCAGCGCAATTAAAAGCAAATTCAGTTTACCCCGGAGAGATGGGTGAGTGGCTGAAACCAACAGTTTGCTAAACTGTCGTACTGGTTACATCCGGTACCGGGGGTTCGAATCCCCCTCTCTCCGCAAATTTTTCCCAACAATCTTTATTCCCCACAAAAAAATTTGCAGATAACAGCATTTGTTATATCTTTGCCTTTGTTTAAAATGATGAAGGCAATGAAAAAATTATTATTCACAGCTGCGGCACTTTTGATTTCCGCACAATTGGTTAAAAGCCAAGTTGTTATCAATGAAGTTTCTACCAACAGCGACACTATTGAAGTTTTTGGTCACACCGACGACTGGATAGAACTTTATAATCCTACACCCGGATGGGTATACCTCAATAATTATTACATATCCGATAATCCCGACAAACCACAAAAATGGCGTTTAAACGGCACTTACAAGATTGAACCCAACGGTTATTTGATAATATTATGCAACGATGCCGCTTCGGGTGCAAACACAAACTTTAAACTGTCAGCCGAAGGTGAAACTATAGTATTAACCAACAATTTAGGCGATATTGTAGATAAGGTTGAAGTTTCAAAACTAATGCCTGATCAGTCGTACGGACGTGCAACCGACGGCGAAAACACATGGGCTGTATTCAAATCACCTACACCCAACAGCACAAACAATAATTCTACCGCCATTACTGCTACACCTATTATGAGCTTGCAGGGCGGTTTTTATTCTGGTGCACAATCAGTTTCAATCAGTTGTCCCGACCGCCAAGCCACCATTTACTACACTCTCGACGGTAGCATGCCTACCGACAAATCATCGGTCTATTCGTCGCCAATAAACATTTCATCTACCACAGTAATACGTGCTGCTGCCAAAAATCCAAAATTAAAAATGGGTTACGCCGCCACCAACACGTATTTTATACGTAGCAGAAATTTTGATATCCCTGTAGTGTCGCTCTCTACCGACAACGACAATTTTTTCGACGATAAAATAGGTATCTATGTAAGAGGAACAAACGGAAAAACAGGCAATTGCGCCGAGGGAGCTGTAAACTGGAATCAAGATTGGGAACGCCCTGTGCATTTTGAATATTTTGCCGGAGTAGCACACAAACAAGTGGTTTCTATTGATGCAGGAGTCAAAATATTTGGTTCTTGCAGCCGAACCAACGCTATGAAATCACTCAGAATCGTTGCCCGGAAAGATGACTATGGTGAAAAAAAGATTGAATACAAATTTTTTGAACACAAAAACATCGATAAATTCAAATCCATAGTGCTTCGCAACGGTGGCAACGACTTTATTTCCACAATGCTCCGCGATGGTTTAATTACCCAACTTTGCTCCAAACATATGGACGTGGATATTCAAGAATTTCAACCAGCTGCAGTATTTCTCAACGGCGAATATTTTGGAATGCACAATATCCGCGAAAAAATTTCCGACCACTATGTGCAAGAAAACTACGGTCTTGAACATGAAAAAATAGATCTTTTGGAAAACAAGGCCAAAATAATCGAGGGTAGCAACAAAGACTACAATGATCTTATGAACTATGTGGAAAACCATTCGCTCAAAAACGATGCTAACTTTAATTATGTGGCTTCAAAAATCGACCTCGACAACTATACCGATTACTTCATTGCACAACTTTACATCGACAATGAAGATTGGCCAAACAACAACATCAAATACTGGAAAACACAAGGAACTAATAGTAGATGGCGTTGGATTTTGTTTGGTACTGAATATTCGTGCGGCGTTTATGGCAAACAAGCAAATGTTAACTCGCTGAAACGTGTATTAATAGATCACGATACCGAACTTGGAAATTCATTTTGGAGCACAGTATTGATAAGGGCATTGCTTGAAAATGATGCATACCGCCAAATGTTTTTGCAACGTTTTTCGTACCATATCGACCATACTTTCCAATACGAAAACAATGTAAAACCACTCTGCGACAGTCTACAATCCGTTATGGAAAACGAATGGGAATATCATAGTCAAAGATGGATTCCATGGATCGACACTCAAACTTGGAAAAGCTATGTGGGTAATGTTAAAAACTGGTTTTATAATCGTCCAAATTATATCCGCCAATATTTACAGGAAGTTTTTAACCTCAACGGCACATTTTACCTTACAGCCAAAGCCGACATCAACAATGCTAAAATATTGATTTCGGGGTTTAAAACAAGTATGTATGTATCAGGCAATTATTACAAAAATACTGATTTGACATTAGAAGCCAAAATACCGGCGGGCTATGGTTTTGACCATTGGCAAGTAGTTTACAAAAACGGAAACAGCGTAATAAAAACCGAAAACGTAACCCAATATCCGCTCGTACTAAATACAAACTACGATGTGGATATCACACTCGTAACCAAGCAGATACCACAAACCGATCCCGAACCTCGAACAACATCGGCTCAAGGACTTGTAATCAATGAAATAGCATCTAAAAACGGTGGACAAATAGCCGACGAATACAACCATTACTCCGGTTGGATTGAGATTATTAACCCAACAAATCAAAACATCGATTTAGCTGGAGTGTTCATTGGCAATGGCAAAGATTATTACTACATTGCCAACACCGAATCCGAAAACACAGTTTTAGCACCCGGAGCTCGAGTAGTATTCTTTGCCGACAAACAACCTGAGAAAGGTATTTTTCATATGAACTTTGAATTGAGCACCTCTGGCGGATATATTGAACTTGTTCAAATGCTACCCGACAAAACAGAGAGAATCGATGAGATGAAGTATCCCAAATTATCTAAAAATCAGAGTTTTGGACACAAAACAGACGGCACCGGCGAAATGGTAATATTTGCCGAAGGCACTCCCTATGCTGCCAACGGCGGCAAAATTGTGGAACCTGCTCCTTTCTATGTGCCAGAACAATACCTCTCCACTCCTGTTGAAAATACAATCGACACTCCAACTATCACAGTGTCGGTTTATCCTAACCCCGCAAAAGATAAGCTTACAATCAAAGGGTGCTCCGATAATCCTCAGTGGACAATTGTTACGCTCAACGGCAGTTGCGTAAAAAACGGAAACAGTGTAAATGTTGATTTAACCAACATTAAATCAGGTTATTATCTCATCAGAATAACCGACAATGGAAAAACAAGCGTAGTAAAATTATTGAAAATTTAGATGACATAATAAGGTATAAAACAAAAAATCCTGAGAACCGATGTTTTCAGGATTTTTTGTTGTCGGTCTCCAGGGAGTCGAACCCTGGACCCACTGATTAAGAGTCAGTTGCTCTACCAACTGAGCTAGAGACCGTGTTTTTTTGACACCGCAAAAGTACTAACAATTTTATTATCAACAAATAATTTCGGAGTTTTTTTAATCATTTTTTTTCAAAAAAACATAAGCGATTAATGATAAACTATTTATCTTTGCCCCAAAAATATAAAACAATGAAAATACTGATAGCCTGCGACAAGATGAAAGGCACTTTTTCGTCGAAACAACTCGGCGAAATGATTGAAAATGCAATCAAAGAGAAATATAGTGATTCAGAAACCGAAGTTTTGCAAGTTTCCGACGGAGGTGACGGTTTCATAGAATCGCTCCGTTGGCGCAACAACTATTCAAGATGGGAATTTCTCAGTGTAAATGCAGCACAGCGCAAAATTCAAAGCAAATACTTATACAACATATACAATCACACTGCTATTTTGGAATCTGCTTTAACTCTGGGTATCAGCAAATTGGCAGTAAAAGAAAAAAACATACTTCAAAACAATTCGTACGGTCTCGGACACGACATAAAACGGGTGATTGAAGTTCGACACCCTCAAAAAATTGTTGTAGGCATCGGTGGCACATCTACCAACGACTTGTTTTTGGGAGCTGCCACTGCATTGGGATTCAAATTCTTAAACAAAGACGGCAACGAAGTAGCTCCATTGCCCAAAAACTTTTTGAATATCAAGCAAATACTACCTACCACCGAATACACCGACAAAGAATTTGTGGCTGCTGTGGATGTTAAAAATCCATTACTTGGCAATCTCGGAGCCACCAAAATATACGCAGCTCAAAAAGGAGCTTCACCCGAAGATATTGATTATTTGGAAGATGCATTGGCACATATAGCAATGATCATCAAAGCTGATTTGGGTGTAGACCTTACACAAATTAACGGAGCCGGTGCCGGCGGAGGCATAGGCGGCGGAATGGCTGCTTTTCTGAATGCAAAAATCATTTCAGGCGCAGACTTTATACTTGACAATCTTGAAATTGACAAAAAAATATCAGAATCTGACCTTGTAATTACCGGCGAAGGTTCGTTCGATAGTCAATCGCTTATGGGCAAAATTACAGGTAATATCATTCAGCGTTGTCAGAAACAAAACAAAAATACATTGATTGTTAGTGGATTATACGACGGCACTCCTCTCCCATCAAACTGTTCTATCACAGCACTGTTTGAACAAAAGCCGGATACAAAAAATGCCAAGGAACTAACCGAGGCACTTATTAAAGAAAAAATCACGATTTGAGCCACTGGCGAGAGTTGAACTCGCGACCTGTTGTTTACGAAACAACCGCTCTAACCAACTGAGCTACGGTGGCGTTATTTACGAGTGCAAAAATAGTTATTTTATATTTGTTTGCAAAACAAATAACTCTTTTTTTATTGTTTTTTACAGCAATATGTCTAAGATATTGAAAATTGCGAATATAATGCTTGCCACTCCGTTGAAAGTGCCAAATGCAATATTTACTTTTGAGAGGTCGTCGGCTTTAACAATAGTGTGCTGACGAACAAGCAACAATAAAAATATGCTTGCACCAATGGCAAAAAACACTCCAGCTTGCTGAAAATATCCGAGAGCAATAACCGCTGCCGCTGTTACCACATGTGCTAAAATACTCAAAGTTAGAGACTTTTTAATGCCAAACTTTTGAGGTACAGAGTGAAGATTTTTTTCGGTGTCGAATTGAGCATCCTGAAGAGAGTATATGATGTCAAATCCGCCGCCCCATGATAGCACAAGCACAAAATAGAGCATTGCCACTACTGAAAATTCGCCGCAAACAGCCAAATATGCACCAAGTGGAGCAAGTGCCATTCCACAGCCTAACACAAAGTGACACAGCGATGTAAACCGTTTTGTGTAACTGTAAAACATCACAACAAAAATAGCCACCGGCGAAAGATAAAACACCAACGGATTGATTGTAAAAGTAACCGCTATAAACAGCAACGCATTTACAATCACAAATATAAGTGCATTACGTGGTGAAATTTTTCCTGCCGGAATTTCACGGTTTTGAGTGCGAGGGTTTTGAGCATCAACATCTCGGTCTAAATAACGGTTGAAACCCATAGCTGTATTGCGTGCAAATACCATACAACCAATCACTTGCAAAAGCAATATCCAACTAAATCCGCCGCAAGATTTGATAGCCCAAAAAAATCCGGCCAACGCAAACGGCATACAAAATACCGTGTGCGCAAACCGGACTAAGGAGAAATATTGTTTAATTTTTTCAAACATTTCAAATATGCAAAATATCAGTCTTCTGAATCGTCGTTGCTTTCAGCAACTGCACCATCTTCCACTTTGCTGCTGATCATATTTAAAAAGCCGATTTCGTTTTCGTAGAGGAATCTCCATTGACCACGGGGAATACCTTTTTTGCTCAATCCGGCAAACATCACGCGGTCAAGACGTTTTACCTCGTAGCCCAAAGCTTCAAAAATACGACGAACAATACGGTTGCGACCTGAGTGAATGCGAATTTCAACCTCCGATTTTGTATCAGGATTGGGATAGATAATCTCGTCGGCATTGATAAAACCGTCTTCAAGATCAAAACCCTCAGCTATACGATCCATATCGGCACGCGAAACGCTTTTGTCGAGAGATACGTGGTAAACTTTCTGAACCTCGTTGCTCGGGTGAGTAAGTTTCTTGGCAAGGTCACCGTCGTTGGTGAAAAGAAGAACACCGGTAGTATTGCGGTCAAGACGACCTACTGGATAAACACGTTCTTTGCAAGCACCCTCAATCAACTCCATTACAGTGTTTCGTGCGTGAGGATCGCGAAGTGTGGTGATATAATCTTTGGGTTTGTTGAGAATGATGTAGCGTTTGCGTTCGGGTTTAACCAAATGTCCGCCAAACATCACTTCATCGGTAAGGTTAACCTTAACACCCATCTCGGTGATAACTTCGCCGTTAACCTGAACCATACCCGCCTTAATCATTTTATCAGCCTCGCGACGTGAACATAATCCGCTGTTCGACAAGAACTTATTCAAACGGATTTTTCCATCGTGGAGCATTGTATCGTCTTCGCTTTCAGCATCATGCTCAATAGCTTTCTGACGACGGTCGGAATGATCCCAATATTTTTTGTGGTGATAGCCTTTTTCGTCTACAGTATATTTTGAACCGCGACGACGGAAATTGTTATTATTATCGTAATTGTTTGAATTGTAACGATTTTCATAACCTTCGCCATCATTGTTCCAACTGTTGTTGTTGTTATAGCGGCGGTTTTGATATCCGTAACCGCCTTGGTTGTTGTTGTCGCGATTAAAGCTGCGTTTCTGGTAGCCGTTGTTGCCATATCCACCGCCATTATCATTGTTGCGATAGCCATAGTTGTTTCTTTGGCCGTTTCTATCATTCTGATAGCCACGGTCGTTGCCGTAGGGCTTGCGTTGACGGAAGTTCTGACCATCACGGTTAAAACTGCGTTTCTGATAGTTGTTGCCATCGTTGTCGCGACTGAAACTGCGCTCGTTGTTGTCGAAAGTGTTGTTGTCTTTCTTTACGAAAATTCTCTTGCGGCGCGGCCTGCCGCCTTCGTTGTGGTTTTCGCGGGAATAGTTGTCCGAATAGGAGTTGCCGCGGTTATAATTATCTTCCATTGTGTTTATAATAATCGTTTTTTAAATTTGCCGCAAAGGTATACAATTATTCGCGAAAAAAAATACTTTATCACGAAAATAAAATTGCAAATTATTTTGCGTAATTATAAAATAAAGTGTAAATTTGAACTTTGAATTATAAAAACGAAACTATGTCGATAGAAATAATGAAAATGCTGATACAATCGGCGTGTGGCGACGGTACTTTAACCGATGCCGACAGAACACTTTTGGAAAAAAAAGCATCCGATTTTGGTATCAGTAAGGACAAACTAAATAAAATGATTGAAGCCGAACTTAACGGCACAACCTACGAAGAGCCTGCAGCTGAGCAGACCAGCAATGAAAATCTTGAGGGTTCGGGATTTGTAACCGAAGCACCTCAACCTGCTCCACAACCCCAACCCGAGCCGCAACCCGAGCTCGAAGGTTCTGGTTTTGTAACAGAAGCTCCACAGCCTCCTACGCCTCCCACACCGCCCGCTCCTCCACAACAGGCGCCTACAACATCATCCACATCTTTTTCACAGGCGTCGTTTGCACAGAGCACTGCTGTATCATCGAGATTTACCGACGTAAAACCGATGTCGTCGCAAGGCGCTATGAGCACCGTTTATCAGGGCAAACAATACGGCAAGTGGATTATTATCAAGCGTATCAAACCGCAATTTAAAGACAACGAGGATTACAAGAGCCTGTTTTTCAAAGAGTTTGAAAACGCTTACCATCTCGACCATCCCAACATTGTGCGTATATTAGATAAAGGTGAAGACGAAGAAGGCGCATTCTACACTATGGAATACGTTGACGGTCAAAGCCTTACCGACTTAATCAAAACCGGTCGCACAGTAAAAGACGAGCGTTTGACCAAAAAACTATTTTCGCAAATGCTCGACGCCTTGTCGTATGTTCACAAAAAACAGATTATACATCGCGACCTCAAACCCGACAATATGATTGTTACCTACCGTGGCGACAATGTTAAAATATTGGATTTCGGTCTCGCAAGTGCCGACTATTTCGACGACAACCTTGTAAAAGTGGGCACTCCTAAATATGCAGCTCCCGAGCAAATGACCAAAGGCAACGAAGTAGACCAACGTGCCGACATCTACGCCCTTGGATTGATTCTTTTGGAAATGACCACCGGCAGTCTCAACGACAAAAACGCCGATACTGTAAAGAATCCTAATTTTCAGGAGATTATTCGCAAGAGCACCAAACAAGACCGCGAAGAACGTTTCTACGATTGTCAGGAAGTGATGGAAGTTTTAAACCGTCCCATCACAGCTACGCCTCCAGCAGCTTCCGTTCCACCGCCTCCGCCGCCAAAGGTTGAAACTCCCAAACCTACAACTCCGCCGCCGGCTCCGGCTCCACAAGCCAAGAAAACTGAGATTGTAGAAGAAAAGAAAAAATCAAAAGCACCTTTTATTATTATATTGTTGCTATTGTTGTTGGGATTAGTTGCAGGAGTTTTCTTCTTGTTTTTGATCGACGATGATGAAACTACAGATGTGGACAACAATAATCCGGCGATTGAAGCTCCTGTTGATAACAATCAAGGTTCTAATAATCAGAATAATAACCAAGGCAACAATAAATCAAACAACAATCCTCAGCCTGCACCTCAGCCGCAGCCGGAACCCACTCCCACCCCGGCTCCCGACAATCAGCAAAACGAGGAAGATGCTGAGTTATCAGCACTTACCAAACAAGGCAACGCTTGTTTCGACGACAAGAATGTGGCTCGAGCCCTCACCTATTATAATAAGGCGTTGGCACTAAAAGCCGACTACGCTCCCGCCAAGGAGAAAGCCGCTAAATGCAACGAAATACTCAAAGCCACAAGCACCAAAAATCTGTCGCAAAAACGTGGTGCAAGTCCCGATGGTGCCGACAAACTTGGATTTGTAGATGCAAACGGTTATGTATTAATTGATTATCTTTACGAGGCTTGTCCTAATGGTTTCCAAACCGATTATGGTATCTGTCTGCAAAAAGAGAAAAACGGCAAATACGGATTCATTGCCAACTCTACGAAACTGCCTTGCAGCGAGTTTATCTACAACAGCGTATATGCACAACCTGCTTACGGATTCTCTTGCAAAGATTCAAGCGGAAAACGCTGGAAGATTGACCTCAAAGGCGAACCTTCGGTTAAACCTATGTAGTATGTTGTTTAGTTAGTAATCTATATAATAAAAAAGCGCACCGCTCATCAGAACGGTGCGCTTTTTAATTAAAAAAAACGCCATTATTTATTTTTCAAAATCAAGTCGCAATTAACGCCGGTGCTACCTTCTTCAAATTTAAACAAAGTAGTATCTTGCTGATATTTACCATCGGCATCATTGAAATATAATTTAAACTCACGATCGCTATCAGGCAAAGCCACATTAAAAAATCCGTTTTCGTCGGTAACACCACGATATGTACGAACTCCATCTTTAATTATCACCTGTCCCTGTACAAGCACAGAAGTATCTCCATTTTGGTCTACCGACATTACTTTGCCGTACACAACATTTGGCAGTCCGTCTCTTGTGTCGGGAGGCATACCATAGCATGCTGTGAGAGCTCCAATGCCGAAGAATCCAAGCACGGCAGCAGCCGCTTTTTTAACTGAATCTTTCATAACAAATTAATTTTTAGATGTTTATAATATAATTAACTATTGTTCAACTCTTGATAATTGCATCTTGCCACTTCAGAATGTAAACCTTCACGCAGGTGTAAACCATTGCCAAGACACTTGTTCCATACCTTGCAACTCGCACATTTTCCGATTTTTGCCCAATTTCGTTGACGCATTATCTGATATCCGTTGTTCCAGATAGAACTGAAACTGCGTTGGTAAACGTTGCCCTGAATAAAATCATTGGCTCTCACGCTCAAACATCCGGTTACATTGCCATCGCACATCACAGAGGCTATATTAATACCCGCTCGGCAGAAAAAGAAAAAATCTCTAACCTTGAGTTCGTATTTTCCTAAATAACCCTCGCACGAATAATTAAGGTGTATTTGATTGCCAAACTGAGAGCGAGTTTCGGCTATAAAATCCATCAATCCACGATATTGCAAACTACTTATCGACAAATCGTTGAAATTTTTACCGGCACGTCCTTCAGGGAAAATAGAAAAAATCCGCCAATGTTTTATTCCATTGTTAATCAAAAACTTGCGAAAATCTCTTAGCGAATCAAAATTGTACTTATTAACGCACGTGATTACATCAAAAACAAAATTGCCGTTTTTAGAGAAATCCACAGCCAACTTGATAGCCGACATCACCTTTTGAAACGACTGCTCGTTTTGCCGCAAATGATTGTGCTGAGGCTCAAATCCGTCGAGACTAAAACTCATCGAAGTCATTCCCGCATTAATAAGCGAATAAAAGCGTTCTTGACTAAGAATCAATCCATTGGTAACAATTCCCCAACGAAAACCGCGTTTGCGTATTTCAATACCGGCTTGTTCAAGGTCGCGTCGTAAAAGAGGTTCGCCGCCAGTAATGCAAATAGTAAGATTATTGGCTGTGCCTGAGCTCTTTATATCATCTAATACTTTCACAAAATCGTCCACCGGCATATCTTTCTGTTCCGAATTTTTCAGGCAGTCGCTTCCGCAATGCAAACAAGAGAGATTGCACCTAAGAGTACATTCCCAAAAAAGATAATTGAGTTTGTGACGCTCAATTTCCTTATTGCGATAACGCCTGAAAATCAGATGCTTGATTGAATTTAAAATACTCATCTTAAATGCCGGATGGTTTATAGTTTGTGTTTTACAAATATAACAAAAAAAAAACATAAGCGTAATAATATCACCTAAAAAAAAGACGGCAATGTTTTTGAATTTGAAAGCAATGATTATTTTTGCAAAATAAAATTATTGATATGAAACACTTATTTATTATAGCTATACTGTTTTGTGCGCTTTTGGGATGCTCCAACGATCAAAGCCCGCGCTTTATGACTCCGCTCGACACACTCAGTTTCAAAGAGCAGATTTTCGACCCCGACTCTACGTTAGACTATCAACAAAAAGAACCATCGGTGATATATTTTTATTCGCCAAGAGTAAAAAACTGCGAAAAACAGAATGCCGAAATAGAACTTGCAGCCACTGTTTATTCCTCTTCAATACATTTTTACAGTATCAACTACGAGGAAAACATCAAAATAGCCGATGCGTTTAACATCAAAAAACTACCCGCATTCATATTTGTGCCGCTCAACGCCAATATTCAAACTATTTCGGGACCGGTAATGTCGTATCACGACCTTGAAAAAGCATTCGACGAAATCTTTGGAATTAACAAATAACAATATGCCAACGCTCTACACTGAAGTTAAAGTTCCTAAATCTCAGACTGTTATCTCATATCAAAGCCGTCTGATGTTTGTTGGTTCGTGCTTTGCCGACAACATAGGCTCTATGTTTGCCAACGCCAAATTCAACAGTTTAGCTAATCCATTTGGCACATTGTACAATCCATTATCAATCAACATTTTGTTTGATTATTTAACCTCAAACAAAACAATTTCGGCAGAAGATTTTTTCCAAAATAATGGCAAATATAGTTCGTATCTGATGCATGGCGATTTCGACAATACGGATTTGAATCTTGCCGTCAGCAGAGCAACAGAATCAATACAATCGGCAAAACAATTTCTCAAAACCGCCGACATTGTATTCATCACACTCGGAACTGCGTTTGTATATTACCTCAACGAAACAGGCAAACCGGTTGCTAATTGTCACAAGCAGAATCCTAAACTGTTTACACGCCAATTGTTGACAGTAGAACAATCCACTGACACATTGCGACAGATTTGCCAAACCATTACAGACTTTAATCCAAAAATCAAAATTGTGCTAACTGTGAGTCCAATCCGCCACATAGCCGATGGAGCCACTCAAAACACATTGAGCAAAAGCACATTACTACTCAGCACCGACACTATAGTGAAAGCATTTAACAACGTGGAATATTTTCCATCGTACGAAATAATGATCGACGAATTGCGCGATTATCGGTTTTATGAATCAAACCTTACGCATCCGTCGTCAACGGCACGAGAGATAATTTTCGAGCGACTATTGCAATCATTTTGCAATCAGCAGACAATCAATGCGGTTTCGCAGGTTTCTAACTTTATGAAAAGTGTAAACCACAAAATCATATCGCCCGACTTGCCCGAAATCGTTACCTTTGCCAAAAATCAAATTAACAAAGCCATGCAACTTGAAGCCCAAAACTTCGGTCTTAACTTAGAAACAGAAAAACAATATTTCAACAATATCATAAACCAGAATAAATAATCATAACATTATGAATAAGAAATACTTAATCACTTTTTTAATGCTCCTGCTCTATAGCGGACTCTCATTAGCGCAAGAGGATCCGAGGACTGTACTATATGTTGACATTGACAAAACATTAGAACATCTTAAATATGATTCCAAAGAATGGGATGGCACAAGTAAAGTCAATTGCAGCGAAAATTATTATATTCTAAAAAACCAAAATGAGATAGATGATGAAGACGAGGTAGTATTTAATTATGAAATTAATTACACTGACTATAGTGACTTAGATAATCCACAACTTGAAACAGAACCAAACTCAGGTTATTATATATGGTGCTATTTATCATTAACAGGGAAAGATGCTTACAAATATAAACTTGAGGTAACAGATGATGTAAAAAGAGCGATTTGCATGAGCGTAATGCCTGATTTATTTATGTTAGATCCAAATCCTCCAATATCTTTTCTTGAACCTTACTTAATAGACGTAATCAAATATGATGAAAACCATCAAATTATAAAAATGCTCGAAAGTATTGGAGGTGAAATAACAAAAAGAAAAGTAACACTCACTCCACCAACAGAAAACAGTTTTACTTACGGCAATTCACTGATTGGTACAGACATAAAAGCTACCCTAAGCGACCCTAATGCACCCGGATCAATCAAATACGTTAAAAATAATGGACCAATTGACAATCAAATGCTTGTTGCAGGAGAGCAGCAAACTATAACAATAAGATTTGTACCAGAAGACGAAGCTCATTACGAAAATATACAACAACAAGTTAACATCACCGTCACCCCGAAAACCATTTCCCACAACGGCAAATTAACTATCTCGGGCAAAATTAAAGACGGCACTGTATCAGTCAAACAAGACCAAATTCTCAAACTTCCAGAACTTCAAGGCGTTGTATCAGTTGATGGTAAAATCGACGATGTAAAATTGACAGTTGATTATAATAAAACCAAATATCCAAATGCCGAACCCGGAATTTACGATGTGGATGTGTATCTATCACTAACCGGCTCTAAAGCAGGCAACTACATACTCGAAAACCCTGTAATAAAAACAAAACTCGAAATCGTAAGCGACAAACGCGAAGTAGTATTTGATGGCGGATTTGTAATACTACCCAAATATTACGACGAATCAAACAAAATGTATAATGGTGAAGTAATACCTCCTACTATCAAAAACCTCGATGAAGGCGATCAAGTAGAAGTAATTGTTGACTATACTCAATCGCATTTTGTGGATGCAGAAATCGGCGAATACGAATTAAATTATATAGTCTTTTCTCTCGGTGGTGTTGATGCTTACAAATATAAACTAACCAATCATTCTACTCACGAACCGGGCGAAATTAAAGCTAAGCCAACCACCATCGCATTCAACACTACCGCCACTGGTGATGCATACCAATTATTCTACACTCATTCGCAATTAGGCACCGACCTAAAAATGAGCAATCTTGAACATGAGCAAATAACAGACAAATATTTTTTTGAGAATAAGGATATTACAAACCAAATGCTCACCGAGGGAACATATTTGGTAAAAGCAAGTTTGTGTCAATTTGGCAACGAGATTATTAACAAAGAAATAAAAGTGAAAGTATTGCCTCTGAAACTTGAAGTTTCTGAACCTGAAATTCTCCACACCAAGGCATACGATGGCAACAATACCGTTATACTCAGCGGCAACAAATGCGTACTCACCAACAAACTTGCCTCCGACAATGTGGAAATAGCATCTCAAACACAAGTTTACGATTCTCCGGAAATTGGTTCTGGCAAAATAATCACCGTTTCGTTTGAGCTCTCCGGCGACCTTACAGGCAAATATATAGCTCCCGATCCAATAATCTACAACGATGGTGCAATTACTCCCGGTAAAATCGAAATTGCAAACATAACAGTTTTAAAATCAGAATATTGCCAAGGTGATGAAGCTAAAGTTAAAATCACAATTTCAAACGGACTTCCCGAATCGGCTACTATAACCTTTGATGGCGTAGCCAAGCAAAACGGATTTGCCGACATTGACATCAGTAAACTAACCGTGGAATCAGCTACCGAACGTTCATTCGAACTTACCATTCCCCAAGATGCTAATGGAGGTGTTTACAATGGCGAAATCGTACTCAAAGATGCGTTGGGCACCGAAAGCCAAAAACAACACTTTGAAATCACAGTAAACTTCCCCAATAAATACATCAAATCTAAATTTACCGATGTGGTATTCATTAGCAACGCCGAAGACCTATTTGCCGAATACCAATGGTACAAAGACGGCAACAAACTCGACGGCGAAACAATGCAATTCTACAACGACCCCAATGGCGTAAAAGGATTCTATAGCGCCGATGTTGTCACTACAGAAGGTAAACAATTTAAAGTGTGCGGCGTTCAACTCAATGCTGTAGACATTGCCGAAACCAAAGCTCTTGTAAAACGTGGCGAAATTTATCCCAACCCTGCAAAAGCTTCGCAACCTATCAACGTAAAACTTGTAAACTTCAACGAGGATGAATTATCATCGGCTACCATGTTTATATTCAACTCGCTTGGCAACAAAGTTTTGCAACGCGGACACCTTTCCGAAGAGTTTACAATTGAACTACCCAAAGGAAGTTACACCGTGTCGATTATTAGCAATCAACAAAGACTCTCATACAAAATCATAGTTAACGACTAATACACTCATATACAATGAAAAAGATATATTTCATCATATTATTGGCTCTTACAGCAAGTTTAACACAAGCTCAAACCAAAAAGAAAGCCAAACCTCTAAACATTTGCGAACCAACCACATATGTACACGCATCAATCGGCGGAGGCATTCACAACCTCTGTTACGACCTTGGCTCATACGGCACCAAAGGAATGGGCATAGGCGGAATGTTTACCGGTGGAATCACTCACTTTTTTACCGATAATTTTGGTGCAACGGCAGGCATAATGCTAAATTACACAGGCACTTCGGCTAAACTCAACACGATAGAATCTATCGAAAACGCAATCGACGAAGCATCAATGCCATACACACACCGCACATACTTTTTCGACCTCAAAGAAAGACAAAACATCATTTCCGTAGGGTTACCTATCGGCGGATATTATCAGCACGAAATAGGCAAAAAATTTAAAGTTACGGGTGGTGCTGGTATAATTGTTTCCGTTCCATTATCGGGTAGCTATAAAACAAAGTCAGGCTATTTAGAAACACGTGGTTACTACGCTGAAGATAAACTTGAAATCTTAGGAATGAACCAACATCACGAATACACCTCAAAAGATTTCAACGGAGTAATTGAACTAAAACCCTCAATATCACCGTTTGTACAAGCTGGCGCAGTATACTGCATCAATCACGAATGGAGTGCCACTGCTGGCGTGTATTTCGCTTACGGTGTTAATTCGGTAGTAAAAACACAGGAACCCTATCTCTACAATCCCGACTGTATGAGCGCAGATGCATACCGCAATCCTGTTTACAATGGTGTATGCTCCTCCCCTGCCGTTGACAAAATCAACACACTTTCGGTTGGTATAATGGTGGGCGCAGCATACAACATCGGCAACATCTTCAACCGCAAAAAACAACCCACCGAAAAGCCAATCGACATCAAACCCATCGAAATACCCGACTCTGCTTTGGTGGCAAACATAGACGATGCCGATTTGCAAATCGTGGAAACAGAACCCTTTGTGGCAGAAGTAGAACCCGTAAGCGACGAAGTTCAACCCGCCGACACTCAAATGGTGGTTATCGACGTTAAGAAAGAACTTGCCCTCAACGGATTCAACATGCAGTTTGCCTTCAACGACTCCACCGCTATTCTCAACTCGCGTTATCAAAACTACCTCAACCAAATAGCCGAGGATATGAAAGAAAACCCCGAAAAGATAATCATTATCACCGGACACACCTGCGACATAGGTACATACGAAGCCAACTACAAAGTGGCATTGCGACGCGCCGGATTTGCCAAACAGCAACTTATGCAACGAGGCATCAGCGCCAACCGCATCAAAACCCAATCTAAGGCATATTTAGAACCGTTAGTACCCAACACGTCGGAAGAAAACCGTAAAATCAACCGACGTATAGAATTTAAGTACGATAAATAATATTTTAGAGTAAAATATTGGCTATGTTATAATATGAAACATCAACCAATTAACAGCCACCTCAAAAAAAAATGAATAAAAACACAAAAAAACATCACAAAAGTTTTGGAGAATAAAAAAAACGCTCTACCTTTGCACCGTCAAAAACAAAGACAAGCCCGGATGGCGGAATTGGTAGACGCGCATGTTTGAGGGGCATGTCCCAGTAATATGGGGTGCAAGTTCAACTCTTGTTTCGGGCACGAAAGGCAGAACATTTAGTTCTGCCTTTTTTGTTTATCAGCCGAACATTATTCAACCAAAATAATTTAAAGCATAATCTGGAAAATATCGTTATCTTTGCCACCGATAAATAAAACAAACAATCATCATGTCAGAAATAACCATCATCCGCGCCACAAACGACGACCTCAAATATGCCGAAGCAATTTCGCATCTTATCGACGAGGCGGCTAAATCAAAAAACTCAGGTCTCGCCCACCGCACTCCCGAATATATCAGGGAAAAAATCTTGCAGGGTCACGCCGTTATCGCCCTCGCTGGCGACGAAATCGCAGGTTTTTGCTACATAGCCACTTGGCAAAACGATACTTTTATATCACATTCGGGATTAATTGTAAACCCAAAATTCAGAGGGAAAGGTCTTGCCACCGCTATCAAACGCGAATGTTTCAACCTTTCGCGCGACAAGTATCCCAATGCCAAGATATTCGGTCTCACCACAAGTCTTGCCGTTATGCGCATCAACACTGCCCTCGGCTACGAACCCGTAACATTCTCCGAACTCACCACCGACGAGGAATTTTGGAAAGGCTGCGAAACCTGCGCCAATTTCGACATCCTCCAACGCACCAAACGCTTCAACTGCCTCTGCACCGGAATGGTTTATATTCCGAAGAAATAGCAAAATTTTCAACAGATAATAACTTTTTTGGTTATTATCCGTTAAAAAAATTACTATTTTTGCACAGAAAACCAAGAATTTTTTGGATTTCTGTGCAAAATTTAAATAAAAAAGGGGTGCAAATCTGCGCCCCTTATATTATCTATTAAAAATATTCGATTAGAATGCCGCATTCTTAGGTGTTCTTGGGAAGGGAATCACGTCGCGGATGTTTTGCATACCCGTTACAAAGAGGATAAGTCGCTCAAAACCAAGACCAAAGCCTGCGTGAGGACATGAACCAAATTTGCGGGTTTCTAAATACCACTCATAGCCGTCGAGTTTCATGTTGAGTTCTTTCATACGGTTGATGAGAGTGTCGTAATCAGCCTCGCGAACCGAACCTCCGATAATTTCGCCAATCGACGGGAAAAGTACGTCGGTGCCCTGAACGGTCTTGTTGTCGTCGTTGATTTTCATATAGAACGACTTGATTTCCTTGGGGTAATCTATCATAATTACCGGCTTTTTGAAATGCTCTTCCACAAGATAACGCTCGTGTTCCGAAGCAAGGTCGCAGCCCCACGATACGGGGAACTCGAATTTTTTGCCGTTTTTGATAGCCTCTTCCAAAATCTTGATACCCTCGGTGTAAGGCAAACGAACAAAATCTTCTTTCAATACGCCTTCGAGACGGGCAATCAAACCCTTATCAATCATATTGTTGAGGAATTGAAGGTCGTCTTGACAATGATCCAAAGCCCATTTAACACAATATTTAATAAAGTCTTCCTCCAAATCCATCAGTTCTTTGAGGTCCATAAAAGCGATTTCGGGCTCAATCATCCAAAACTCTGCCAAGTGGCGGGGAGTGTTGGAGTTTTCGGCGCGGAATGTAGGTCCGAATGTGTAGATAGCGCCCAAAGCGGTGGCAGCAAGTTCGCCCTCCAACTGTCCCGAAACGGTGAGTGAGGTCTGTGCGCCAAAGAAGTCTTGCGAGTAATCGATGTTGCCATCCTCGGTCTTGGGCGGATTTTTAAGGTCGAGAGTTGTAACCTGAAACATCTGTCCGGCACCTTCGCAGTCGCTTGCGGTAATCAAAGGCGAATGCCAATAGAAAAATCCGTGCTCATGGAAATATGTGTGAATAGCCATCGCCATATTGTGACGAATGCGGAACACAGCACCAAAAGTATTTGAACGCATACGGATGTTGGCATGTTTGCGGAGAAACTCCATCGAATGACCCTTTTTCTGCAACGGGTAATCCGAACCAGCAACGCCATAAATTTCAATATTAGTTGCCTGAATTTCAACGCTTTGTTCTGCACCTTGGCTTTTTACCAAAGTACCGATAACATTAATACAAGCGCCGGTAGTAATATCTTTGATAATGTTTTCGTCAAATTTTTCAACGTCAACCACAATTTGCACATTTTTGATGGTTGAGCCATCGTTGAGGGCTACGAAGTTAACGGCTTTGCTGCCGCGGCGGGTACGCACCCAACCCTTTACATTAACCTGAGCGCCGTAATCCTCGCGTTTCAAAAGGTCTATAACTTTTGTTCTTTCCATTTTGTGTGTCTTAAAAATATTGTTTCAAGCGGCAAAGATAGATATTTTTTGCATTTGTTGAAACTTTAAAGCGAAAAAAATAGCAAATAGGTAAAAAACGTATGCCTACTCCCCTATTGCGCCTGAAAGTGGAAAAGTGTAAGAATCAATCTGACGGGCGTGAAAATACAATTCAAAACGATAGTCGCCAGCATTTTTGCCTGATAAAATTTTATCTATTTCTTCGATTGCAGCCTCGCCATAGCCCTGTTCAAAAGCCACATATTTTTTTAAGGAATAACCCACGGGCGAATCGGCAGCGATAATTAAATTTCCATTTGGGTCAAACACTTTTATATACAATTCAAAAGGACGAGTTTGCGGCGAAAAATACTCTATTTTGAGGTTCTCCTTGCCGTCTTGCGTTATTACAGAGCAAGATGTAATGGTAAATGGAAACCTATGTGCTCGGTAATATCCATACCCAAAAAACACAAACACCAACAACAATGCCGCAACAATCCAAAGCCAACCACGAGATTTCTTTTTAGGTTTAGCAACTGTTTTTTTCACCTCGGCAACTTTGGCAGACTTGGTTTCAGGCTTAGGAGTGTTATTATAATATTTTATTACATCATTAACAAAATTATCCCAATTACCCTTAGATGCGTCAAAATAGTTGTAAGCACTAAAAAACGAGTAAAGTTCACGAATTTTATTGAGATAATATCCGCACTCTTCCGCAGCCTTCTCGGTGCTTGAAAACTCTCTGATACGGTGAAACTTAATCTCATCGTATTCGTTTTTTTTGGCAGTCCAAAATTTTTCGAGATCTCTAATGTAATGCATATCGGCAAGGTTGAAATCGCCGCATTTTATAAGTAAGAGACGCTTGTTTGGATTGGTTTTGAGGGATTTTTGAATTTGCATAAGTTCGTTCATACAATGCATAGAGCGGAAATACCTATCGGAGAATACAATCACCACAGTTTCGCTCTTATGCCCAATCTCTTTTTCAAAACCCGAGATACGGTCGCCGGTGATTAAATCTCTAACATCCAAGCGATATTCGATATTCTCTTGTTGAAATTTCTTAATTATAATATCCACACAATCAGATATATGCCTCCATTCGGGCTTAGCATCATTGTTGCGTGCATACGAAAAATATACAGGGCGACCTGCGTTTATGGGTGTTTTTCCCTTGTTAGCCATCTTGTTTAGAGTGTTGGTACGTTAAAAATTGAGTTTACAAATATATAACGTACTTTATTAAAATAAAAGTATTTTTGCAATTATTTTACTTCCTCCAAAATTCCGCTATTTGCCAATGGGGGACACGATTGATAGGGCATCAATTTAAACTCGCCATTCTGATGATAAATATCTCCCGCGCCGGAACCGGGTTTGGCAGAACGGATTTCTGAATCGTCGCAATATTCGGCAATGTTAAAAGCATAACGGCCGCCAAGGTTCGATACAGTGCAGCGAGCATGAAAATATCCATAATCGCCTTTGGAAATCACTTCGGCTGGGTAAGTTCCTTTACGTTCGAGCGTGAAGATAAACTCCTGAGTTTTACCGTCTTTGCTGTAAACAAAACGATGTGTGCCAAGGCAAGGATGTACATACGGCGGTCTCTTTGGGCATTTTTCAGGTGCGTAATCGGTTAATTTACAGATAGATTTAACAAAATTATCTGTGAGTTTATCAGCATCAACGGGACTACGTCCGCCATTGAAATTCATATAAAGTTTTTCGCCCGACGAAAATGTTACCGAGATATAAAAATCGTAACAAGGCGGCAATCCTGCCACACGCCAATCCCATTGGTTGTATTTCATTATCTCGCTTTGCTTAACGGCGTCGGTAAGTTGTTGTTTTACAGCGTCATTAAAAGGAATATTAAAATTAAAAGGATCATAAACAACCGAATCGCGAGGACGTGTAAGCGAACCAATCAACGCACCGTCTTGTAATCTCATTTCAAATGCGATAGGCATAGGACTATCGTAACGAGTTTCGTCATTGTTGTATGTACACGAAAAACTAACAATATCACCCTCAACGTTTTCTAACGGCTTGGGGGTGATTTCTTTGCTGATGGTGCCGCCACAAACGGGTGGATCATCAAAAATTCTTTTGAAAATATTCATATTTCCGTTGTTTTGTGCGCTGCAAGATGTAAGAACCATTGGCAGCAAGATGAATAATAAATGTTTTTTCATATTTAATTGGTATTTGGTTAGTAATTTTCATAGAAGTAATGCCGAAACTTTTGCGGTGTCTAACGCCCAATTGTAATCGTAAACTTCGTCGGAAATATCTTTGTTGTCAACTATTTGGAGATTTTGAGCATTGGCTTTCATACGGAGCAACTCCCCTATTTTAGTGCGTGCAGAAAGTTTTTGCAAATAACCTTCCAAAGTTTTAAGATCGAGGTTTCGAGCCATTTGGCCTTCAAAAGGCATTTCAAGCCAAGTTATCTTAGAAGTTTGCACATCTAACACGCCGAAAACCAATCCTTTCGACAATGTAGAAGACGAAATTCTCACTTGATGAATCACGCACGAAGGGTCGTATGCCGCGCCGGTTTCGTCGGAAACTTTCATTGGATTTTTTGAATCCATCCACCCTACTGCAAGGTTTGGCGAAAGATTTCCATCGGAATATGCGTTGCACGTAAACACCACATATTTAGCATTTTGCTGACGAAGAACGGGAATGTCAAGTTCCACAAATTCAGCCGTCCCGATTTGGTCGGGTATTTGACGAATATCGCCCGAATGTTGCGCTCCCGGCAATGTAAGTTCGTAATAACAGCACTCCTGAGGTTCGCCGGTTTGGTAAACAATCCTTGCACTCAAATCCATATCCAAATGTTGCGCCGGAAGACCTTTGCCCCAATGCATAAACAATCGAATTTTGTCGCCCTGTAAATCAAATTTTGTACCCAGCAATGCGCAATCGGTGTCTTGTATATTTGCACTGCGTTCACCGATAGACAGCGGAATATCAAACAGTTGCGGGTCGATATAAATTGTTTTTGCATTAGTTGGTGTATTCTTAAAACGCTGAAATGTAACATCGGCGTAAACCTTTTGTATTGAGGCAATTATGCATTTAATATCTTCGTCGGCAAAATATTGAAGATTAAATGGATTTTCAATGTTTTTTGATTTGCCTGTAATAACTTTAACGGTGCGAATTTTAGAATTGTCAAAATACGATTCGGCATACATTCCAAGTGTAACCAACAGTCGCGGAGCAATTTGAGGTGCAATTTGGGCAAAACTATCAATTACATTTTCGGCGTTTGCATTGCGAATTATTACACTAAAAAGTTGACGTGCAAAACTTCCGGGACGTTGTTGCAAAAGTCTTAATGCACCATCTATATCGTTTTTTAACAGCAATTTATCTACCTCACCTTGCCAAACTTTATAGTCGCCACGATAAAAAATATCGAGCAATTTTCTAAGATTTTCAAAACCTTTTTGTTTGGCAAATTCATTGAGCCTCAACGCACGAATAAACCTTACCCACATACCACGTTTTGGGTGCATAATTTCAGCGGCGACTTCGGCAGACATTTTCAAATCATTAATCCAACGAGCCACAATACGGCACATTGAGCGTGAATAATGCAGTTTCAATTCTTTGCGTTTTTCGGCGGCGGCACAATTCTCTTTTTCTTGTTTTTCTGCCACCGGCATTCCACAATACCAACTCGTAGATTTTTTGGCGTTATCAATTAATATTGAGGGTTTTATAATTTGAATTTGCAATGTTTTTTTATACCAAAGATACCGCAAAATATCGTTTGGCGAAGTAAAGTATTCAGCCGCCAAATCGGGTTTGCCTTGCTCTAAAAGCACATCAACAACCATTGCAACTGTCTCTTTTACAACTATCTGAACATCAGACGGTAACGGCAAATTGTGCAACAATATATTAAGGCTATCGCGTTGAGTGGCATCCATCGCAACGGGTGAATTCAAAAGATTGTGAAAGTATTTGTTTACATCGGTCAACGTCCACAATGTTAACAATTTATGTTTAGAACCTTGACCTTTGTAAATCTTATCAGAAAATTCAAAAGGAGTGCCGCAAAAAGGGCAACCGTTGTAACGCTCAATTGGAAAAGTACCTTCGGGAATCAAGTGTCCGCATGGCAGACGTACACCGTGCAATTTATCTTTTAAAGTGGACACCGAATTTACAAACGCAGTAATCAGATGGTCGATACGACTTTCGCCAGTGGGTTTTAGCCAATCTTTTACAAGCGGAGTCCAATTGCTGTTGAGGTTGAGACCTTCTTTCACAACAGAGTAAATTTCAGCGAGTTGCTCAGCATTAACACCATTTAATGCACGCAAAAGATTTTCATCGGGAACATATCCGAGTTTAAGCATTTCGGCACAAAAATCAGCCGCACATTCGCCAAAATCATTAACCGAAAAGGCATCGTCAATAAACAACGCCCTCTGCCGCAATGCCACTTTTTGTATCTGTAACCTATCCATTTTCAGCATATTAAAAAAGAAAGGCAATTGGGAAACTGAAAAACTTAACAGGTTCTGTGAAGTAAGTTTCCCTTGGCCTTTCGGTTACAAATATCGTAAAAGATTTTTAAAAAGTCAATATTTCGAGATTATTTTTCTTCCATTGGCTCCACATGCACAGCCACATGGGTTTCGTTGCCATATTGACGGCGCAGAAGTTCCTCAATTTCGTCGGCCTTGTCGTGAGCCTCGTTGAGAGTAATGTTTCCGTCCATAAGTATATGAAGTTCAATGGCATAATGGTTTCCAATGCGACGAGTGCGAAGGTCGTGCGGCTCAGAAACGCCCTCCACCGACGACACCATTGCAAGAATTTCGTCCTCCACCTTATCGGGCAACGACTGTTCCATAAGGTCGCCAATGCCGTTTTTGAGTAGGTCGTAAGCCACTTTTAGGATAAACACGCCCACAATCACCGACGCAGCCGGATCGAGAATAGTCCATTTTTCGCCAAAAAATATCGCTCCGCCAATGCCCGCAGCCGTTCCCAACGACGAAAGTGCATCGCTACGATGGTGCCACGCATTTGCCTCCACTGCCTTGGAATCCAACTTTTTAGACTTAATAATTGAATAACGATAAACCGCCTCTTTCAGCACCACCGACAGCAAAGCGGCATAGAGAGCCAACATTCCCGGTGCTTCGAGAGTTTCGCCGTGAAGCCACGCCCAAATGCTTCCTGCACCCTTGAAAATAATGCCCACAGCCACCGCCAAAAGGGCAATTCCGATAATTGTAAGGGCGAGAGTTTCATATTTTCCGTGACCGTAATCGTGACTTTTATCCTTAGGCATGCTACTGATTTTCACAAAGATAATCACCACAATATCGGTAATAAAATCGCTCAGCGAGTGCGTAGCATCGGCAATCATAGCCGCGCTATGTCCCAGAATACCAGCCACAAACTTAAACAGTAGTAGCAACATATTCACCGCCCCACCCACAAGGGTAACTTTGTAAATCTCTTTTTCGCGATTCATCGTCAAAAAAATTTTTCCGCAAATATAAGGGATAAATGAATTGGGTGGAATGGGAAATGGAAAAAAAACCTTATCTTTGTCCCCACAAACCCTACTACCATGAGCAAAGAACTATTAATCGCAGGCCTCATCACAGCCTCATCAAACATTGTTGCTGCACAAAATGATAGCGACATCACTCTTTTCGCCGCTTGTAGCGATGGCAAAAATGGATTTATCGACATTGATGGCAATTGGGTAATTGAACCTCAGTTTTATAAATGCAACGGCTTTTGCAACAATGGTTTGGCTAAGGTTTCGGTTGGTGATATATTTCACGAAACATATGGATATGTCAACAAAAAAGGAGACCTTGTGGTGGAGCCGGTGTACAGATTTTTGGGCGATTTTGCCGACAACGGATTGGCAAGTTTTACAACAGTTTACAAAGATGGTGAGCCTTCTAAATGCGGATTTTTGAATAGTAACGGCAAAATCATCATTGAGCCTCAGTTTCAATACGCACGTAAGTTCAACCAATTTAACATCTGCCCCGTTTGCATCAACGAGAAATGGGGATTTATCGACACCACAGGCAAAATGGTGATAGAACCGCAGTTTCAAGATGTTACAGAGTTTGGCAACAACGGTTTGGGAGTGGCAAAATATCACGACAAATACGGATATATCGACACCACAGGCAAATGGGTTATTGAACCAAAATTTGACATTGCATTTCCTTTCAACCAATTTGATTTGGCAACGGTACGTCTCAACGGTTATGTTGGCTTTATCAACACCTCGGGCGAATGGGCAATAGAGCAAAAGTTCGAAGACAAAGATAATCCTGCATTTGGGTCAAACGGCTGGGCACCAGTCCCCTACAAAGGCAAATACGGATACATCGACACCACGGGCAAATGGGTTATAGAACCAAAATTCGGCGAGGCTCATCTGTTTAGCAACAACGGCTTAGCAATGGTTTTCTACAAAACGGGATGGGGATATATCGACACCACAGGCAATTTTGTAGTAGAGCCGCAATTCTCATTTGCCTATCCCTTCGACCGTTACGGCTATGCAATCGTAGAAAACAACCGACGTATGGGCTTAATCAACTCCACGGGCAAAATAATTGTTCCACCAATCTACGATGATGTATTTGTAAATCAAGGTGTAATCTTTGCCACATTAAACAAAAAATGGGGTATCCTCGACAGCAACGGTCAACTTATCAGATTTATAACTGTTGATTGGGTAGCCAAAGAATGGTAAAAAAGTATCAACTTTGTTGCATTACATCAAAAATAGCCTTATATTTGTGGCAAAGAAAAAATTTATTAAAACATCGTTAAACTATTAAAATTTAAACAATTAAACAATGGTAAGTACATCAAAAAAAGAACTGATGGTTTTCCAAAAAAGAATCTTAGGATTGTTAGGTTTCTTTTTGGCACCCTGCGCAATTGGCTTTGGACTTTTGGGAGATAATTCGCAAATCGTTGACCCAAAATGGTGGTATTCAATAAGTATGACCTACTATGCCAACTCGCAAATTTGCATGATTGGAGTATTGTTCTCAATGGCTGTAATGTTTTTGTCGTACATCGGCTACAATGCCAGCGACAAAATTTTAACCATCATCTCCGGCATAAGTGCCATGGGCATAATAGTTTTTCCGTGCGGACACGAGGGAATCGAAATTACAGGACTTTTGGGCTTAGAATGTGGCACAAGTTTCAAAATCCATTGCACCTTTGCATGCCTTATGTTTATAAGTTTTGCCATAATGGTAGGCTACAATTTTACACAGAGCAAAGGCGACGACACCATGACCCCCGAAAAGAAACTCCGCAACAAAATCTATTACACCTGTGCCGGCGTAATAGTAGTTTTTATGCTCAACCAAGTGATATCGGCATGTTGCGGTTTCCCCGGCTATTGGACACTCATCAACGAAGCCATCATGCTTTGGGCATTTAGTTTTGCCTGGCTCGTCAAAGCCGAATTTTTTGAATCTTTCAATGATAAAAAAGCATCACCCGAACTCAATAATGCTGTAAAGAATGAATTAGCATAAACATTTGCAGAGATTCCACAAATTTTAAATCTTAAACGAGTCGTTGACAAAAAAAGCCAGCAAGTTGCTGGCCTTTTTTATAAAAAATCCTCCATGAAAAATTTCTCAAACCGAAAAAAAGATTTATCTTTGTAACCATATAAACAACAATTTACATTAATAAAAAAATACTAAATATGATTAAACTAAGTCCCAACCTATTTGTAACAAGTGTTAAAGAGTCGATTGCATTTTATGAGAAATTTGGCTTTAAGGCAGAGCAAGTTATTCCTGATGCCGAAAACCCTATTTGGGCATCTGTGGCAAGTGGCAATGTAGAAATAATGTTGCAAGAAAAAAACAGCGGTATGCAAGAATTTGCCCCGTTAGCCGGCAAACAACTCGGTGCTACTTTAACCCTTTTTATGCAAACAGAAAATATAGAAAACAACTACAACGCCGCCAAAACTAACAATTTCAAAATTGTCAACGACCTTCACAAAACATTCTACGGAACAAGCGAATTTGCAGTTCAAGACCCCGATGGATACATTTGTGTGTTCGCAAGTAAATAATCTCACCAACCAACCCCCTCCCCACTATGATATTAGGCTCAGTAATAGGCGATACAGTAGGTTCGATATACGAATTTCACAACCATAAGTCGGTTGATTTTCCGCTTTTCGCCCCGGAATGTGAATTTACCGACGACTCAATTGTAACCGTGGCTGTGGCTAAATGGCTCGTTGTCGACAAGCAACATACTTTTGAAAAATTAGAAGAATGTCTTGTAGATATGTGCACACGTTACCCCGACCCTATGGGAGCATACGGCGGAGGGTTTGAACGTTGGGTGTTTCATCCCGAACAACTTCACACTTACGACGAAAAATTCCCCTCAAAATCACCATCCGGGCGACATCCTTACAACTCATGGGGCAACGGCTCGGCTATGCGTGTTTCTGCCGTGGGTTGGGCGTTCGACACTTTGCAAGAAACCCTCGAAATAGCCAAACGTTCTGCCGAAATTACACACAATCACCCCGAAGGCATCAAGGGCGCACAGGCAACGGCGGCGGCTATTTTCCTTGCCCGCACAGGCAAATCAAAACAAGAAATCAAAGATTACATTACCCAAACATTCGGCTACGATTTAACCCGCACATGCGACGACATTCGCCCAAAATATCATTTCGACGGTTCGTGTCAAGGCACTGTACCTGAGGCAATGACGGCGTTTTTCGACAGCACGGATTTTGAATCTGCCATACGTCTTGGAGTTTCGCTCGGCGGCGACACCGACACTCTTGTTTGCATCACCGGCGGCATTGCAGAGGCATTCTACAAAAAAATCCCGCAAGCAATCACCGACAAAATTCTATCGATGATTCCGCAGGAGTTTAAAGATATTCTTGGTGAGTTTAACAAATAACGTTTTATTATGAAACTCAGTGAAAAAACTTGGGTATCCCTATTTTTGCTTGTGGTAGGCGCAGTGTTATTTGGGCTAATCTATTTAGCGGCAAAATGGAATTGCGTTGCGGGTGCCATAGTGCTTGGCTTTGGATATTATATTTGGTGCAGATGTACATATGTAGCATCTACCCACAGCGACCCTGCCGGCGACGGAATGGCGGAGGGTTTTCATGCATTGTTCGACATAGCATTATCCATTATCTATGCCGTTACATTTTTGCTGTTTATGCTGTTCTCCAACCCTGTATCGGTTTTTACTATCTCAATGATTGTGCTATTAGTCTTATTTGTAAAGCGGTATTTGTTTTATATTTTTAATATAACGTTTATATAAACTAATTTTTTGCTTTGAGCAATGCGGCAACATCTTTAAAACCAAACTCTTTGCCTTGATGCATAATGCCATTGCGGAATATTTTGGCGGCGGCTTTTATTATCAAGAAACAAGAAATGATTAAAATTGCCAGACTTACCACTATCTCCCAAGTAGATACTCCACCAAAAATCAATCGGAAGGGCATAATCTCCGACGAAACTATCGGTATCATCGACAGCACTTGGGCAAAGGTGGATTCCATATTTTGAATCATAACACCAAGAAAACAAGCGGGTAACACAATGATCCATTGCACATAACCAATCAATTGATTAAAATGCTGGTCGGTTTCTGACATTGAGCCAACGGCTGCATAAATTGATGTGGCGGCGGCAAATCCAAATATAAAATATACCAACGAAAGTATTATAAACGAAGGAGTTATAATATTAAACACACTTGCAAATTCGGGCAAATCTACAAACAACAATGTGCCAAGACCCATCAACAGCCAAACGCAAATTTGCAAAAGTCCCGCTGCGCAAATGCCAATAATTTTGCCTGCAAGCAATTCTTCGGGCTTAACAGATGTAAGCAAAACGTCGGCTATTTTGGTTGATTTATCTTCCAAAACCGAACGTCCCACATTAATCGAAAACATCAAAATGCACATAAAAAAGAGCATAAAAAATACCGATCCGCAAATTGCCTTTACGCCAAATTCTGCGGTGGCATTCGACGATTCGGCAGTTTCGGGATTATCAACGCTAATTTTGTATGTGTGAAGCGATTCGGGGTTGAGAATTTTTGCCACCTGACTATCGTCGAGACCCAATTGCTGAATATCTTTTCTTCGGCTTATTGCCTGCACAAAACCGTTGATTGTGTTGGTGATGGTTAGATTGGCGAGATTGTCGGAATAGTACCCAAAACCTTTGGTGCTGTCAAATTCGATGTAACCCTTAATTTTGCCTTCTAAAACCATTTGGCGAAGGTCGGCGGAGGAGGAATTTTCCTCGGTTTTCCAGCCCATAGCACGCATCGAAGTCACTACATCAGCAAACGACGAATCCGCCACAGGAGATTGTATACCAATGGTAATATCCTCTTTGGTAGGGTCGGCAGATTGTTGGGCTAAATACATCGACACAGCCATAATTACACCCATAAAAATTGGCGCAAGCAAAAGTCCCACAAGAAATGCCTTGGTTTTTACCAAACGAATAAATTCAAATTTTATAACGTGTTTAATTTTTGTCTTCATAACTAATTAGATTTTTGAGAGTTAGATTTTTCATCGGTGTCGGCGGCAATGCTCACAAATATCGAGTGAAGCGACGGTTCATCTACCTTAATGCTACTAATGGTGCAATTATTTTGTAAAGCAAGATTAACAATTTCTACCATCAGGGCGTTGATGTCGGAATCTTTTTTAAACGAGATATTGAGTTCGTGTCCACGTTCCGAAACATCTGCCACAGCATCTATCGACGACAAAAAACTATGATTTCCGCTGCATGTGAGCGTAATGGTGTCGCTGCCAAACTGACGTTTAATATCGCACAGAGTGCCGTCTAAGATTTTTTTGCCGTGGTTGAGCATAATGATATGGTCGCAAATAATTTCGGCGGTTTCCATCACGTGGGTAGAAAACAAAATAATGCGCCCTTGGTTTTTGAGTTCTTTTATCACCTCCAAAAGTTGGTCGGAACTAACAGGGTCGAGACCCGAAAAAGGTTCATCCAAGAAAATCACTTTGGGCAAATGCATTACGGCAGAAATAAACTGAATCTTTTGCGACATTCCTTTTGATAGGGCATCTATTTTTTCGTTTTTCCACTTTGCAAGACCGAACTTATTGAGCCAAAAATCAATTTGGGTTTCGATATTTGGTTGAGTCATACCTTTGAGCGAACCGAGATAACGCAGCATATCGCTCACTTTCTGTTTTTTATAAAGTCCTCGTTCTTCGGGGAGATAACCTATGAGGTCGCTATCTTCGTCGGTATAAGGTTTGCCATAAAAAAGGATTTCGCCGCTGTCGGGCTGCAAAATATTCATAATCATGCGGATAGTGGTAGACTTTCCTGCGCCGTTGGGACCAATCAATCCAATAATTTTTCCCTCTTCCGCCACAAACGAAAGGTCGTTTACCGCACAAAAATTACCATAATTTTTGGTAACATGGTTTAGTTGTAGCATATATGTTTTTTTAGTTGTTTTTAATTGTGCAAATATCCGAAAATAATTAATCTCAAACCACACAAAAAGTAAGTATTAACAATTATTAACAAAACAACAAAAAATCCCACCTGTCAACAAGAAAATAATTGATAAAAAATTTGCATTTTTGCGATAAAGTCTCTAAATTTGCAGAGTGATTGCAAAAATCACGACTTTAAACCATAAATAATACAGACGAACGCAAAATGATATTAGATTTTACCATATCGAATTTTAGGTCAATACGCGAGCCACAAACCATTTCGTTTGAGGCCTCAAAGGATACGCATCTTGAAGATTATTACGTGGTAAAGAAAGGTGATTACAGAATTTTGAAGATGGCTGTAATTCTTGGTGCTAATGCCTCGGGGAAAAGTAATGTTGTCAAGGCGTTTGATTTATTTCTAAAATTGATGATATTTCCTTGTGAAAACAAACAATCCAAGATTGAATATGCCAAATTTGCGTTGGATAAAGAATTCGCTAAACAAGATTCAATAATAATTATTAATTTTCTTTGTGGAGAACAGAAATATCGTTACGAAGTACACTTCAATAACGATATGATAACTTATGAATTTCTTCAAAGGCATCCGATTGGAGAATTGCGTTCGCATAAAGTTTATGAAAGAACTACCAACATTCAATCGCGTCTTTCGACAATTAAGTGGGGCGAAAAATTCCGCTCTAATTCCAACTCACGTGCTTTAAATGTCAATTTAATTCATAATCGAACAGTTTTTGGAGCATTTCAAAGTAGTAATGTGGATATTCCGTGGATGCAAGAAATTGTTATGTGGTTGAACAGTTATGTGTTGCCGACAAACGCATTTACTATTGCTGCTGTAACGCGTTTGTTAGAATCCGATTACATTGATAAATCAATGATGACAAAGCAATTGCAAAAAGCGGATATTGGTATTTCTCATTTTCTTATAGAAAGAAAGAAAAAGAGTATTCCAATAATCAGAATATTAGATGGAGACAATGACATTTCTGATTATCAGACTTTTGATGATATAGTTGTACGTCTTTCACATAGAGGGAAAGATGGCATAATACCGTTTGATTTTGAACAAGAGTCAGGTGGTACACAGCGATATTTTGAACTTTCAGGACTTTTGTTAGAACTGGTAGACAAACCTCATTGCGCTGTAATCGACGAACTTGAATGTCGCCTTCATCCCGACCTTTACACACATTTTATTACTACATTCTTGCACAATGCAAAAGAATCGCAGATAGTATTCACAACACATTCACGAGAATTTTTGGCAGATAAGGATATGTTTCGCGATGATATTGTTTGGTTTACCGAAAAAAACGACGAGGGCGCAACAGAGTTGTATTCTTTGGCTGATTTTGGTAGCGATGTATTGCGCGATTCTTCAAATAGATACAACTTTTATCGTGCCGGACGTTTGGGCGCAATACCACGATTAGGTGATACATATATTGCTAATTCTAAAACTATTGAAACCGATGGCAAGGCAATTTAAAAAAAGACCGTCAAAAGAATCTATTGCCCTTGTTGTTGACGGTAAGGACGAGAAGTGGTATATGGCAAAAGTTAAGGAGCATTATCCTTGCGCGGCACTCAAAAATGTGAAAATTAAACCTGAACTACCGTCACACAAAAAAGTTCAAGATTTATTTGATTTGGCAAAAGCAAAATTAGACGAAGACTATTCTTATGTAATATTGATTTTTGACTTAGATGAACCATTGAAGGATGCTGGTGAAATGTCAAAATTCAACGAACTGTATCAAAAGTATTTGTTAGCAAAAGATGACAAATTGTCGGGACAGCAAATAAAAAAATACGGATGGATGAAGAATATTCTTTTGGTAGTTAATAATCCTTGCTTGGAATATTGGTATCTGTTGCATTTCAATAAAACATCAAAGCATTATGCCGATTTTGCTGCGCTTTATCCCGATCTTAAAAAAATTCCCGCTCTTGCCAACTACTCAAAAAAAGAAGATTATTACAACAATCATCCCGACATTTACGAACGTCTTGGTGGTGATAGCGGACTAAAAAAGGCACGAAAAAATGCGGTTCAGTTCGATAATATCACTTGTTATAGTCAAGGATGTTCCGAAATGAACCGTATTTTTGATTATTTTGAGAGTAAATAATATCCTATTTCCTCTCCAATATCTCCTCCACACTTTTGCGAATAAAATGCTTTGGTGCGGGAGCGGCGTTGTCGGCGGGATAACCTATCGGAAAAATGGCGATAAGGTCGTAGGCTGACATTTCGGGATAGAGGGTTTTTAATTGCGGAGCATCAAATTTGCCTACCCAAGTGCTGGCTAAACCTAAATCGTGAATGGCAAGCATTATGTGTGTGGCAACAATCGAAGCATCCACGTCGGCAATGTTGCGGTTGTCGAAACTCCTTACCCACGCCTCTTCGGGATTGCCGCCTACCACCAAAAAGAGATTTGCACCAAAAGTGTAGGTTGTTACCTTTTTGATGTTTTCCACAGCCTCGGCACTCTGCATAAGCCAAAGTTTAAACGGCTGTTTGTCAACGCCTGTGGGGGCAAGGTTGGCACATTCTATTATCTTATCTATCTTTTGCTGTTCCACCGGCTTATCGGTAAGCATACGGCACGAATAACGTTCTTTTGCAAGTTGAAAAAATTCCATAAGTCTTTGATTTAAAATTCGTTTTCCTCTAAAAATTTGATAGCCTCATCGTACTCTTGTTCGGCAGAGGCACTAATAAGTTCGTAAGCCTTTTTGGTGTTTTCCTTAACGCCATCGCCATAATAATAGCAAGTGCCAAGGTTGAATTGACCAATTGCATCTTCCTGATCTGCCGCCTTTTTGTATAGTGTTGTAGCCTCTTTGTAATCTTGCTCCACACCATCGCCTTCGTAATAGCAATTGCCAAGAGCGTTTAAACCTTCGGGGTCGTCTTGTTCTGCCGATAAACGATACCATTTAACAGCCTCTTTCAAACTTTTCTTTACGCCGAAACCATTGTAATAACAGTGCCCTACATAGCATTGAGCGGTGGAATGATCCTGTTCGGCAGACTCTTTGAACCAACGGAAAGCCTCATCGTTGTCTACCTTTACGCCATTGCCCATGTAATAGCAATATCCAAGACTATATTGTGCACAAGAGTTGCCCTGTTCTGCCGAGGCGCGATACCATCTAACTGCCTCTTTGTAGTTTTTGCGGACATCCTCGCCATCAAAATAACAATCTCCAAGAGTGTTTTGGGCGGCGTGATTGCCCTTGGCGGCTTCTTGTTTCAGTTCTTCAATGTCGTCATATTCATACTCTTCGTAATAATCCTCATCATCGTATTCCTCATTGTCGTAGTCATCGTCTTCCACTTGTTCGCGGGTGGGCGAATCCACATTTTTCGACGAAGACGGATTGTTGAGTCCAAAATGATTGTAAAACTCATCTTTGAAATATTTTGCGTATTCAGCCACATATTTCACGGTTTGACACGAACGCAATCCGCGACCTTTAAGCGATGGTGGAAGAACATCCTCGTTAAATGTTCCGCTAAAAATCACAGGCGTAATACGGTCTAAACCAACGGTTTCGATTGCCAAACCTATTTCCTCGTAATACCAATCACGTTTGCCAGGCACTTCGGGACGGTCGAACGCTCCTTCGGTTACCACAAGTATAAACCGTTCGGTATTTTCCAAGGCCTTGCGAATTTGTTCGTCGAATTTGCCCTCGGTAATTGAGTCTACATCATAAAAAACATTATAGTCGCTAAGCAATCCCACAAGGAAACTGCCGCATACAGTGCCGTTATTTGCACGGCGATAACTTATAAAAAAGTCGTATTTCTTTTTTGTTGCCATTATTCAATTTTGTTTTGGCAAATATAGTCAATAATTTTAAAATCGTATTCGATTGAGGAGTTTTTTTTATTGGCTATATGTGTAATAAATTTTTGGCTATAACTCGATTTTTTTTGGGGTTATAGCCTAACTTTTTGAAGTGAACAAATCTGAAATTTCGATACAACTATTTGATATACTACTATTTGCATTTAATTTTAATCCCCAAGGCGTTACAAAAGTGATGTGCAAAGCGGAGGTGGTTTTTGTAATATGCAAAAATGGATTTTATCAACTGCCAACATTGAATATGCTTTTTGTTCCAAAGATGTATGAAGAGCGGTGATTAATTATCCTGATTTATAAGGTTAACAACAACCTTTACCATTGTATCTTTCTCCTCGGTACGGCTTTCAGCAATCATTAGTGTGAGGGCAACAAGGGTGTTGTCGGCAATTCGCTTGGAACCATCGGAATTGTAAAGTAAGTGGTTGTTATCCATAAACCACAGGAAAAGCGTTGCGGCAATACGTTTGTTGCCATCGCTAAAAGAATGGTTTTTGGTAACAAGATAGAGCAACATTGCCGCTTTTTCCTCCACCGAGGGATAAAGTTCCACGCCGCCAAATGTTTGATAAATCTGACCGATGGAACTTTTGAACGACTCGTCTTTTTCGTGGCCGAATAGTGCACTTCCTCCGAATTTGGCTTTTAATGCGTTGATAGCCGCCATTGCGTTTTCGTAAGTGGCGTGGAAGGGTTCTTCCTTGGTTGTCTTGTCTATTTTCAATCGCTCGTAATCGTAATTATCCAACGTGTCGAGGGCATAGTTGTAGTTTAAAACAACGTCGATAAGAGCCGTTGCATCATCGGAAGTGAGTTTTTCCTGCGTCTTTATCGTGCGACCAAGAACGTTTACAAGGTTGCTCAAATCATCGTATTTCTGTTTTGAAAGGTTGTTGTTTACGGCGTAACCTTTGATGAGGTAATCTTTCAAGACTTTGTTTGCCCAAATACGAAACTGAGTGCCGCGTTGACTTTTTACGCGGTAGCCAACGGAGATAATAACGTCAAGAGTGTAAAAAGGAACAGGTTTCTTTACATTATTAACGTGCAAAAAATGCACGTTATTATCTTTTGAAAGTTCACCTTCCTTAAAAACATTGATAATATGGCGTCGAATATTAGACTCCTCTTTATCAAATAGTTTTGCCATTTGGTTGGCACTAAGCCATACAGTTTCATTCTCCATACGGACATCGATTTGCATCTGTCCGTCGGCGGTTTGGTAGATTACTATCGGGGCGTTATTGGTCATAGATGTAACGTTTAAGTTCGCTTGCAAACTTACAAAAGATTATCAAACAATCACAATCTTTTCTCCATTCTTTTCCTTACCTTTGTCCTCGCTTCGGAAGGAGTCGCCGTGATATTTATGCAGCCCTCGGAAAGCGTTTTTTGTTATGAGTTGGATTTTTCTTATTGCCGCAGGGCTGTGCGAAACGGCCTTTACATTTTGCCTCGGCAAGGCTAAAATTTCGATGGATGATGCCCAATGGTGGGCGTGGATTTCAGCGTTTGGAGTGTTGTATGTTTTGAGCGCGGTGCTTTTGGCAAAGGCGGTGCAAGGCATTTCGGTTGGCGTTGCTTACCCTGTTTGGACGGGAATTGGTGCTGTGGGCGCAGTGCTGATTTCGCTCTTTGTCTTCAAAGAGCCCGTGTCGTTTTGGAAAATCTTTTTCCTCACCACGCTTATTGCCTCGGTGGTAGGGCTCAAAAGTGTGGAATAAAAAAGTGCTAAGTGCCAAAAATGTGTAAAACCCCACAAAAATAGGTGCAAAAAATGTGTAAATTTACACATTTTTGGCACTTGGGGATTATTTTTTTATTGTTTTGACTATGTATTTTGTTCTAATTCTGATTCTGTTTTTTCAAATTCCAAAGTATTCAATCCCTTATACTTTTCGTAAATATTGTAGATTTGCATAAACTCATCGATTGTAATGGCATGATCGCCAATGGGTTTAATGATTTCTACACCCGGCATGCCGTAGGCATACAACTTATTAGTGATATTGATGAATACCCATGGACAACTATCATAATGCCCTTTGTGCCACGCATGTTGAAAATGGTTTTTCTCTAACCATTTGTAAAATGGAGCATCCATATCCGATAGCGAAGGGTCTTTAACCAAAAACGCTTCGGGTTTGATACGGCTGATGATGGGCTTGCTGTATTCCTTGTCGTAATAGTATGGGTGTTTGGATTTTGGCATTGTATTGAAATTTGGTTATTTGTTTGCTGCTGTTAGATATACAATTTCGGAACCAGATGGGTCGCCGGGCAAACCGGCATAACGCCAAGTGACGCCGTAGTTGTCGTATTGTTCCTTGGAGATTTCGTTAACCTCGGGACGGCTGATTATCGAATGAAACCATCTGTGGTCTTTTATGGTATTGCCACGTTTATAGTCCGTGTACTTGTTGTCTGGGGATTTCACAAAGACGTTTCCTTCATCATCGATGCGCACTAATTCGTCTTCCATATACCAACCGAAACAACGTGCTTTTTCGCACGAATACCCGTATTTTTCTTTCCACTCTTCGTCCGACAAATGGTCGAAAAATTCAGCCGTTTCGTCTCTCCACTCTTCGTATGACTGATATCCCATAATTTATTGATGTTTAATTTGTTAAAAATTACCACAGAAAACTATGTTCCTGCGGATTTTTAAATTATTTTCTTATCCTTGATATGCTTTTCATATTTATCGTCATCAAGTATTTCATCGTATTCGTTTTTCTTGGCTTTCTTGATGGTGATGCTGTCGTTAACGTTGGTGATAAAGGTTTTGAAATCGGGAGAATCCTCTACCAAACGGTTCAAAGTGTCCCAATCAATGATTTCACGATAACGGGCGGGACAAATTATTTCGGAATCTTCAATATTTTCAGCGTCAAGTTTGATAATGCCTATGCCAAATGAGTTTGAAAGCCTTTGAAGTTCCGTTTGAAATTCAGGATCTTCGTCGATTTTCAACGCTACAAGATAGCCTTCGTTTGCCCACGATGAATTTGATACAGCCTGAAAGAAATATTCTCGAAGATGAGCAAAGTTCAACTCTTTTTTCATCTCAAACGAAAACATCTTGATCGAATTGACATATAATGATTTCTGCAAGTTGGTTGTTGATGTTTCATAATCGTTGAAAGGATAGTAAACGCCTACCAAATCGGGGTGCAACCACTTGTTGAAACCTTGAATCTTTTTTGCCGAGTTTTCGTGAAAGATGGTCTTAGTATAGCACTTAAAATGCTGATTTGTATTTACATATTTCACTAATAGCGGATGAAGGTCGCGCTCGTTGTATGTGCTTGTGATTTTTTCGGCGGCAATTTCCTGTTTTTCAACGGCTTTTTCTATGTCGGCTTTTTTCAAGTCGTTGCCGCGCAGCATAAACAGGGCGGGACGTTTGGAAACCTGAACAAATTTAGATTCTTCACCATTGTCGCGGATGTCAACATAGAGACGTGCGCCGATAGATGCAGACGGCGTTTTGCCCGTAGTGCCAAGTTGCTTGTCCAAGCCAATCTCAACGGCTTTTTTCCAAATAGCGTCAGGTGTTAGAGGCGCGTTTTCCTTTGCCAAAACATCATAGCAAAGGTCGCTGAATGTGTATTTGTTTTTCATAATTTCATTTTTAAAAGGGCAAGGATAAAAATCCTCGCCCTGAATGTTAATCAATTAGTTAGCGTTTAATCACTTTGTCGAACTTAGCCCGCATTGTCAGACCTTTGAAATTAAGGGCAACAATCTGACCTTGTGAGGCGGTATCAACAGATTTGCCGTCGGTTTCGATAGCGTCAACGGAGGCAGTTTGAAAAATTCCATCGCTTGGTTCGGCATAAATTATTGGGTCGCCAACGTTAATGCTGCCCGAAAGAATTTTGCCTTTTACGATGATGCCTTTGCCTTTGAGCGGCGATTGCTCGGTAACGGAAATTTCGCAATGATTTCGTTCTGTGTCAATGCTTTCAATAACGAGATTATCAAAATCTGTAAGTGATTTTGGCGCAATACTACCGAGAAGAAGTCCTACTATTTCGCTTTCTGTTGTAATATTGAAAATGTTTTCAATAACTTTTTTGTCTGTTTCAATACCATTTACAAACGATTTCAAACCGTTATTCAAAACAACTTCGTCGCCCAAATCAACTGTACCCGATTCTATGCAACCCAAAAACATGTAGCCACGACCTGAAATATGAAACACTTCATTGACTGGCATTTTAAAATGTTGATTTTCCATATATGATTAAGTTTTAAAATTTTGACTAAATTATTGTACTATCAAATTTTCTACGCCGTCCAATTCTCCTTTTTTGATACCTGATACAAGTATTCCGACTTTGTCGCCCGGAGTGGCAATTGCAGCGTTATTGTCGAACTCATCAACAACGCCATACAAACCGTTGCTGAGGTAGATTGTGTCGCCGAGTTCAATTTGTCCATACTCTACCGTACCACTGAGAAGATAACCGTTGCGACCTTCAATCCAATATACACCGTCAATAGGCATACATAATGACATTGAATTTTGGTTGTCAATTTCAGGAATATCAATAACGGTTATATTATTGTTGTGTGCGATGATTTCGTCCGTAGAGTAGCCTTGCTGTGTTTCTGCGGTGGCTATTGAGTCGCCATTCTCATCAGTAGTTTTTATTTCCTCTTCGTCCCAAAGCATTCCAAGGTTGAGTTCGCCTGGGTCGTTGAATGGCTTAGGAGTGATAAAACGCAGTGTCTCTCCGTAACGGTGAACGCGTATTGGACGGATGTTGTAAACCAACCACCAATTTACAAATGTATCGTCTGAAAATCCTGTGATTTCGTGGTTCTTTTTGAGTACGTCAGTAACATACATTCTTTTTGGACGCGAATAGCCGAAACATACAGGCTGTTCAGGGTTAAGTTCTACGAGCATTTGGTTTGCCTTGCCGTCACGTGAGGTGCGGAAATGCAGATATTTGAACTTTTTGGGAACAAACGGGAAAATACCATTGTTCAAAGAGTTGAAACCCGCAGTGAGTGCCGACTGGTCGGTGTCAGGACTGAGAATAAAGTCGCCTTGTTTGGATTTTTCCAATAATGTTGAAGCCGTGGTGTCGCGGACATTGCGAAGTTCAAATGTTTTTTCGCCCGATTCTATATCGTCGAATGGCAATTGTTCGAGCGTAAGGCTCAACATTTCTTCGGGATTGATGTCGGCAATAATGCTGTGGTCGAGCGGTATGTACTCTTTTTTCTTCTTGTTGTTGTCGAGTGTGAAATACGAACTTTGAATGTTTTGCTGCGCCACCAAAACTGGCCAATAGAACGGAGTTCCGCGCCAACCTTGCTCTGTTGTGCCTTCCTCTCTGAGGAGTATTATGACGGGCTTGTCAATTGCACTTTCGCGGGCAAGTTTTAAGTCAGTACGACCTGTATCAGGAGCGGTCATAAATTTTGTAGGGTCGTCTTTGCGGAAACGCGAAGCGTTGAGTCCCGTGTGGTGTAGGCAGAGCATTGTGCCGCCAGTTTTACGTGTACACCAAGCCAAGGTGGAAATCATATCGTTTTCGTTCCAATCAAGACCAAAATTTTGCCATTGACGGTCGGGTTGTTCGTCATATACGTAGGTGCTACGAATTTTGTGAATTATGTCCACAACGGCTTCGGTTTCTATTTCGAAAATCTCATTTTGCTTGTAACCGGGAGTGGAAGTGATTATGTTGTCAATTTCCTTTATCGTTTGTGCAATTTGCGTTTTTGGACCAGTCTGAAATCCCGTAACAACGCAACGTGAACCGGGTTTAATTGTCAGCGTGTTTGATATTGCAATCTTGGTGCGGCTGCACGGCACAATGCGTCCGCCAACATAGTCAAGATAGCGCAATGTAGGCGTTTCTTTATTAACAACACCTTCTTCTATCTGTTGGCGGAGACTTTCGTCGAGGTCGTTCATTTTTTGCATTACTTCGTAGATTTCTGGCGTGGTGAAAAGTCTTGTTACCGACATATCCTCTTTGCTGCGGCTGCCATACATTCGTGCGTGTTGGAGAACAGTGTCTTGTTGGAATTTTTGCGGTATACGTCCATAAAAGAAACAGAGCATATTTTCGATAGTGATACCTCAGTCGAGAATGCTGCCGCCAATGAAAACGTTCATCAACGTTTTCAGTTTCAACTGTCCGTTGTCGTTGAGAAGGTTTTCTACACTTTGGTTGGAGTTTACCAAGTTGATTACATATTTCTCATTGTTGAGAGCCTTACGCAGTTCGTCAATAACAGTGGCGTAGTCAGGAAATCTGAGATTGATAAGTCCTTGATTGTTGCCAGCCTCGTTAGATTGTCTGAAATCTTCGTATATCGACTGCATCATCTCGCTTATTTCGGCAATTGGCTCGCCGTTGAGTTGCTCCTTTATCTTATCGAAGAACTCGTTTGTGAGCATATATTGCCAATCGTGCTTGTCTATCGTTACGTCCAAATGGAGAATGCAACTTGAACGATAGTTGAGCACACCTTCTGACTGAATTTTGCGTATCACCGCAGCCATCATATATGTAAGCAATGCGCGGCGGAAACCCTCTATTTTGTGTAATGTAAGGATTTTGTTCTTGTACGCCAAGTGCTTTGTTTTCAGTTTAATTATGCAGTCGTCTGATACTGGATAATAAAGGTAACTGTACATCGATTCTGGGTCTTGTGCTTCTGTGAAATATTGCTGACCACCGATGTATTTGTTGTGAGTTGGAACTATTGTTGTAAATCTCGGAACAAATGGCTTTACAACGCCGTTTTCGAGATTGAGGACATCGTTTGGCTGCAAAAATAGCGCATACGGCGTGGCTGTTACTTGCAGGTAACGGCAATATTCGGGAATATCGATGAAGTCTTGAATCTGTTGCGTAACTACCGCAGAATGCCAACGCCCCTCTTTTTTGAAGAAATTTATGGACGCAAAGTCTGCCTCATCGTCGATTATGATGGTCTTTTTTTTGCGCAAAATTGGATTGTCTTCGGTGAATCGCTTAGTGAGCCAATTCAGGTTGTTGTCCTCTTTTTTGCAGACTATTATGGTGTGCTGCGTATTGATTTCATCGTTGGTAAGTTTTACATCTTTCAAATCTTTGATGTCGAAGACTTCTACAACTGGCAATCCTGTAATCTTTTCGGTGCGGGCAAATACAGCAAACTCTTTTTTGAGCCTTGCCGTTGTCTGCGTTGCCAATGCATTGGTTCCTTTTGTGAAAACTACCGCAATATCAATACCTCGGTCGAATGCATAGCCGATGATATTTACAAATGTGTTGGTCTTACCGCATTGGATTTTGCCGAGAAGAAGACCGGGTTGCTTAGCATTCTCTGAATTGTCAAGCAATTGCTCAACTGTGTCATTGACACATTTTTTGAACACCTCAGAATAAGGCTTAAACTTTGAAATATCTTCCAATTTGCTGTAAATTGGAGTTTTGGATTTTTCTTTTTCTAAATCACGCAACCGCTGTTCCTGTGCGGCAAGATGTTCGGGAATTGGGTCATCATTATCAAGATAAACCTTAACGGCGTTTTCCCATTCTGCTAATGAATTGTAAATTTTTGCCATTTGTCTTTATATTATTAGGTTTAGTAAAATCCTCATTTCTGCAAAACCCAAATCAGAAACATTGTTACATAAAAAAAGCGCGGGTTTTAGACTAATTGCCCGTCCCGCTCATTGTGGCTTTGGCCTTGCCCTGTAATGCTGAACGAGCAACGCCTTAGCCCACGCAAAATATGTATACAGCACACCGTATGTATGCCTATAATACATAATCCGAGGGCATCACCGTTGCCTTGTCTCGCATTACTTTTTTGAAATGGCCAAATTTCAATGAGCCGAGAACAAAGCGTTTAGTAACGCCTATATGTCTGCCTTCGATTTTACACGTCGGCAATGCAAATATACGGATTTTATGATAATGCTGTATACAATTTGCGAGTTTTTTTTGTAATTTTTTTATTGTCGGGCACCCCAATCAAAGGCAAATTTTATCATTAGGGCGTTGGCAACAATTTTTGCGGTTTTGGCATCGGGTAATTTGCCGGTTTCGCTTTTGGAATATTCCATCGGCGAGGCTTCCCATCCTATTGAAAAATTGCAATGATTGAAACGGTATCCTACCGAAAATGCTAAATAACCGTCTTCAAGGTCGAGGTCGTCGGCAAAATCGCCGTAACAATGTCCGCCACGGAAGTCTACAAACGGGGTTTTGGCTTTTTGCAAAATGTCTACGCGAATATTGGCAAAGAGTGCAAACGCATAATGCCCTTCGGTATAAAAATGATTTACGAAACCTCCGCCAAGATAAAATCGAGGGTTGAACTGATAGCCGTGTACAGTGGAGATATTCAATCGGTTAACGTTTTGCGCACCCAATACGGTTGCATCTTTTAGTCCGCCTTTGGCAAATCCGGCTTCGGCAAATCCACGATAGCCACGGTCAAGATTTTGAGCAAATGTTGCCATACAAACAAGCAACAAAACGATGGTGAAATTTATCTTTTTCATTGTTGTAAATTTTTAAGTGAAACACTATTGAAAATTGTGCTGCAAAGAAAAATGCCGCTTGTACCATTTGGCGGTACAAGGTTGTTTTTTTTCAAAATTTTTTGTAATATTGCAAAAAACATTGATTATGGCTACACCTACACATAGCGTTCAAGAATATATTTGGCTTATCAACATCATCCATCGTATGCGTGGGATTACTTTTGCCGAAATTTCTACGCGTTGGGAAAGTACATCGTTTAGCAACGGCAGAACTTTTTCGCGCACCACTTTTAACCGTCACCGCGATGCTATAATGGATATTTTTGGCATCAATATCGCTTGCGACCGTCGTACAAATGGTTATTACATCGAAAATGATGAGGTTTTTAATGCTCACAGCGTACAAAATTGGATGATTTCTACCCTGAGTGTCAACAATATAATTAGTCAAAGTTTTGGCATACAAGATAGAATTTTGTTGGAGAATATTCCGTCGGGCGGTACGTACTTAGAGTTGATTATCAAGGCAATGAAAAACAGCCGGATGATTTCTGCCGAATATCGTCGTTATGGGAGCGACGTTTGTACCAAGTTTTTGATGATGCCATATTGCGTTAAACTATTTCGTCAGCGGTGGTATGTGCTTTGCCGTCATCGCAACGGCAGAATGGGAGTTTTTTCGCTCGACAGGTTTGCGCATTTGGAAGTTTCAGAACAAAAGTTTGTTATCGACCCGGATTTTAATGCTGCGGAATATTTTTCAGAATGTTTTGGCATTGTCAGCGAGGTAAATGCACCTGCGGAAAGGATTGTGATAAGAGCGTTTGACAGTGAACGTTTTGCACTTCGCGACCTTCCGTTACATCATACACAGCGCGAGATTTTTGAGGGTGAAGATTATTCTGATTTTGAAATCATGATGCGTCCCACATTTGATTTTTCGGCGCATCTACTTTCACGCGGCGTAATGGCTATGGTAATAGAACCTCAATGGCTCGCAGATGAGATAAGGGATATGCATAGAGAGGCGGCGGAGATGTATGGGTGAGGTAGTTTTCACTCTTTCAATTTCTTTGTTTCGCTATCTTCTGTTGGCAAAAGGTAATCAGATGCTTTTGAGGAGGAGATTATACTATGTCCGATTTCTTTTTCCAATTGTTGCCGTGCGCCTTTGGCAATGTTACCACCCGCTTGTGCCGTCTGTTTGCTTTCATTAACACCTTTTGGATTTCGCTGACGTGATATTTCTGTTGTAGCGGCTTCGGCTAATGTGTTAAGAGCCAATTCTATGGATGTCATATTGTCACGAAGATTCTCTTTTGTGAGACCTTTATATGTTTTGTACTGCCCCGTGGTCATACCACTCCACGCTTTTGTTAGGATATTGGTAAGCATAGCAAAATCTTTATGGTCGGTTACTCCCGAACGTTTCCATTCGTCAGTGAGTTCGTTGCGTGTGCGGATGGATTTCATGCGATTTTCTATCCATTTATCGCTGTAACCTTGTCGTCGATAGTCCTCTATTGCCATTTGGAATGATAGTTCGGGGTCTATCATTTGGTCAATACGCTGACTACCTATTTCTGCAAGCCATAGTTTAACTGGTTCTGCCTTTTTTGAAGGTATTGATTGAATTAATCGTAACAATTGCTCTATATCAGCAACATCTGTTAGACGCATTTTATTATCTTCGGCAGGTAATTTCAACTGGTGACAATTTGTCACCGTTTCATTTCCTTCGGCTTTTAGCCTCTGTTTCAATTTGTTCCAATATTTTCTACCGTCTGTACTCTCAGTTAGCACTTGTATCACATCTACTATTGAAAAGAAATATTTATCTTTTTCCGCGTCCCAAACAACGCGAATTTTGTGATTTTCAAATAGTTGTATTGCTATGTTTTGTTCCATTGTATTACTTTTATAGCACAAATATACTCAATTATTTAATAATCGTATTCGGTTGATAAATATTTTTTTTATCTTTGCAAAAAAGGCTAAAATGAAAGGTTTGTCGTACCTTCCCCCAATAAAATTTGTTTTTTAATACATTTATCGTATATTTGCGGTATCAGAAAAATATTGGAAACGAAAGAATCATACTATGAAAAAAACCGATTTTCAAACAGCAATTAACCTAATTCGCGGGGGAGAAATAGACCGTGGTTTGGAACTTTTGGAAAAATCTTCCGCGCCCGAAACCATTAAAAACATTGCCAAGGCGGAAATCGCTTACTACCGCGACGACCTCAAAAACGCAATGTATTTTGATGAACATTCGCTTCCTGCCGATCATCAATGGTACGACCCTCTTATCGTTAACCATCACCTTCGCGCATACGTTTACGCCGCAAAAAAAACTGGCAGTATAAGCCGCGCAATTGAGTTTCTCGACTACTACATTGCCCAAAAACGAAAAGAATACGGATATGCGGCTGCCAAACCGTTTGAAAATATCTATCTTAATGCAATGCGCCGTCTCAACGGTCAGAAAACCACCGACGCGCCCAAAAAGATAAAAATCATCACCCCTGCCGAGTGCCAATCCACCATAATTTTTGAAAACAACGGGTGCACTCGCGAAGAATCGGCACGTATGATTTCGTCGATGCTGATGTATATGTGGAACACCATTGAAACCGAAAAAGTGCTAAAAATTTATGAGGAATACGCCGACCTTATCACCCTCGACGACCATCATATCTGGGCTGCACGCAACTACATAAAACTGCACGACGACGTAAACGCACTAACTTGTTTAATGCGTTACGTCAAAGGGTGGACTCCCACCGAAAATTTCACAGTGATGCCAATGAAAGTATTCGTTTTCAACGATATACTAAAATATTGGACACCCGAAATACGTCGTCAGTTTCTTGTGCTCAACAAAAATCGTTAAGCATTATTAGCCAAGGCAAATATTTCACGTACATCTGCCATTTTCAGCACTTTAAACGAACCTTGCGTAATGGTGTCGCTACGGCTGCATTTTTGGGCAAGTTGGTCGATTTGGGCATCGGTAAGTTTTTTACCCAAAAGTTCGCTGATATTGGCAGGCATATTAATATCGTGATAAAAACGTTCCATTGCCTCAATGCCTTTGAGTGCCGTTTTTTCGGGATTGTTGTAATCGTTTTCTACGCCCATTACATTCACGGCAAAACGCACAAAACGGCTGACATTCTCGTTCATTACATATCTTGCCCAACTGCCCCACAAAGCCGAAAGCCCTGCCGCGTGAGCCACATCAAACATTCCGCTGAGTTCGTGTTCCAAACGATGAGTAGCAAAATCGCGTTTAGTGCCGCAGCCAGTTAAATCGTTGTGCGACAGACTCGAAGCCCACATCATTTGAGCACGTGCGTGATAATCGTTAGGATTTTTCAAAAGGTCGTATGCCGTATCCTTAACAGTGCGCATAAGTGCCTCAGCAATAGCGTCGGTGAGGGTCATATCGGTGTCGGGACTAAAATATCGTTCCATAGTGTGCATCATAATGTCAACCGCACCGCAGGCAGTTTGATAAGCCGGAAGCGAGTAGGTAAATTCAGGATTCATAACGGCAAACTTGCAGCGACAGAGGTTGTTGTTAGAGCCGCGTTTCCAATCGCCATCTTCATTGGTAATAACGCAACTATCGCTCATTTCGCTTCCTGCCGCAGGAATAGTAACAATTGCTCCCACAGGCATAGATTTTTGCGGAACAGCCTTATTATCAAAGAAATCCCACACATCGCCATCGTATTCAACGCCGTAAGCAATTGCCTTAGACGAATCTATAACGCTGCCCCCTCCTATTGCAAGTATAAAATTGATGCCATAAGCACGACAAATTTCTATACCTTTGCGCACCATCGAAAGTCGCGGATTTGGCACTACTCCACCCAAAAGTGTATATTTAATACCCTCTTTGTCAAGCATTTGCGTAACGAGCGAAATTAATCCAAGACGTTCGGCACTTTTGCCACCGTAATGGATAAGCACATTAGTGCCGTTATATTTTTTTATGAGCGATGCCGTTTGCTGTTCAGCACCTTTTCCAAAAACCACCTCAGTGGGCGTGTAATATGTAAAATTTATCATAAGGTTTATATTTTTTCAATTATAAATTATGCATTGTGCATTATGAATTATGCATTAATTAAATTGTGTCAATCGAAACATCATCAAAGTTAGCAAATAGTTCACTTACTTTTTGATCGTACTCCTTGCGGTTTACCTTTACCTCCATTGTTAGTTCGTAAACATCGCCGTCGGCGCGTTTTTTCAACTCCATATTATAGGTATCAACTTTAAAACCGGCGTTTTTGAGGTTTTGTAAAATGGTGGTGATTTCAGCCTTTGAATGAGCCGAAATACTTAGCGAAATAATCTTTTTGCCAAGTTTGCTAAGCACAAAATTAAGAGTTTCGAGGCAGAGCAGCACCATCACCGTGGCGGCAATAGCAAGAAGGAATTTTCCCGAACCTGCGCACACACCGATAGCCGCCGTTACCCAAAGTCCCGCAGCAGTGGTGAGTCCCCTGACGGCGTGTTTTTGAAACATAATTGCGCCCGCACCAATAAAGCCGATACCCGAAACTATCTGAGCAGCAATACGCGACGCATCGTAACGCACAGCCAAATCGTCGAATCCGTGAATCGACATCACCATAAACAGCGAACTGCCCAATGCCACAAGAAAATGCGTGCGAAACCCGGCAAATTTGGATCTATATTCTCTCTCCAAGCCGATAATTCCGCCAAGCACCGAGCCCACAAACAGCCGCAGCATTAGGTCAATATCTAAATCGGATAATGTCATTTGTCAATTTCTTCTTTTAAAAGTTGGTAAATGTAAACCCACCCTTCTTGCCACAATTTTGAAGATTCGCGGCTGAGCGTTTCATAAACTTTTGATGCATAAACCTTGGCAATAGCCTGATTAACAGTCATATTATAATCGCGACTAAGTTGTCCGCAAATTTTCGACACCTTATCGGGTATAAAAAGGTGAACATTCTGTTGTGTAACTTTTGGTCGCATCATTTTACCTCCTCTGATTTTATGTATTTTAAACACTCCAACGATTTTTTGGTATGAAAACATATTTGGTCAACATAAACCCAAGTGCGGAGTTCTTTCAACAAATCTTCTTTGCTAATAAACCCATTTTCGTAAAGGTTGAGACTTGCGTAAACATTGTCGTTAGCCACTGCGCCTCGCACAATGTCGTAATCGTAGTTGAAATTTATATTACGACGATTAGAAATTACAAAATCAAGCCATTCTTCGTTAGCCTTTTTAAAAAAACGACATTTATAAAAAGTAGAGTCAAAAACCGATTCATCAAACTCATACCACGAAACCACAGCCTCATCATAATGGAAACGGTCTTTTTTAATAAGCGACCATTTTTGTGCTTGTTCAAGACTTGTGGTGGCATAAAAACCACTACCGAAATCTAACGAGCGGCTTGGGGTAATTATTTTTGGCTCAACAACTGAGGTATATCCTCCGTGATAAACTATCATAACTACCTCCCTTTTTTTATATAATCGCCAATGGTTTCAAGAATATACTCTCTACCCTGAGTGTGAAGAATACCATAATGAGTTGCCAAAAAATCTGTTACACCATCGGCAGAAAAACTCTTGCCCACCTCAGCAGCATTAACAGAGTTTTCTACGGCATATTCCTCAATACACCAAGATAT
>JAGCVU010000255.1 GCA_017962175.1 Bacteroidales bacterium | reverse complement strand
TTGTTGATGTCGGACAGGTTAAATTGTTTGTATTCAGCGAATTTCTTTGACATAATATTATGTTTGAACGTTCTAAATTTCGGAGTGCAAAATTAATGCAAAATTAGGGAAAATGCAAAAAAAAGTTTATTATGATTACTTTTTCTGCAAAATGGATTTCAGTTGGAAGGTGTCAGTAACGGAAAGGTCGCAGCGGTAATAGCCGTCGCTGTGTATTTTTTTTGCGGAAATGGTTTTTTGACGGTTCATTGATGCTGTTTGGTTGATGTTAGATAGGAATACGCACTTTTTTATGCATCTGTTTGGGTCAAGTTCGCATTTGGCAATGTCTTTAAATGTTTTTTTATTGTCCCCGTCATTTTTTATTCGGTCGAATGTGCTGAGGATGTATTTAATGAACACTTCGCCTGCATCAAGTTGTTTCTTGGCGTTTTTAAAATTGTCGGTCAAATTATTTTTGTCAGATGTTTTCAATTCGACAAGAACGACAAAAAACTCCTTTTTGTAAGTGCATAATATGATGTAGTCGCAAAATTTTCTAAGTAATTTTGGCGTTTGAGTTCCGTTTTTGAAGAATGAAAAATCAATTTCGCCATTTTCGTCGGCTAATTTATATACTTCAATTTCATCAATTTCGTCTTCGTCTATTGTGATTCGCTGAACGATGTTATTTCTGCCGTTAATGTCTTCCTGTGTTTCAGACAATATTATTTTGTTGCTGAAATGCAGGTTAATTTTCTGATTGTCAGTTAATATAGCCTTTATGAAGTCAAACTCTACCATATCAATTTAATTTTCATCGTTATCCATTTCGATATATAGGGTGTTTGAGCGTTGGTTTTGGCTTCTAACCGTTTCATCCATCGACTCTACTGCAAATCCGTATTCGTCCACATCGAGAGATTTAACATTGACATTACCGTTCTTGGAAAAATCAAAATACAGTACCTGAACTTCATTGAAGTCCAACAAAGAATCCTTGTCGTAAAATTGTTGATACAACTTGTTTCCCTTTTTCTCCAACGATTTAGCGACTATCAGATTGTTAAACTCCCTGATGATGTAGTCGCTGTGGGTGCTCACAACCATACGAACATTGTTTGAGATTTTCGCCAATACTTCCGCCAAGATGACTTGGTTGTTTGGATGAAGGTTCATTTCGGGCTCATCGATGATGAGTAAACTTTTATCATCAACTTGATATTTCAAAGTTACAATCAGATTAGAGAGCGTTTTAACGATAGACGACGATATCCCAAAAGGCAACGATACATCTTTGACTTTATAGTCAATTTCTCCGTTTTGATTGATTGAAATCCGTCCGTGTAGCAATCTGTCCTCAATTTCTTCCGCTAATTTGCGCAAATCACTGTATTTCTTTTGGATGGTTTCCAAGGTATTAGCAAAAGTTATGCTGTTCCTTATCACCAAGGGATAGAGACGAGCCGCTTTTTTTACTATATCAGTAATTTTGGAAGACTTTTTCTCCAACAAAATTTTATCAATCAGTTGATTCCTGTTTGTCGATAATTCTGTTTTGAACGTGTAAATGGAATTTCTTTCGACAGGAAACATATAAACGCTGCTTCCAAATAACAGGAGTCTCAATATGGCTACCCAATCAAACTCGCCAAATTTTTGCGCAGATGTATGTAAAAAGGTGTCAATTTCATCAGAATAATTAATTATGTCGTCATATTCAATATCAGATAAAGAAAAATTAACAGTAAATTTTTCAAACAACACTTTTTCTTTTTCTTCCGAAATACCAAATATTTCTCCTATGTTTTTTTTGCAAGCACTTGAAATTTTTGACAATAACTCGCCAATATATTCTCGTTTGATTTTTATTTTTTCATTACGGGATAATGCCGTTTTTACTTCTTCAAACGATTTTAATTTAAAAGTTGTAAAGAGATAATCACTATGTATTGCATTTATTACATACGACAAATACGTCTTGCCGGTCGAGTTAGGCCCGCAAAACACCGTCAGTTTCTTAGATGTATCAAATTCGGCCTTTTTGATTACGCCGAGGTTTTTTACAGTGATTATCATTTGTTTTCTTGTTTCAAGAGTTTGATGAGGACAAAGATAAAAAGGATTATTTGAAACGGCAAAATATTTTATATTTTTTTTCAAAAAATGTATTTTCCCAAACGATACCTGTCGGAATCGCGGAAAAAAATCGAGATTCCGACAGGTATCGTTATTGTCGTATCGTGTTCAGGCAAGTTGTTTTATTCTGTCAAATTCTCAATCATTTTCATTTTTTCTTTTACCTCAGCCAACGAATAAACTTCATTGTTGTGTAAACTTTTTTTGCAGGGAATTGGCATCTTTGTTAAAGCGTGAAATTTACCTAACTCAAAATATACTCGCAGATTGTCATCTTCGTTGGGTTTTAACTCTCTGATTCTTGATAGTTTCTTAAAACCAACAGATTCTATTTCGTAAACCCCGTTAACTATACCGACCACTATTGGCAACAAATATTCCAACTTTTGAATGTCAAATTCCTTGAAATCAATGTTTCCGCTATAATACGACTTTGCCTCGTTGCGGCGGAATAGTTCTATTTCGGGGTTGTCGGCTTTTACGTAGCCTACATAGACCAATTTTTCTGAAAAATCTTTTTTTGTGTAATGTAAACCTCGCTGTGGAATGCTTGTTTCGAGTTGTTCTGTGATGCCTTCGTCGAGCAACACTTTGCGGAGATGTTTTTCGAGCAAGAGACCGCTTTGGGCATCGGGCAGCAATGGGAATGCGCCAATGTTGACTTCTTCTATCGACTGCAAAAAATACGGAAGGTCACCGCTGTGGCGTTGCCAACGTAGCAAAAGGTCGGTCTCGTTCATCCTGCCGGGAAACAATATGTAGCCGCCGATAATCTCTTTTGAAAACCTGTGTTCGCCACGGCTGCCATAGTAGATGGCGTCGCGATAATGGTGCATTGCGTTGATTGTCTCGGGCTTGGGTTCGTCGAGTATGTCGTTGGCATTGCCGTCCGCATCGCCCAAAACACTGTATTTAGCATCGTAGAGGTAGGTCAATACGATGTCGCTCTGCTGTTTGTGGATGTGCATCACGATGTCGGGCTGTTGCTCTGTGGTGGCTGAGCGGATGGCATTGTCGTCTGCCTTGCGTCCAAACGAATATTGATAGCCTACCTCCACCAAATCGTTGTTGAGTGGATTGGTATATTCGATGTGTCCGCTCAGTGAACTGCCGTCAAATAGGTCCAAATTCTTACGAGTCTCTTCCTTGATGTATTTATTAATGTGGTCGGGGTTATGTGGATTGATACCAAGCACTTTGCATACGAGTTGTTTTACACGGAGAAAGCACCACAACTCATAAAGACGCCAAATTGGCTGTACGCCCACGCTTGTGTCGCCTTGTATCAGGTCGAGACCGTTTTGAAGTATTATCCAATAGCGGTACACTTGCGAATATCCGCTGCGCTGTTGCAAGACCATACTCTGTTGGCGGAATCCGTCAAAATTGCCCATTCCCCTGAAAAATGAGTTGCGGCGTAGTAAGTCTAATTCTTTCAATTTGTCGCGTAGCGAGAGGCGCTCGCTGTCGGATGTGCCGTCGCCGAGCCTTTTGATAAGCATAGAAAGTCGTTCGGCTATGCGTTCCAAGGTGTATTTTACAAAACGGTTTTCCCTTGTGTCTAAGGTAGATTCGGTGTGGGTGGTAAGGTAATACCGCCTTAATGCTTGTGGCTCGTTGTTGAGACGGTCGTTTGAAAAACGTTCTATCATTGTGGGTGTCCAATGCTTGATGCGTTCGGCGCGGCGGTACTCCTCTATTTGGCGCATTTTGTTGTGCGGCTGATGAATGATAAAACGCACAGCCTTGATGTATCCGTCCACTATCTGTTTGAAGACCGAAAGCCATATCAAATCGTTGTTGGCTTCGTGCCCCATCTCAAACTGTTGGAATGTTAATGTGAGATAACGGAACACCAAGTCGCCGTATTCTGCCCTTATCTGTTGGATGATGATGTTGAGGTCGTGCTTGGTGTCGAGTTTTGGCGACAGCACGTCGAATTCTATCTTGTGTTGCAGATGCTCGCCCGACTTGTTTTTGTATGAAAATTCCAACGCAAAATGCCCGGGCTGATTCAAAAAATCCAAACTTCCGCTCACGATATAATTGTGGTCGGCAGCCTCCACTGTGTTGAACATCGCCTCTACATCCTTGTTGGGATGAATGATGCGGGGCTGTTCGGCGGCGTCGAAAAAGGTGATGGTCAGGTTGTATTTGTGATCCTCAAAAAATACGGGACGCGCCTGCCGCCAATCTTCCGCCGCCACTTGTTCCAAAGTCTTAGTATCGGCATTGTAGATGCTGAGAGTGCCGCCGGGGGCGAACACATAGTTGCAATACTGTTCGGGTGCGAGTTCTTTTGCCCTCACCTTGAATTTGTGCCACGATGCTCCAATGTCGGTGCTGCCGGTTTGGATGAAGTAGGCGTTGTGGTATCTGTATTGCAACAGTTCCATCTTTTAGAAGAAGTTTGTATAATAATTGCTGAGTTTGGTGTCCATTTCGTCCAATTTCTTTATTACGCTTGTGTACAGGGTTTTGTCTTCCTGACCTTCTTGTGGTTTGAAATGGCTCTCGACAAAAGCCTTCAAGTCTTTAAGAATGTTGCTGTTGCCGTTTTTGGTTTCCAACTGCTTTTGCTCGCCTTGAATTCTTGGCAATATCTTTTGCAGAAGAATTGCAAGCGTGGCTTCGGCTATCAGGTTGTTGCTTTTGTCGGGGTCGGGATAACCGGCTCGCTCTATCAACGTGGTGAGATACAGCACAAGTTCGTTTTGCACTCGGTAACTTACGCGGAACGGCGTGTTGGCAAGTATTCCGTTGATGCTTTGGTTGGAATATTCGCAGTCAGAATCACCCAACAATTCGGGAATTGTTGAAGTAATGGTTTCGTTGTATTTTACAAAACGTTCGTCGTCAAGTACTTCGTAGGCGCGTACAAATTCTGACTTGAACTCTGCCAATGGCACAGGATTTACGCGGTATTTTAATAATTCCTTGCTCTCGGGCGAGAACATATCTTTCATTTTACCGCCGTTCATCTCGATGGTAAAGGCACGGTCGATTACCTTTCGTGAAAATTGGTGCGTGGTGTCGTCCATATTTACTGTGCCTATCACAAACAGATTGTCGGGGAGCGTGAGACCGTTTTCTTTAAGATATTCAATTACTTCTCTTTCAGATTCTGAATAGAGGTCGATCATTTTGAAATCTTTGGAATTGACAGAGATAACCCCTTCGCCCTCTTTTACTTGTACATACTCTTGAAGGTCGCAGCCCGAAAAAATCTCTTTTGTCAGCAATGGTTCGGACTCAATGCTTTTGTCAACCTTTTTCCTTGTTTCAAGCACGCTGAGAAACTCTGCAAAATACTGTTCCACAGGCGCAAGGTTCATTTCGTCGAGACATAGGAAAAATGGCACGTTCTTGTTTTGGTGTGCCTTATATACAAAACGTATAAAATTAGTGAGTTCGTATCTTTTTGATAATACATTGTAAAATCCCAACAATTCGGTGCTATCGTGCCAATTTGGCTTTACTTCTACCAAACAATAATTGCCGGGCGTGGTGCCTCCCTCATTGCGCAAATCTCCATCAGGGCAGGTCATAAAGGCAAGTTCTTGCACCTTTTGACTCTTTCCTGTGCCGGAGATTCCGGCGAGAAGAAGGAAGGGTTTGGTGCGGAGGGCGGTGGCAATAGGGCGATAAGATTCGGGAATTCCGTTTATCTGAATTGGGTTGGAAGTTTTTTGGGAAAACATTTTACGCATTTGATTATACAAATTGTAGCCTGTTTCTGTGAACATCCAACCATCATCTGTAATATTGGCAAAGCCCAATTTCTGTAACGTTTTATGCGCTTTCAGATTCCTTACTTTTTGAGAAAAAGTTGTATCTTTTCTGTTTGATAGTATTTCTGCATCTTTACCGTCGGGATGTAGATATTGTGTCAAAACAGAAATCAATTCAGTAGTTGATATTGTTCCTGAATTATTACCCAATGCTATGATTGCCGGGTAAGTTAGGTAGTTTTCTGTGTATTCAGACATAGTTGGTAATTAAAAGGTGAGTAACTTTTTTGTTATTTCTATTCATAAAACTTACGACATATTCTTTGTCGAAAGATTTTATATAAATGCCGCTACGATTTGAGTAGAGGTCATATATAAAATCAGTGTTCTTGATAATCAGCATCCATTTTGCCTTACATTTTTTAATCATATAATTGGCAAGTCGGCTTTGGTCTGTTCTTGTGAAAACGTTTTGCGCATAGGTACTAAATTCTGTGTCGTATGGCGGGTCAAGAAATACAAAGTCTGTTTCTCGTGGCTGATATTTTGATAAAAATGCTTCAAAATCAATATTATCGATGGTTGTCTTTGATAGTTTATCTTGACAATTATCAGATTGGTAATAGTTTAATTTTTTTCGTGTTAGTTTTCCGTTATAGGCGATTCCGCCATACGGAACATTAAACTCACCATTGGAATTGTATCTGAACATTCCACTATAAGCATAATTTCTCAGATAGTAAAACAATGTTATGCGCCATTCTTGTGACAATTCATAATCAGAATTATACAAGTATCTGTAATACATATACAAAGCGCCTTTGATAATGGTTTCGATATTGTCGAAAACGTCTTTCTCCGGCATCATTCCTTTTGTAAGTTCCAATTGTTTCATACGTTGCATTTTCCTTACAAAAGTTGTTTTCATTTCGTTTACAAAAAATGATTTGTCTATATCCATCGTGTCAATGATAGACAATACATCGTTTTGATTATCAATTATAAATTTACTTATATTATCAATGAAGGTGTCGATATTAATAGTGTCTGCTCTAAAAGATTTGTATAGTTCGTTGATGGTTTTAAATTGTGCGACAGCAAATAATCCTGCGTTATCTATTGACTTGTTTGTTGATTCGCAGTATTTGAAAAACGAAGGATTTTGTGTTTTTATAAAGCCATATAATCCCATCAATTCAGTTGAAAAGTCGTTGATGTAATATTGTTTCGCGGAAATGCCCATAAACACAGAACCGCCTCCCACAAATGGCTCATAATAGTTGTCGAATGATTCGGGAAGATTTGGAATAATGTATTTAAGTTCCCTTTCTTTTCCTCCTGGCCATTTGATAATAGGTTCCAAACTTGCGGTTTCTTCGGTATGTTTTATCACGTTAGTGCCTTATTAAACCGCCAAGCAACCAAAAACGGATAGTTTTATTTAACCTTGTTAAACTGACATAAAAAAAGCGGGGTGCTTTTACTTCCGTCCGTTCCTAATTCGAGGTTTACCACAACCTATCACAAGGGAACTAACAGAAGTTGCACCACGCTGTTAGTATATATACACCCATAAAGTGTGCGAAAGGGTATAATATACCCTTAGCACACCC
>JAGCVU010000254.1 GCA_017962175.1 Bacteroidales bacterium | reverse complement strand
TTCAATTCCTGTGCAAGATGTTACATCCAACAACTTGAAAACCTGAATTTTATGCTCGTGAAGCGGTGTTGACGGATAGCCGATTGCGGGACGGATGCCGGTGTAATGACCTTTGATGAGTTCGTCGGGCGAAAGGTTTTCGTCGGGAGCATACCCCCAATAGCGGGTGCGGACTTCGCGGTGAAGATATTCCGAGAGTGCCTCCACAAGACGGTCGGTCAGGAGTTTTTTCATAATTGACTGATACTCATCGTCTTTTGAGGTGTCGAGACCAATGCCTGTGGTGGCGGCAAACATTCCGAGATAGTCTTTTTCGGGCGAAATAAAGTCTGCCAACGAATAACAGAATCCATCGTCCGACGGCTGTGTCTGCCTGAGAAACAGGAACTTATCTATGCAATTTTTGCGCTCCTCGTCGGCAAAAATCTCAACATAATTGCCGCTACTCTTGGCAGGGAAAATCTGCAAAACAGCATTTGCTTGGGTGAGTTTCTCGTCTATAATCTGTTGCAAAATGCGTTTGCCGTCAGCCAAAGTTTTTTCGGCTTCGGGAGTGTTTTCTTTCACCTTCCACGCTATCAAAAACATTTTCCAATTGATGTAGGGAACCAACAGATTGAGGTCTATATCATTGAGAACCAATTTGTTGATAGTTTTTGGAGTAACGATATTATCAAAAGTGAATTTAGGAGCCAATTTAAGTGCCTCGTCGTCAGAGAGTTCGGCGTTGGTTGACGTTCCTGAATTTAGACGGCGGAGTTCTTCCTGACGGCGTTTTAGTTCCGCCAAAAACTCCTGATTCTTATTGATTAACGCCGTGGCAACGTAGGCATTTTGCGATGCGTCTTTTACGTAACATACAGGACCTGAATAGTTTGGCGCAATTTTTACAGCCGTGTGAATCTCCGAAGTGGTTGCGCCGCCAATCATCACGGGAATTTTCAAACCCGATTTTTCCATCAGTTTTACCACGTTGATCATTTCGTCTAATGACGGCGTTATCAAACCCGAAAGTCCCACAGCATCAGCCTTTTGCGCAATGGCTTCTTCAACAATTTTTTCTGCCGGAACCATTACGCCGAGGTCGATTACCTCAAAATTGTTGCACGACATCACCACGCAAACAATGTTTTTGCCGATGTCGTGAACGTCGCCTTTTACAGTTGCCATAATTATCTTGCCCGACGACGCGCCCGCTGAATTTTTCTCCTCAATTACGGGTTTGAGATATTCCACGGCTTGTTTCATAACTCGCGCTGTTTTAACCACTTGCGGCAAGAACATTTTGCCTTCGCCAAACAATTGACCCACGATGTTCATACCGTCCATCAACGGTTTTTCGATGATTTCCACGGGATTGGGATATTTTTGGAGAGCCTCGGCAATATCGTTTTGAAGATGCTCCGAGACGCCTTTTTGTAAAGCATACTGTAAACGCTCTTCAACGCTGAGATGTCGCCACGATTCGTCTTTTTCAACCTTTTTGCCGGCGGCTTTTGCCTTTGCAACTTCCGCATATTCAACGAGTTGTTCGCCCGCCTCGGGAAATTTGTTCAAAACCACTTCCTCCACTTTTTGGCGCAGTTCGGGGTCGATGTCCTCGTATTTAATCATTGCGGCAGGGTTGACGATGCCCATATCCATTCCCTCGGCAACGGCGTAATGCAGAAAAACAGAATGCATAGCCTCGCGCACAGGGTTATTGCCTCTAAATGAGAAAGATAGGTTGCTGATACCGCCGCTGATTTTGGCGTATGGAAGGTTGGCTTTTATCCACGTAACGGTTTTGATAAAATCGACGGCGTAGTTGTCGTGGTCGCTGATTCCCGTTGCAATTGCGAGTACGTTTGGGTCGAAAATTATGTCTTCGGGATTGAAGTTGAGCCTCTCAGTCAGCAACTTATAAGCGCGACTGCAAATTTCGATGCGGCGTTCAAATGTGTCTGCTTGACCCTTTTCGTCGAATGCCATCACCACAGTTGCCGCTCCAAATTTTTGAATTGTGCGGGCGTGGTCGAGGAATTTTTCTTCGCCCTCTTTTAGCGAAATTGAGTTGACTATCGCCTTGTCTTGCAAGCATTTAAGACCTGCCACAATAACGTCCCATTTGCTCGAATCTATCATCACGGGCTTGATGGCAACGTCAGGTTCGGATTTCAAAAGGTTAAGGAAAGTTACCATCTCGGCTTTGGCGTCGAGCATTGCGTCGTCCATATTAACGTCAATAATATCAGCACCTTCCTCCACTTCTTTGCGAGCAATTTCGAGAGCCTCGTTGTAGTTTTTTTCGTTGATTAGGCGGAGAAATTTGCGCGAACCTGCCACGTTGCAACGCTCGCCAACATTGAAAAACGGTTTTTCTTTTTTGCTGACAATCAATGGATTAAGACCCGAAAGACGCATTTCGTGAGGGTTTTCGGCAGGACGGTGAGGTTTGGCATTTGACAAAATCTTTGCCATAGCCGCGCAGTGTTCGGGCGTGGTGCCGCAACAACCGCCGATAATGTTTACAAGACCCTCGTCGAGATATTCCTGAATCTGTTCCTGCATTATTTCGGGCGTTTGGTCGTACTGTCCAAATTGGTTTGGAAGTCCCGCATTTGGGTGCGCCGAAATTCTGAAAACCGACCTTTCGCCGAGAATTTTGAGATATGGTTTCAAATCGCGTGCGCCAAACGAACAGTTTAAACCGATGGTCAACAGGTCGATATGCGACACCGAATAAAGCAACGCTTCAACCGTTTGACCCGCAAGAGTTCTGCCCGATTTGTCGGCAATTGTAGCCGAAACCATTATGGGAAATTTGTCGATGTTGCGCTGTTCAAGTTCTTGATTTATAGCGTACAACGCCGCCTTTATATTGAGCGTGTCGAAACACGTTTCTACCAAAAAAATATCCACTCCGCCGTCCAAAAGTCCGCGCACCTGTTCGGTGTAAGCCTCCACCATATCGTCGAAAGTTACCGCACGGTAGCCGGGGTTGTTGACATCGGGACTCATCGAAGCGGTCTTGTTTGTTGGACCCATCGAACCTGCCACAAAACGCGGTTTATCCTCTGTGGAGAACTTATCAGCCATTTCGCGAGCGTTTTTTGCGCCCTGAAAATTCATCTCATAAACGAACTCCTGCGTGTTGTAATCCGCCTGCGAAATCGAAGTGCCGTTGAAGGTGTTGGTTTCGATAATGTCGCATCCGGCTTTCAAATATCGGGTGTGTATATCCTTGATTACCTGCGGTTTGGTAATATTCAGAATATCGTTGTTGCCCTTCATCTGCGGCGTGATATTTTTGAAACGTTCGCCGGTGAAGTCGTCTTCCGAAAGTCCATATCCCTGAATAAGGCTTCCCATCGCGCCATCGAGAAGGAGAACGCGAGAGGCTAATTGCGATTGCAAGAGGGTGTAGCGGGGTGATACCATAATGCTTTATTTTTGGCGCAAAGGTAGTTTTTTTTTGCGTTTCGCCAAAAACAATCATCAATGGTGTCTATAAATAATTTAAATACACAATATAAACCCCTTCGGCATAGATAGTTACTGTATCGGCTGTTGCCTCATTTAGTGTACCCATCCAGAGAGCATCAAAATCGCTGAGAGGGTAACGGAGGTTTTCGCCTTTAAAACCGTGGGCTTTCCAATTAAAAATAGAAAACTGTGAACCGGTTTTAACGCCAAAAGTGGTTGTGCCATTGCAGATTACAAACATTCCGTTGTCGGTGTAGATACGTGCTTCGATGCCAAGTTTTTGGTATTCGGTAAGGAGGCTGATATTGCCGATGGTATGGTCTTCGCGACGACCTGTTGCGCCTACTATGGCAATGCGTTTTGCACCGTGGTTGCGGGCGTACATTACGTTTTTGGTCTGGTCGTTGGTTTATTGTTCGGAAAAAATGCGGATAATGGGCGCAAACTGCATGCGTATTTCGTCGGACATTGAGTCGCCGTCGCCGATGATTCGCCAAGGAGT
>JAGCVU010000253.1 GCA_017962175.1 Bacteroidales bacterium | reverse complement strand
GCCTGCCAACGTTCCCTACGTTATTCTCGGTGCCGTCCTCTTGTGGTTGGGATGGTTTGGTTTCAACGCCGGAAGTTCGCTCCACGCCGACGGAATGGCTGTAAAGGCGTTTCTCAATACCAACACAGCCGCTGCCACTGCGATGCTCTTGTGGGTTTTCTTGGATTGTCTTACAGGTCGCAAACCTTCGGCAATGGGTGCTGCCATAGGCGGAGTGCTTGGTCTTGTGGCAATTACACCGTCGGCAGGATGGGTTTCTATCGGCGACAGCATCACTATTGCTGTCATCACCACATTGGTTTCAAACTTGGCTTGTCATTGGAAAAGCCGCACCTCGGTCGACGACGCTCTTGATGTATTTCCCACTCACGGCGTTGGCGGTATTGTGGGAACAGCCCTCTCCGGAGTGTTTGTCTACAAATACGAATCGGATATCCTTGCTACCGAAGGTGTTACGCATCTTCACTTTTTCTTCAACCACGTAATAGCCCTTGCCATTGTGTTTGTGTACACATTTTTGGTAACATACGGACTTTACTACCTCACCAACAAGATGATACCGATGCGCGTAAGCGAAGAAGACGAGCACATTGGTCTTGACATCTCGCAACACGACGAGCACTACGGCCGTCCCGAAGTAGGCAAACGCGAACTCGCCGAATATTACAGCGAAAAACACGAGGAGTGAGGGGAAATTTGTTTACGACACATTGTTACAAAAACATTGTCATAAATATTGGTGCGAGAATCATCTTGCCGTCTACACGTAAATCTTTGGTGTATAGTAGATAACGTTCTGATATTCTTTCGGCGAACTTATTACTGAATGTGTCGAGCGATATATGTGCCTTGTAGCCGGAAGATTTAACTTCAATCGGACATATTTTGTTGCCGCGTGAAATTAGGAAGTCGATCTCGTAATTGTGCTTGCCGCTTTCATTAGGCCAAGTGTGGTAAAATAGTTCGTTGCCTTCTGCCTTTAATGCCTGAGCAACAGCGTTTTCGTAAACATATCCCAAGTCGGCTGATAGTTTGTCGTTAAGGAGTTTTTGATAGATGATATTGCCGGTGTAGTCCTTGTCTCTGAATGCGAGTGTTATGAATAGCCCTGTGTCGTTCAAAAACATCTTGTAACGGTTGCTGTCGGAGTGCAACGTCATTCCTACATTTGGATCATCGGCGTGGTGCGACATCAATATTACCTTTGAATCTTCCATATCTTGCAAAAGTTCTTCCACACGGTCTTGTCGTCCATTTTCCAATACACTTGAAATCTTGTATCTCGATGCGTTTTTGTTAAGTTGCCCGGGTATCGAATAAAAAATCCTTGTTGCCCTGCCTGTCGGGTCTATTTTGCGAAAGTCATCGGCGTAGAGTTCAATAATTTCACGCTTTTGTGCATCAACTATTTCCAAGTTGTTGGTTTTTATATATGTTTCAACAGCCTGAGGCATTCCGCCCACGAGCATATAAAGCCTGAAATCACGCATCAGTTGACGTGCCATAGCGTCGCCCAACGATATTTTCCTATTGAATGCCTCATTTAACATTGGAATTGTCGTGGTGTCGCCCAATGCCCATTTAAACTCCTCATAATCCATTGGATAGAGCGTTATTCTTGTCTCTTCGCTTGGAATTCTGATGTCGCGGATGTTTTTCTTTATGGAGATGAGCGACCCTGTTTCGATATAGTCGTAGCGGTGGTCTTTAACCAATTTTTTAATCGCTTGACGTGCCAAAGGACAATCCTGAACTTCATCGAAAATTATCGCCGATTTGCGCTCCACAAGATTGACTTTGTAATGGAATTGCAACCAAAAAAATATTTTATCAAGGTCTGAAATGTCTGTAAATAAATCTTTTACGGTTTTTGGCGCATCGGTAAAATCGATATTAATGTATGATTCGTATTCATTTTTTGCAAATTCTTCGGCGAGAGTCGACTTGCCCACACGCCTTGCTCCTTGAATAAGGAGAGCCGTGCTACCGTTGCGTTCTTGTTTCCACGCAAGCATTTTGCTGTATAGTTTGCGTTTGAATATAATCTGAGCCATAATTCTATCTTTTTTGATAATGCAAATATAATTACTTTGTCAAAAATCTCAAAATGTTTTTACCCAAAAATGTCAAAAATCTCAAAATGTTTGCCCGATTTTGTCTGTTTTGTCAAAAATCTCAAAATGTTTTTGCCTAAAAGTGTCAAAAATCTCAAAATGTTTGCTGATTTTGGATTTTTTAATAAATATGTTGCCTAATGAAATATCAATGCTGAAAAATTTTGGAGTATAAAAAGAGACAGGGGTAACGCTAAGGGTGAGGAGGAGATTGTTGAGTAGGAGAAAGGTTGTAAATACAGTTTTTTGTTAAATCACAAAATGCTTTTCCAAAAGAATAAGGAAGTCTATTTTCCCTCGTGCAGCATTGTTACAATGCCAACATGTGGAACATGGGTGAACTACATAATCTACTACCATATCTTTATTGTTTTTTACAATGGTTTTATCTACACATTCGTAGGCAAATTTGGAAACAAATATAACTACATTGGGTTGTAAAACATTTAAAACACATTTAAATATTTCATTTGCTTTTTCTTTATCTATTTCTTTGTCGACCTTTTTGTAATCTTTTATAGATTTTCCTTTTATGGCAGGTCTTACAAAAAAATTAGTGAAGGCAATTTCATCTATTGGTCTTGATTTAAAGAGTAAACGAGTTTTACCTATCCAAGTATTTAGTTCTTGGTAGATTTTATGTCCCTTTGAATTCCAATCACATTTCAATAATCCATCGCAATTAATCCATTCTTTTTCGTCCTCTTTTTTTCCTTTTTCCCCGTCAACTGTTTTTAATTGGTTTTCACTTGCTTGATACCATGCTTTTGCATCAAGATGTATTGTGGAACTTTTTGGCAAATAAAAACTTTCTCCGACTAACAACATTCTTCTATGATTAGTAGATATATAGTAATCTCCAATAAAAGGAATCATCATTGGAAATTGTTTGTAAAAATCGATTTCCGATAATTGTTGTTTCAATTTTTGTATATTACTATTTGTTTCCATTGTTGTTACATTTACAATTTGTATATTTCACCCAATACCTTCACAATCTCCAAACTATCTTTTAAATCTTTCTCAGATGGGTTTAACTTAATCGCTTTGGGCGAATCTGTTTTTTCTTCTTTGTTGTTAGAGAGTTTACGAATAAGCATAAAGAGCAATACGACGGCGGCACCACCGAGAATTGCCCTTGCAAAATACCAAAATTCCATAATCTTATTTGTAATTTTCATTGATTAACTGATAGTTGTTCATTATTGTTTTTATCGCATTGGGAATCGTTGACGCTATGCCGATTTCTATTTGATTGTCTGAAATCGTTTTCGCCAATAATTCGATGTTACCCAATGCTGTACCTTGATGAAAACGGTTTTCAAACGCCTTTTCTAATTCGGCGTTAACTTCGTCAACCGTCATTGTTTCAAGGGATTTGTCACCGAGCGGGAACAAAATCCCGTCCAACTTTTTGAGAAGTTCGGGATTTTTGTACTTGGCTCGTTCAAACTGCAAATTGCTGATGAAACTGCTCATTGTTTATTCGGTTTTAGTTATTTCTGACCAAGAAACCTGAAATGGTTCCACGCAAGACTTGATTTCTACTAAGTTTTGTTTCTGCTCGTTGAGTCGTTCAATATTCTCTGCCAAAGCGCGTGTGTTATCAATTGCATTACTGGCACGGGTAGAGTTTTCGAAGCCGTTTTCACAAGCGGCATTCATTTGGTCGATTACTTCGTCAACGACTTTTTCAACTAAGCCGGTCAATGTGTCTTTGGTTGAGGCTATTTCATTTTTCAACGAATTTCCAACCGCTTTAATCAAAATCGGCTTGAAGTATTCGTCGTAAACTTCCATATTTTTGTCAAGACTGATACAAACTTTGTTAACATCAGTTGCCCATTTGCTCAGCCAATTTCTGAATCCAAACCAATCACCACGGTCGCCCAATGTCGATGTCGTGAATGATTGAGACAATGCCTTCCACAACTCGTCATAATCAACTCCGTTGATGTCAAGGCTTTTGGGTGTTGCTTCGCCTGAATACTTGAACGCAAAGTCTATTGTTGAAGATTGAATGTCGAAATCAATGTTGCAGTCTGATTTCAACGATGTTTTCAATTTGTCAATAGCGGAATCAAGTTTCTGCTGTCTTTCGTTGACAATTTTCACCAAATCGCTTTGAATGAGTTTGGTTTCATTCTTCAATGCCTCCGTACAGCCTTCAATTTGTTGTTTTATATTTCCAATCAAAACTTCGTTGAAGCGAGATTTGATGGTGTCGTAGAAAATCTCGTGGATTTTGTTCTCATGAAGTGCTTTCTTGTCTTCGCGATAATCGGTTGAGGCTTCAAAGGCTTTTTCCAATTCCACTCTGTAAACCCTTTTGAAATTACCACCAATTGCGTTGTCTAAGCACTTCTGTTCGCTGATTTCGGAATCGATGAACGTTTCACGGACGAATCCCGAAAGGTTTTTCAAATTAGCGTTCTTTTCCAAGAAACCGTTGCGGAGCGCAGTGCTGTCCAACTTTTTCTTCTTCGCCTTTTCAACAATGTCTGGATAGGTGTTGTCGTAGATGGTCTTGACTTCGTTGTGGAACGTTTCCAAGATTATTTTTGCCTTTTCGAGTTTCTCCTTGTTTTCGGCAAGTTGGTTCTCCAAATCGGCAAACTTGAACAAGTTCCAAATGCTGATTATCTCTGAATCAATGCTGTAAATCAAGTTATTAAGACGTTCTGCGCGAGCCTTGTTCTGTGTGATGTAGTTGACGTAGTTGAGCAAGTCAGGCATTCCACTGAACTGCTTTACTTGCTGCAAGTTGGTTACTTTTACGTTGAATGTGCGCTTGAATCTGTTGGACTGCTCTTGAATAAACATCAGTTTGTCTTCTTCGTCTTGCGTAAGGTCAAGATTGTTGAGCCTTGAATCCAATTCAAGAAACAGGTCTGCAACCGATATGTCCTTCAAATCCTCGCAACCAATGATTTTGGGGCTCTCCAAAGCATCGAAATATGTCAATGCAGATGTACCGAAGATAATTGAATCCTTAAACTCTGGTGCTATTGCGATTAGTTTTTCACGGATAAAATCAATTACCCTCACCATACATTTATCGCCCTCGCTTGTAAAACGTTGGTCGGTCTTGTTGATGTCGAAGATGAGCGAATAGAATTTCTTTTTCTTTGCAAAAACCTCGCGGATGTCCTTCAAATACGCTGTTTCAGTGTCAGTCAGGTATTTGGTGTAGTCTATTGGGAAAATCAACACGTCGGATTCCTTGATTGCATTGTCGGCTGCGGTGTGGTGGGCAGTTCCCGCCAAGTCGGGCCCGGGCGTGTCGTAGATTGTCAGCGACGAAAGATTTTCTGTTGCTGGGATATAACCTATTTCCATATCTTCGATGGCGAATTTATTCTTTTCATCAAATTCAGCATCTTTGAAAATCGGTATGATATATTCTTTTACGTCCTGTGGCGTATCGAAATACTTGGTTTCGCCTTTGTATTTTAGGTAGTACCTGTCTGACTTTTTGTAAACACAGTTGTTGGGTGTTGCAAGTTCAAGACTTGTCGGGGCTAACTCACATTCCAACATTGAATTTACAACAACGCTTTTGCCACTTTTTTTAGAAGCGGCAACTGCCACTTTTAATTCTGTTTCACGGCTTTCTGCAATGTAGCCTTGAATCTTTTTGAGAGAAGTCAAAACTTGGTTTTTAAGTTTTTCGTTGTTCGGGAAACGCTTGGCTGATATTTCGTCGTAAATCTGTTTTGAAAGAGAGTCGTAAAGATTAACGTTCTCTTCATAGCGTTTGATTATAGCCAAATCTTTCGCTTCCTTTTCTGTTACTACTTGCATCTTGCCAAGTGGAATGCCCAAATAGACAAGTTGTTGCACAATCGCGCTGAGTTGGGTGCGTACAGCATCTTTTCGGGTTTCGTCAATGTCTCCCTTGACAACAATCAATGATTCGTTTTCTTGATTGATGTCTTTAAGCAAGTCACTAAATTTTGTGTAGTTCTTACTCTGATAATCAACATCAATGGGCTTGACTTCTTTACAAATCTTTATCGTATAAAGTTGCTTGTTCTGTTTCAAGTCAAGTTTATCGATGTACTCGCAAAGTTTCTGTTTTGGATTGTCAAGGACAAAGGCAATGTCAGATTTGCCAATGTTGTCGAACAAGATGTTTTTGTCCTGTTCGATGTCCGTCCCTTTTAATATTTCTACATTCATAACTACTTATTGATTTGATTTTATGTTGGTTAGTAGTTTCTCGATTTGAGCCAATGTAGCGGTTACCCGTTTCATTTTCTCCATTTTCTCCCTGATTTCGTCGTCAGAACCGGGCTTGATTTTACTGAAATACTTGTTGACAAATTGATTGAAACTGAGTTTCTCATTCAATTCGTTCACAATTTCTTCAATAAAATTGTTCTCGTATGCGGCAAACGGGGTTTCCAAGTTGATGGCGTTGACAACGGAATGAATGAAGACATAATTCAATATTTTGATGTCTGCATTCAACTGTTGCTGAATGTCTTGTTCGTTTTTCGGCGACGGATAAATGTACTCAGGTTCCTTTGTGTCTGAATCATCATTAGAACTGCGACTGTCGAATCGTTCAAGGAATGTAGCCAATGTGTCTCTGTCCTTTCTCCAATTTTTAAGGGATGTTTTGACAATATCAGTAACTTTGTCAATGTTGCCGATAGGTATGAACCGTTTAATAAGTACAACAGCCGCTTCTTTTGTTAAAGTACCGATTTCGTTGCCGATAAGACGGAGAACATCTTTCCACTTCGATTCTCTGATGTACTTGTCCTCGTGTCTAAGAATGAGCGGATAGAGTGGCTGTTTTTCGATAGAAACGGTAGAATCAATACCGTCGTCCACACAGGCCAACGTGTAGAAGTTGTTTTTCTTTTCATCGAAAAACATTACACGCTCATCAGTGAAAGGTTTCCTTATCAATATGCCGATTACATCATCACAGAATCGGTCAACAAGACTCTTGAAATAACCTTTGTATTCTAATTTGTTGACACTTGCAAGGTACTCTGTGATGCAGTCCGCCAATTCGTTCTTATTTTCATTCTCACTGATTTCCAAACCTTTGATGAAAATATCTTTGATTTGCTCGGAATAAATACTATGTTCGTTTCCCGCCAAATCTATTACGATGGAATCAAAATCTTTTTTGATTTTCCTGTTCCATTCTGTACGCAGATAGTTCTCAATTGCTTGAAGATTGGGTGAATACCCCGAAAGGTCTTTCATAAACTTTTTCGCATTGGTCAGAATGTCGGGTGTGATTTCGTAGTTCTTGATTTGGAATTTTGTGAAATCGGACAATGTTTCCTCGTTTTTGTCATTATCCTCGTTGCTATCCTCCGTTTTCAACTTCTCTTTGTAGTCTGTCCACATCCAATATTTTAGGATTGTGATTAGTTTCTTAGTGAGCGGTCCACGAAGCGGCTGTTGGTTTTCATCACGAGGGAACATTGTGTCAGAAATCTCACTTGACAATCCTTTGAGGTCTTTTACGATTCTGTCTTTGCTGCTCTTGATATGCGCATCAGAAATGTTACGAATCATCTCAAAATCGTAAACATTTTGATTGTCAGGTGTATTGCCGATTTTTGTAGTGATTTCAGCAATCAACTTTGACAGACCCTCAATATTGAAATCCCTTTGGAAAAACGCATTGAGTTCGTCATCCATTTTCGCGAGAGTGTTGCCTAGTCCATCTGCAACGTTGCCAAAGATAGTTTCAACATCAGCGTAATTCAACTGACCTTCGATTTTCAACGGACATTCATACACTTCGTGTGCAGCGTTCTTACGCAGGTCTGTCCGCATTTTATCACAAACTGCATCAACACCTTCTTCATTGTACTTATTGAGGAGATACGACATATAGTCCTTGAATGTATCTTTCAGCAAAATGTTCTCCCTTAGGTTTTTGTAGCAATCGTCAAACGCTTCCTGCAAGTGCGAGAATGCAGACGAAGTATTTTCGATGTAGAGGGCAAAATCTACAATCTTCAATTTTTCGATGGTAGTTTTGGTAACTTTTGCGGATTCGCTGAACCCGGGCAAGTCCCAAAGGACAACCTTGACATCGTTAGCAACACCGCTGAACGGCGCGTAGATTTTTGCCTCTTTCACCGCAGGATAAAAACGATGGTCGGCATCGTCATCCATATAAGTGAAATAGTATTTGCCCTGACTGAATTGTTCTTCTTTCAGGACAATAGGTTCAGGATTAATCAACAAGCGGCGGAACGAAGGAAGAGCCTCCTGAATTTTTTTCAGTTTTTTTGCGTTTTTGCTATCGCCTATTTTAGAAAGGTTGAGAGTTTCAAACCTGTCGAGTTCGTAATCTGAATCATACCCAAACTGAGAAAGCAATTCTTTGAGTTTTTGCTCAAACTCAGATACGGTGAAGAAGTATATTATTGCTTCTTTACGTTCCGAATTGTGAATCTCTGAGTGGACTGCCGTTGTGGGGTCAACATTGCCGACCTTGGCACTTGGAATCAAATCCTCAGGCAAACCTGTAAGTGCTTGAATGAATGTACTTTTCCCTGCTCTTGATTCGCCTGCCAAACCGATATACACAGCATCTGTACGTTGAATCCTGTTTTCTAAAAATGCGTACTTGTAAAGTGCCATTTCCAAATTGGTCTTTATTGTTTCCAACTCGTCCACCTGACTGCTACAACCGTCTATTTGGGCATTTTGAATTTGTCGTTTCAAAATGCCAATGTTTTCTATCAGAGCGTGGGCGTTTTTGAAGTGCGACAGTATCTTCGCGCTATTCTTAGCACGCTCGTTCAAGACTTGCTGTATTTTATCTTGTAATTTTGACATATTTTTTAGATGTTAATAATTTAGTAGTTATTACTTTGTTTAATTGTCGTCAAATATCGTATCTCCACTGTGCCAAATCGCGGCACAGCCTTGAACTTTTTTTGAGAACTGAATCAGAAACTATCAGGAAGGGATATAAAAAAAGCGTAGTCTGCTTTTTGCGTTATACCTCAATATTGAAGGTCCTAGGAAAACCTAAAAGGAGAAGATATAACAATGCACACCACGCCCATATACTGAGCCGGTTGCCGTGCTGTTTCTCCCTCCTTTGAAAATTTCCTAGGTTCTCAATATTGGAGATAACAGCACAACTTCCGAATAATTTTTCAACTATTCTCTCTGCTGAGGGCACATACATATCGCCCTCAATATTTCGTTATCAAATATACAAAATGCGTAAATACAAATGCAAGTTTTTTACAACTTTTTTTCAAAAAAAATGTAAGGTGGTGGAATTTAGCGGATTTTATTATAATATATATAATATAAGGTGTTCTCTCAAACCATTTTTGTCATTACTCTGCCCAAAATAATTTGCTTCTTCAAAATATATTTTATATCTTCGCATCATAAAAACCGAATCGTATGGAAAGTGAAAAAATAGTATTCGAAATGGTGTTTACAGAAGAAGCAAAAAACTTCTTGAACAAACAATCGTTAAAAGTTCAAGACAAAATCTTGTACAATATCCATAAGATTCAAAAAGGCGAAAAAGATAGGGAACTATTCAAAAAGTTGGAGGGTTCTGATATTTGGGAGTTTCGCACCTTGTACAACAACATTGCGTATCGGCTATTTGCTTTTTGGGATACTGAAAATAATACATTGGTAATTGCCACCCACGGCATTATCAAAAAAACACAAAAGACACCTGCCAAAGAAATAGCCAAGGCAGAACAAATTAGAAAAAAATATTTTGAACATAAATACGATAAATGATGAAAGAGATAGGCGGCATTAAGTTTTACGACTTTGAGGAAATTCTCGAAGAACATTACGGGAAAATTGGTACTCCAAAACGCGATGAGTTTGAACATAGTGTTGATGAATCGGTACGTGCATACAAATTGGGTGAAGCCGTTAAAAAAGCAAGACTCGCACAAAATCTCACACAGGAGCAACTTGGAGAAAAAGTTGGTGTAAAAAAAGCACAAATATCACGTGTTGAAAAAGGCAGATGT
>JAGCVU010000252.1 GCA_017962175.1 Bacteroidales bacterium | reverse complement strand
TTAGTATAATTTTTAATTTATTGTTTCAATAATTGTCCGTAAAATTACAAAAAACCCTTATACTTTGCTCATACGGCAGACCATTTTTACGAAAAATACTGATAGTGTTTTTGTTAATTGTTTGTGTAATAAGGCATTAATCCTTCTGACACATTCTGACAAACGCTGTCATACGCTGACATTTTGGCAAACATTTAATTAATAACGCATTACCCCAAAATGGCACATTATTACACTGACAACAATGACACAAACACTGACAAAATGTCTTAAAATACCCTTTGGCACAAAATATGACAACCCTAAACGTGAAAAAACAAATTTATAAAACAATTTTAAAAACAATATAAAATGGCATTAAACATTAAACCCCTCGGCACGAGAGTAGTAGTTAAAGTGCAGGAAGCCGAAAACAAAACAAAATCAGGAATTTACATTCCCGATTCGGCAAAAGAGAAACCGCAGCGCGGCGAAATTGTAGCAGTAGGCAACGGTACAAAAGACGAGGCTATGGAACTCAAAGCCGGCGACATCGTACTCTACGGCAAATACGCAGGTACAAAAATCGAACTCGACGGCGAAGAGTACCTCATTATGAACCAATCAGACGTTTTGGCTATTGTTTAATCAAGTAAATTTTAATCTATTATGGCAAAAGAAATTAAATACAATATCGAAGCAAGAGACCTTTTGAAAAAAGGTGTTGACGAACTTGCAAACGCAGTAAAAACCACTCTCGGACCCAAAGGTCGCAACGTGGTAATCGAAAAGAAATTCGGTGCTCCCCAAATCACAAAAGACGGCGTAACAGTTGCAAAAGAAATCGAACTCGACGACCCCTTTATGAATATGGGCGCACAGTTGGTAAAAGAAGTTGCCTCTAAAACCAACGACCTTGCTGGCGACGGCACAACTACCGCCACCGTTCTTGCTCAGGCTATCGTAGGCGTTGGCTTAAAGAACGTTACAGCAGGCGCAAACCCCACCGACCTCAAACGCGGTATCGACAAGGCTGTTGCCAAAGTGGTAGAAAACCTCAAAGCAAATTCTGAGGAAGTGGGCGACGACAACTCTAAAATTGAGGCTGTTGCACGCATTTCTGCCAACAACGACGCTGAAATCGGTAAACTCATCGCCGACGCTATGGCTAAGGTTAAAAAAGAAGGCGTTATCACAATCGAAGAGGCAAAAGTTGCCGAAACTTCTGTCGACGTGGTAGAAGGTATGCAGTTCGACCGCGGATACATCTCGCCCTACTTCATCACCGATTCTGAAAAGATGGAAGGCGTTTACGAGAAACCTTACATCCTTATCCACGACGAAAAAATTTCGATGATGAAAGACCTTATGCCTATCCTCGAACCCGTTGTTACTCAGGGACACGCACTCATCATCATTGCTGAGGACGTTACCGACGAGGCTCTCGCAACATTGGTTGTTAACCGTTTGCGCAATCCTTCGTTCAAAGTGGCAGCAGTTAAGGCTCCTGGATTTGGCGACCGCAGAAAAGAGATGCTCCAAGACATCGCTATCCTCACAGGCGGCACAGTTATCACCAAAGAAACCGGTCTCAAACTCGAAAACGCTACCATCGATATGCTCGGTTCGTGCGACAAAGTGGTTATCAACAAAGAAAACACCACCATCGTCAACGGCACTGGCGACAAACAAGCCATCAAAGACCGCGTGGCTCAAATCAAGGCTCAGATCGAAAAATCTACCTCTGATTACGACAAAGAAAAACTTCACGAGCGTCTTGCAAAACTCGCTGGCGGCGTAGCAGTTATCCACGTTGGAGCAGCATCTGAGGTAGAAATGAAAGAGAAAAAAGACCGCGTAGAAGACGCCCTCAGCGCCACACGTGCAGCCGTTGAAGAAGGTATCGTTCCTGGCGGCGGCGTAAGTTACATCCGCGCAATCGAGGCTCTCAAAGACCTCAAAGGCGACAACGAAGACCAAAACACTGGTATCGCTATCATCAAACGCGCATTGGAAGAGCCCTTGCGTCAGATAGTTGAAAACGCAGGCGAAGAAGGTTCGGTAGTGGTTCAAAACGTAAAAGACGGCAAAGGATCATTTGGTTACAACGCATTCCTTGGCAAATACGAAGACCTCAAACAAGCGGGCGTAATCGACCCGACCAAAGTTGCCCGTGTAGCCATCGAAAACGCAGCCTCGGTAGCCGGCACACTCCTCACCACCGAGTGCGTAATCGCCGAAAAGAAAGAAGACAAACCCGCCGCCCCCGCAATGCCCAACCCGGGAATGGGTGGAATGTACTAGGATTATAATTCCTAAATATATTAAAAAAAGAGACGCAGTGATGTGCGTCTCTTTTTTTTGGGGGGGTATTTTTCAACAATACCACCCGTTTGGAGACGCGCCGTGGCACGTCTCTACATTGGCAAATTGTGTGTTATGGAAATTTTGTTTTCACATTTTATCATTTTCAAAAAATAAATTCCCCTCACCTATTGACTTTTATTTTTTATATCCATATATTTGCACTATAAGATAAACATTAAAACTAATATACACAAAACAG
>JAGCVU010000031.1 GCA_017962175.1 Bacteroidales bacterium | reverse complement strand
GCCGCATATTGGCACAACCTTACACCAAACGACCTCCATCTTACCGTTGCCGACACTGGATGTGGCAAGGCTGTTTGGGGAAAACTCTACGGACAATTGATTGTGGGCGCTTGCGTTTTCGTTTACGACCACGAAAAATTCACTCCCGCTGATATGTTGCAGATGATTGAAAAATACAAAGTTACAACATTCTGCGCACCTCCCACCATCTACCGTTTCTTTATCAAGGAAGACCTCTCGAAATACGACCTCTCAAACCTCCGCTACATTACCACAGCGGGCGAGGCACTCAACTCGGCTGTGTTCGACACTATGAAAAAGATAACGGGTCTCAACATTATGGAGGGCTTCGGACAAACCGAAACCACCCTCTCGATCGCTACATTCCCTTGGATGACACCGAAACCCGGTTCAATGGGCATACCCAACCCTGCCTACGATGTTGACATCATCACTCCCGACGGTCGCAAGGCTGAGGACGGCGAGCAGGGCGAAATAGTTATCCACACCAACCACGGACGTCCGCTCGGATTGTTCAAAGAGTATTTCCGCGACCCGCAGCGCACTGCCGAGGTATATTCCGACAACGGAACAACCTATCACACAGGCGATATCGCTTGGCGCGACGAGGATGGCTATCTTTGGTTTGTTGGACGTACCGACGACGTTATCAAGAGTTCGGGCTACCGCATCGGACCGTTCGAGGTGGAGAGCGCACTTATGACTCACCCCGCAGTAGTGGAATGTGCAGTAACGGGCGTTCCCGACCCTGTACGTGGCAAGGTGGTAAAAGCCACCATAGTGCTTGGACGCGGCTACGAACCCTCCGACGACCTTGTTAAGGAGATTCAAAACCACGTAAAGAAAACCACCGCCCCCTACAAGTATCCCCGCATAATTGAGTTTGTAAAAGAACTCCCCAAAACCATCAGCGGCAAAATCCGCCGCGTGGAGATCCGCAAAAATGACGAGGAAAAAGCAAAGTAATCTTTCACTCTAACTTGATAAATACAAAAAACGGCTCGGAATATTTTTCGAGCCGTTTTTTTTGAGGGTGGGACTGTTGAAGTCTAAATTGTTTGCAAACTTCTTTTCTGATATTCTTGTTTTAATTCTTTGATTCTTGCTTGATAGTATTTGATAGAATCGGCGAGTTGTTTATCGGAAAGTTGGTCTACCGTGGTATTTTCAACAGTAAGGTTGACTCTACGCTCAAAATCGCCAATGATGTTCATATATGTGATAAAGGCATTATAAGGCGTGCCAAAAGGATTGGTAACGATGTTTTGCTTGGTGTCGTCGAGGTAACCGTCAGACATAAAGTAGAAATAATCGCTACACTGCAAACGTTGCCAAATAAGTTGCAAAGTAGAGTTGGCTGCAATTTTTACACGGTCTTTCAATGCATTAAGTTTTGAAAACGCCTCGCGCTGAAGATCGTTGCCGAGCCATGGAGCAAGATATGTGGGATAATTTAATCCCGGTACAGGGTCGGGCAATTTGTACGGACCTATGGGTTGAATTTTCTGAATTGCCGACGAAGGAATATCAAATTTAAAACGTTTCGACTCTAAAATCTTTTCCACAAAGGTTTTAACATAGAGCAGCACATCGCGATTATTGTATTTAGAGCCGTCGAGATATTCGCTATTGAGCGAAGCAAAAAGGATGTCGCCTCCGGCAGCATTAGTGCCAAGTTGCTCCACAAGATATTCGGGTGTAAAGAGATGACCGTCTTTGAGAGCATTTTCAAACAGCATACTGTAGTTGCTGTTTTGCGTTATGATTTTTAATCTTTGTGCAGTGTGGTGAAAATACAGATAGTCGGGACCTTTAACTTCGAGGCTGCGTGGTTCAGGTTGCACAAGCATTGCCTTAAATCCCTCTTGATATGCAGTAGTGCCTATCGAGTCGGTGTATAGAAGGTCGGAGTTTTGCAAAGTTTCGGGAGTAACGCCAAAAAGACGCTGAATCTCCGACACCGAGAGTCGTATCTGTTGTCTAAAATCTTCAATATCATTGATACCAGAGAGCGAATGGTTGTATGGCGATGCTACAAACTCCACAGAGCCGGTGCGAGCCAATTGTTGCAATAGTTGCAATGTGTAAGGGCAACTCTGCTCTATCAACTGCATTATGGTACCCGAAACTGTGATAGAAAATCTGAATCTGCGTTTGTAGTGGCGCACCATTGACAAAAGCATTTCCAAGGCTGGTTTCAAACAAGTACGCTCCGAGTTTTCGATCAAAGAGCGTGTGGTTTGCTCGTCGAAATAAAAATTGTCGTTTCCAATGTCGAAAAAACGGTATTTTTTCAACAGAAAATATTTGTGGATGTTCAGATTAAATGCCAGTATTTTCATATTTCGGGATTTTTATTGTTGCAAATATTGTTGTAAACTGCTGAAATCTGTTTGGCACATTCTTGCCATTTGAGGCTTTTCACCTCGTTGCGTGCCGCCTTGACTATATGTTTAGATAGTGCAGGATATTCTATCAATGCGTGAATGGCGTCGGCTATGGAGTCTACATCGTTGTAATCTACTTTGATAGCGTGTTTTAACACTTCTGCCACACCACTCTGTTTGGATATTATTACGGGAATGTTGCTTCTTACTGCCTCCAAAGGAGCAATGCCGAATGGTTCCGAAACCGACGGCATCACATATATATCGCTCACTGCCAAAAGATGACGTACTTCGTCGTGATTGAGAAAATCAGTAAAATGAAACCTATCTGCAATGCCGAGTCGTGCCGCTGCTGTTACCATTTGGGCAAACATATCACCGTTGCCGGCCATTACAAATCTGACGTTGCGCAACTCACGCAACACTTTGAAAGCGGCTTCGATAAAATATCTCGGACCTTTTTGATAGGTGATTCTACCGAGAAATGTTACAAGTTTTTCGCCTTTGGGTTTCTTGTATTTGCGGCGATCGGGTTTAAAATCCACACCGTTGTAAATGGCAAACACCTTATCGGGGTCGATTCCATATTTATCAATAACAGTGTCGCGGGTGTGATTGCTCACAGTTATCACTGCATCCGCCTGTTCCATTCCGTCTTTTTCAATGGCAAACACCTGAGGATTTGGCTTTGCTCCGGTACGGTCGTATTCGGTGGCATGCACATGCACCACAAGCGGTTTGCCTGTGGCTTTTTTGGCAGCTATGCCGGCTTCGTAGGTAAGCCAATCGTGAGCGTGTATCACATTAAAATTGTGTTGTTCGGCTATCTTCTCCCCTACCCTTGCAAACATTCCTGTTTCGGTAAACAAGTTGGAAGTGTATTGCCCTGTAAATTCAAATTTGGCAGGTTCACGACCTTCAATAGTGTCTTCTACCGAAACTTCGATAACCTTTTGCTCGCCATTTTCTATGGTTACAAGTTGTCCGCTGGGGTTTACATACACTTTTTCAGGCGGAATATTCTTACGAAGAAGTATCCGTTCAATCTGTCCCGGCTGAAGATATGGATGCAAATACGAGGCTGTTTCAATGTAGATAAGTTTGTCGGAATTATTGATAAACTTTATCAGCTGTTCCTCGCTGTTGATCTGCTCACTTGGGTCGGGTTGCGGCAGCACTATGCGTATACTGCGATCTAATATCTGTTTATGAGTTTTGGCATAACGGTCGGCTCCTTTAAATACTGTGTTTACTGATTTTTCATCGCCGAAAACTTTCGGCGCTACAAATATCAAAGATGTGTCGCCGCGCATACCAAGGGCATCTACTATACCTTTGCAAGCAGTACCAAGACCTCCTGATATATGCGGAGGAAATTCCCAGCCGAACATTAAAACTCTCATACCTAATTTATTACAAATTTCTATTTTCTATCTTCTAATTATGAATTATGCATTACTTAATACTGATCGATAAGCATCTTGATTCTATTAACGGCAGCCACTGTGGCAGCGCACAACGGCGAACCTATTCCCTCGTATGGTGGCGTGGGCATATATTTTTGATAAAAATATGGTGTTACAGAAGCATTGCCGTCGAAATCAAGAGCGTTGTACATTTTATTGGCCATTTTCATACCCTCATCGCCGATACGCATTTTTAAATATAGTTCTGCCACAAAATCGTTGTATTCGGGCATTACATACACCTCTTCGTTGCCCTGCAGCGGCATATTCAATAGTCCGCGTGGGGTAAGCAGATTTTGCTCTATCGAAATAAGTATTTTGTCGGCCATCACGCTGTCTACTACCGAGTAAGGCAACGAAGCAGCCAATATCTGAGCCGGACGACATGTGCGGTCGATACTGCCGTTTTCTGAAATACTATCGGGCAAATATAGCATCGATGACCTTACAAACATAGAGTTAAACGCCGCTTTCACTTTTACAGCAGTACTTGAGGCTATTTCAGCACCTTCAATTTCACCGTTAAATTCGTCCATTTCGGCGGCAAACTGCAAAGCATTGTACCATAGGGCGTTTGTTTCCACAAAGAAACGGTCTTCGGTGGCGAGACTTTTTGCAAGCAGAAAACTATCGTCGGTAACAAGTCCTGCGATGCTGTTGTCGATTCCCGCCCTTATTATTTTGTTCACTGCCTTGCCAAATAGTTTGTAGGTGTGTCGGATGTCGCCTTTTTGGAAAAAGTATTGCTGCACAGCCCAAATAAACCACAATGGCGAATCGGGCGAAAAACGGCGACCATTAAAGCGTCCAAACACAATGTTTTTCAATTGTTTAGACAATGAGCCAAACACATTTTCAAACAATGCAAAATTATGCGACGGCAAGGATAGTCCAGGCAACGACATAAAAATCTGTTTGGGAAATTCGGCAGTCTCGGGCAACGAGTTGACTATATATGTAGACCCTTTGCGCTCACGTATCAACTGCGCAGCGGCAAACTCCACATTGTCTTGATATGTGGTGCGTGTACGTCGCAGCTGAGCTTCTTTGTCGAAAAGTTCGTTAAACTGAGCCGGCTGAGCTTTGTGTTCGCCTACTGCAAAAATTATGCTTTCGCCCGCCTGCAATATGGTTTCAAAAAAACCGGGCATAAAAAGGTCTTCTTGATATTCCAAACCCGCCATTCGGTCGTCGGAATATTCAATATTGTAGTTCCAGTCGGGAGCGGTCACAAACTCGCAAGGGCGCGACATCTGCATACAAACCGCAGGCTCGCGTTCGCCTGATACATAGTAAATTCCGTTTTCGATACGCTTGTTGCCGGTGTTGATGTTGCTATCTTTGCGTATAAGGGTGTCGGCGTTGCGAAGTCCAAGCAACGGACGCAACTGCAATGTAACAGGTTCTTGCGAATTCAACACTGTGTAGCGTATCAAAAGAGTATTTCGGTCGGAAAGTAACAACACCTCTTTTTGCATCTCCGTTTCTGCCACAGTATACAATAGCGTAGGCACAGGATTTAGCCACGCACTGTCGAGATATTGATGTCCAAGTGGGAAATATACGTTGGGATATTTTCTTGTGGAAAGGTAGTAAGGACGTCCGCCCACTATTAAGGAGTCGTCTAATGCCGACAATAGCACATACTGTCGGCCTGTTTGCTCGCGAAATACCGATAGTAGAGAGTGCCACCGTTTGGTATTGCACATTATTATTGTTGACGCAGCACACGCTCCGCTTTTGTTGCATTTTATAAACTCGTGACGAAGCGAGTAGCATAGATCCGAAATCCTGTTTTTATCAATTGGTTGTGGCTCCATAACACTACGTTTTTGATAATGAATTAATTACAACGCCCTTGTTCCATTGCGTAAAAGCAAAAGAGCAGTTTACTAAATTAAGGATTTTTTTGATTGGAAAAACAAAAAAAACACAAAAAAATAAAAAAAAAGAGGACGTCGAAAAAAAACGTCCTCTCTAAACATATGAACAAAATAATAGTCTAAACATTAAAACGGAAGTGCATAATGTCGCCGTCTTGTACCACATAGTCTTTGCCTTCGATGTGGATTTTGCCGGCATCGCGACAAGCTGCTTCTGATCCGAGCGATATGTAGTCTTCCATTTTGATAACCTCGGCTTTGATAAAGCCTTTTTCAAAATCGCTGTGAATTACTCCTGCGCACTGCGGAGCAAGCGATCCTTTTTTGTATGTCCACGCCTTCGACTCCTTGGGACCCGAGGTGAAGAATGTTTCAAGATTGAGCAATCGATATGCCGAGCGAATAAGGCGCGACACTCCCGATTCTTCAAGACCAAGGTCGTCGAGAAACATTTTGCGATCGTCGTACGATTCCATTTCGGCAATTTCTTCCTCGGTTTTGGCAGCGATAATAAGTATTTCGGCGTTTTCGTCTTTAACTGCTGCTTTTACAGCTTCGGTATATGCGTTGCCTTTGAGCACCGATTTCTCGTCAACATTGCAAACATACATAACCGGCTTATTTGTAAGCAGAAAGAGTTGTTTTGCAGCCTCTTTTTCATTTTCGTCGAGTTCAACAGTGCGAGCCGAACGACCTTGTTCCAAGGCGGCTTTAAACTTATCCATTACTACGAGCAATTGCGCAGCCTCTTTGTCTTTGGCTGTTTTGGCAATTTTTTCGGTTTTGGCATAACGCTGTTCTATTGTTTCAAGATCTTTGATTTGCAACTCGGTGTCGATAATCTCTTTGTCGCGCACGGGATTTACCGAACCGTCAACGTGAGTAACGTTTTCGTCGTCGAAACAGCGAAGCACGTGTATAATGGCATCGGTTTCGCGGATGTTTGCCAAAAATTTATTGCCGAGACCCTCGCCTTTGCTTGCACCTTTTACAAGACCGGCTATGTCCACAATTTCTACTGTGGCGGGAACCACTTGTGCCGGATGATCGATTTTTTCGAGGGCAATAAGTCTGTCGTCGGGTACTGAAACCACGCCCACGTTAGGCTCAATGGTACAGAATGGAAAGTTGGCTGCTTGAGCCTTTGCGCTCGAAAGACAGTTGAAAAGTGTAGACTTGCCTACGTTGGGCAAACCTACTATACCGCATTGTAATGACATATCGTACTAAATTTTATCCGTTTCGATTGTATTTTCCTGATTTTTTAATTTGCCGGTTACAACAAAATAGATGTAAGCCGCAAGTGCAAGTATCACAAGCACCGATGCAATTACAGCAATGATAGAGCCTACGCGAACCGAGGTAGGATCAAACTTAAATTCGATGGTGTGCTGTCCTGCCGGAATTACCATTGCGCGGAGTATATAGTCGGCACAAACATGGTCGGCTGGTTTGCCGTCGATATAAGCTTGCCATCCTTTGGGATAGTAAACTTCGGAGAATACCGTTAGACGGTCGCGGAATGTGAGACTGTTGTATTTCAAATAGTTGGGCTTGTATTCTGCCAATGCTATTACGCTGCTGTCTTCGGCAAATATTTGTTCTGAAGGCAATTGAGCAACAAAATTTTCAAACAAGTTTTTGTTGATAACGGCGGTTTTGCGCGGATCGCTGAGTTTGAGTCGCTCAATTTCTTTGTCGGCACTTTCTACAAGTTCGTAACGATTTACAAACCAAGCATTACCAAATGTTTGAAGATTTACAATCGGGAATTGACGTGTGTCGAAAATCACAAACTTGGTGTTGAGCATATTGAGAGCACTATTTTGCTGCACATACGACTGCAACTGCTCGGGTTGATTTTTAGCCACATACAAAGCACCGTTTACTACAGGAGCCAATATTGTGTCGATAAATTCTTGATAACGACGAAGTTTAGCACCGTGGTATCCGCCAATGGTTTTGTGGAAATAAGGTGTGATACCATCGTTAAACACATTCTGTGTAAGATTGAGAACGCGGAAATCGGGGTCGGTATCTTTAAGAATGAAACTATCGGCAGTGGTAGGTTTAAAGGGGTCAGCCTCAGAAACTGTTTTGTAGCTCTTAGGACCAAGATAGCGATAATCTACAGTCCAGAGGTCGGCGATAACGAGACCACCAATCAACACGTAAAACCAAGTGTTTTTCATCTTGCCGGTTGAGAATATGTAAACCACAGCTGCAGCAGCCAAGATAAACAACAATGAGCGAAGCACGTCGGCACGGAAAATAGCCTTACGAGCCGAAATCAATCCGTCGTGGAATTGCTGATAAAGTGCTGCATCTTCGCCACCTTGCGACAACTGCTGTGTAAAGAAATCGTTTTCAGCTGCCGAAAGCATACTTGTAACATCCGGGAAGATATAGAATACAAGGCAGAAACCTGCTGTAAGAGCCAACGGAGCAATTATCAATTTGGGTTCAACCTTAATACGCTCAGGATTTTCCGATATTTCTTTGATTGCCATCATAGCTAAGAACGGAATGCACACCTGCGCAATTACCAATGCCATCGACACCGAACGGAATTTGTTGTACATAGGCACGTAATCAAAGATGATATTGGTGAGCCAACTGATATTGTGTCCCCAAGAGAGAACTACAGAAACCAAAATGCTGACCAAAAGCCACCATTTTGCCGAACTCTTAACCACAAACATTCCCAAAACAAAGAGGAAGAATATGATAGCGCCCACATACACAGGACCAGAAGTAAAAGGTTGGTCGCCCCAGTAGTGATTTTGGTTGGCTATCTGGTTGGCAAGTTGATTGTTTTTAAGAGCTTCCATAGCGTTTTCGTCTTCGCCGAGAGCCTTGGTTTCACCACCTTTGAAATTGGGGATAAAGAGTTGGAAACTTTCGCTAACGCCGCAGCTCCAAGCCAATGCATAGTCCTTGTCGAGACCGGAACTCTGCTGTTTGGTAGTAAGTTCGCTCTTGCTACGGGTAGAATATTTGCCATATTCGTATGTTGTCCAAAGGCTTGTGATATTAGGCAACACAGCCAACACTGCAGCTATAGCAGCCACGCCCAACGCCTTGCCAACAACGGGAAGTGTTTTTTCTCTAAAAGCCAATACTGCGCGGTAAGCCACGTAGAAGAAGCAGAGAATAGCTAAATAATAAAGTATCTGCGGGTGGTTGCACGAAATTTCAATACCAAGCGAGAAAGCTGTGAGCAATCCACCGAGAATGTATTTCTTATTAAAAATGTATATTATGCCTGCCATTACTGGTGCCATATAGGCTATGGCGTAGCATTTGGTAATATGCCCTGCCGCTATTATTATAATATTATAGGTGCTTAGCGCAAAGGCAAACGCCCCGATAATGGCTATGCCGCGCTTAAAGTCAAGCGCCGTGAGCAGGAAGTAAAATCCTAAAAGGTAGATAAAGAAAATGGCCATAGTGGTATATGGCAAAAACAAGCGGAAAAACTTCTGCAACGAAGCATACACGTTGAACGAGGTGTGACCCTTGATCTGGTAGGCGGGCATTCCGCCAAACATAGAACCTGTCCAGTCGGCATCCTCGCCTGTGGCCTGCTCGTAGTCCACAAGTTCTTTTGACATACCCTTAGCATGGATATTGTCGCTCTGAACCAACTGTTCGCCGTCTAAAACGGGAAAGAAATATATTGCGCTTACTACTATAAACACCGCCACTGCAATAATGTGGGGCAGTATACCTTTCAATTTGTCTTTCATGTCAAAAATTCAAAATGTTTAAAACGGTGCGAAAATAGAAAAAAAATAGGAAAGACAAAAAAAATACACATTATATTGCAAAAAGCGTCTTTTTTGCGGCACAATCAATTCAACCTTATTATATCGCTCCACCTCGTAGTTGGATTTTTACTTTTGAAATCGTGTTTGATTGCGTTGGCAAATACTTCGGCTTTGCCGTTGGGGGTTGTCGATGGGTATTGTTGCGAACAGAGTACGATGGTTTCGCTGCCGTTTACTTTGTTGATGCGGTCTACAATGGCATCGAGACGACGCATTTTGGCTATTCGCTCTGCATCGGTGTCGAAAAGGTCTTGCTGAATGGGGCTGTCGGGCGATATGCCCATTACTATTACTCCCGCTTTTTTGTAATGGTAACCCGGCTTAAAAAGCTGTTGCAAAAGGGTGTTGGCGGTTTTCACAATGGTGATGGTGCTGTTAGATGGCGTTAAAAGACGGGTTTCGAGAAAATTGTAATACTGCGGAAGGTCTTCGCGAAAGGGGTTGGTATTGAGAAAAACGCTCACAATTGTGGCAACGGTTTTTTGTAGGCGTAGTTTTTCGGCACAGCGGGCGGCGTAATTATCTATATGTGTGCGCAATTGCTCAATGTCGGTAATCATTCCGTTAAACGAACGACTTGTGCAGATGCTCTTTTTGGCAGCCATTTGTTCGTCGGGAATGCAGTCGATGGCATTGAGTTCGCGGTGCAGACGGGTCATAACAATATTGTTGAAAGTGGCTTTTACCCACGATTCGGGCATTTGAGCAAGGTCGGCAGCGGTTTTTACGCCAAGTGATACAAGTCGTGCGGCATAACGGCGACCTATGCCCCAAATATCTTCTACGGCGGTGAGGGCAAGGGCTTTAAGGCGTTTTTCATCGTTGTCGATAAGGCAGCAATGACGGTAGCCGCGGTATTTTTTGGCAAATCTACTTGCCACCTTTGCCAAAGTTTTTGTGGGGGCAATGCCTATGCTTACAGGTATGCCAACGCTGCGTTTGATGGTGGTGGAGAGGTTTTCGCCCCAAGGTTTTAGGTCGGCAATGCCGTGGAGACGTACAAAACATTCATCGATACTGTAACGAAAATATGCAGGGGCGGCATCTTTGATAATAGACACCACACGCCCGGTGAGTTCGCCGTAAAGTTCGTAGTTAGAGGAAAATACTGCGATTTTTTCGCCGGGAAATTTTTCGGCAAGTTGATAATATGGAGTGCCGGTTTGTATGCCAAGTTGCTTAGCCTCGTTGCTGCGAGCCACCACACAGCCGTCGTTGTTAGAAAGTACCACCACAGGCTTGCCCACAAGGTCGGGACGAAATACCCGTTCGCAAGATACGTAACAATTGTCGCAGTCTACAATACCGTACATGGCTAATAACGTTTCCAGTTTTTGATAGTCCACACCACCACGCCCCACACCTCAAAGGTATCGTCGGCGTTAACGCGGATAGGTTTAAAATCTTTGTTGGCAGGACGCAGTTCGATATATCCCTCGTTGCGGTGAGTGAGGTCTAAATATTTGATGGTAAATTCGTTGTTGAGGTAGCACACAACCACATCGCCGTCTTGCAGTTCCACAGCGCGGTCGATAACGGCAATATCGCCATCGCAGATACCTGCCTCAATCATAGAGTTTCCCTCCACACGACCGTAAAAAGTGGCGTTGGGATTACGAATAAGGTCGCGATTAATGTCGAGACTTTCGTGCAAATAATCCTCTGCGGGCGATGGAAACCCTGCCCTAATGCTCTCGGTAAGCTCCAGTGCGAGAGACTTTTCAAATGCGGATGGTATAATTTTGATGGGTGGCATAATGTATAAAAAACGCGGGGTAAAGATAGTGAGTTTAATGCATAATTCATAATGCATAATGCATAATCGACCAAATTATGAATTATGCATTGAGCATTATTTTACCATTTCCACCACCGCTGTCAAGTATAAAACAATTGAGTTATAGTAAAACCAAAATATGCAAATAATGACAACTAAAAAACACAAATTTAATACAAACTAATACAAAATGGCAGATTTTTTGCATTAATGGATTATATAATTATCAAAAAATCAACGATTTGAGCAAAATTTTCGGTTTTTGTCAAAGTAAAGTTGATTTTTTTTCCGCAAAACTGACCTTTTGGCACGGATTTGGCACATTACAAAACGTAAACAAAACTTACATTACTTGAATTTAAATAGCAACAATTAAAACATAAAACATCATGATGGAAAATACAATAAGAGTAGAAAGGGCCAAGAAAAAGATTACTCAGGCAGAATTGGCCGAAAAAGTGAATGTGTCAAGACAGACCATCCACGCTATCGAGACTGGCAAATTCATTCCCTCTACGGTACTTGCCCTCAAAATAGCAAGGTTTTTTAAAGTAAACCTCGAGGACATCTTCATATTAGACGACGACAACGATTAGCCAAGTCAAAAATTTTGTACAAAACGCGTTTACGATTGACAAAAAAACGGAGTACCTTTCGGTGCTCCGTTTTTTTGTGCTTCGGCATCATTGCCTTATTTGATTCTAAATTTATATTTCAAACCTGCGGTAATTCTGCGTCCGGGCTGCTCTATGTACGAAAAATCAAAGTATTCCTCGTTGAAAAGATTGTATGCCTGCACATAGAATGTAAATTGCTTAAATGTATAGTTAACAGCCATATCCACAAGCGAATACGGTTCATTACCCTCGCCTTCACGGTATTGATAGCGGTATTCGGCGCATAGTGTCAACCCTTTAACGGGATTAAACTCAATGTCGGCAGTCACCTTATGGCGAAGATATTCTTGAGCATATTTTGAAGCTGCCACAGGACGGTTGTATTCTATGTCGGAATTGATATACGAATATTGTGCGCCTATTTTGGTAACAAAAGAATTGCTCCACAACGCACGTGGACGAATGGCAAAATCAGTTTCCACACCTATATTATCTAACTCAAAATTGCCCGATCGGTATGTTTTGCCATCTGGTTCGTCGGCGTAAACCACCCAGTCGATCATATCAGTTTTGTGCGAACCAAAAACAGTAACACCGGCATCCACTAATTCGTTGCGACGGCGAACACCCATTGAATAATCCAAAGCGCGTTCCGGGTCAAGATCTTGTGTTCCAACAATGTTTGCACCCGAATAATAAAGGTCGGTAAATGTGGGCATACGCATTGCGGTATTCAAGTTGGTGTAGATTTTCCAATACAAGTTGGGACGATATGAAATATCCACTCCGGGACACCAACGCCATTGATAGTCGAGCATCGAATTATAAACGGCAGGAGCTGCAAGAGCCACAGTCCATTTGTTTAACAAGAAATCGTGTTCCATTATCACTGTAATGTTGGTTCTATTGGCAGAATGAGAATAGTTGATACCATTTTCGGCGTCAAGACCACGTGTGGCAAAAAATTTAGAAGAATCCAACGGTTCGCCCAATTTGGTGCTGAAAATCTGCTCAGAACGCATCTCCACACCTATTGAACTACGTCCTAAAATAGATTTTGTCCAAGCATTAAATCCGATGGTAGACACATCGCAGCGGTGAAAGTTTTCGCCCTTGGGAGAATCCTTGTGCCATTGGTAATGGTCGTAACGGCGGTCGAGAGCCACCACGGGATTGAAATGAAAATTGCCTGAAGTGATTTCGGCATTGGCTGAGAGAAGAAAATGTTCGTTGCTCTCCCATTGATCTTGCGATGCAGCACCGTAGAAAGTGTTGGCATCAAATGGTTTATAAGAATAACCGGCTTGCAAATCGGCCTTGATATTATCGGCACGGTATCCGCCACGGTAGTAAACACGCGACACACTGTACGAAGAGTTGCTTACATCGCCGTTGTCGGTAATGTAACCAGCCGAAAAATTGTGCACAAATCTATTAGGACTACCTTTGGCGTTGTAGCCCGCATTGTGCGAAAAAGCAGCTGAAATATTGGCTCCGTAATGATCGTTGTCGCCTACAAATGTATTTACAACGCCTTGCGAGGCAAATGTATAGCCGTTTTTTGAAGGATCGGCATCTACTGTTACTATATTAATAGTGCCGCAAAACGACTGAGTGCCAAATACCCTTGCCGACGGACCTTCAAGTATTTCGATACGCTCAATGTCATCTACCGACACCGGGAAATCGGCACTGAGGTGACCAGTATGTGGTGATGAAATATTTATACCATTAAGTAAAATCGTAATTTGGTCGAATGTACCACCTCGCAGCGAAATATCGGTTTGCACACCATCGCCACGTTGCCTTACATCAACGCCCGATGCTGTTTTTAAAATCTGTTCCACTGTAGACGACGGCGCGGCAAGAATCTCATCTCTACTAATAACACGCACCAACACAGGAGTTTGCGCTCGAGTAAGCGGCACACGGCTCGACAAAACACGAACCTCAGATAGTTCAACTTCCGGAATAGAATCACTGTCATAATTCTGAGCCGACAAAGTCAACGGCATCGACATAATAGCCAAACATAAACATTTGGCAAAAAAAGATTTTATACTCATAACAATTTATTATTATTTTACGGTGCTAAAATAAATGGTCAATTTTAATATAAACTAAAGAAAAGTTGAAGTTATGTGATTAATTAATCAAAAAAAGATACTTCCTATAATATAAATTGTGTATATTTGCGGCTCAAAATAGATATTAAATACGAACTAAAGAGAATAAATGCAATTATGAAAAATTTAGCAAAACTATTAATCATTTCAGCAATCATCTGCGGCGCACAGTACGCTTCAGCTCAAGACGAAGAACAATTAGACACTCCACAATACGGACTTGTAGGCGAAGAACCCGTTATAGAACACCGTCCCGACCGTGTATTGATATTTCCCCAGCGTATGGCATTAGACGAAAACGTTTCGGTAATGGATCTTTTGATGATGTTTCCCGAAGCCCTCAGCCGTACTTTCCAAAATTTAGACGACAGATATGTAGTTCGTGTAGAAAACTTCAACTACGAAGCCGACCAGCGTGTTTTTCTCAGCACTCTGAAAGCCAAATACGTTCAAAAAATCCAAATTTGCGACAACCCCGACGTTATGAAGGGTAGCAAAGGTATCAATGGCGGCGTTATCGACATCAATATGGTACGCGGTGCAATGGAAAACGATATATATATAGGTGCAGAAATCGACACCAAGGGATTAACCAACACCCCTATAGCCAACGCAGTATACGGCAACGGCAAAACCGATGTGCTTGTAACAGCATCACTTGCCGACCCATCTAAGAAAGGCGAATACGGTTCAAACGCTCGCTGCGCCACCAAAATCAACACCGCTTTAAACGACAATCACAACCTGATGTACGACTTTGCTGCTCGTTATGCACACGGCGGAATTGGCAATGCAGATGTTTCGCGCTACTATGGCTCACAAATCCAATACGACGGTGTGTTCAATGATGCCGGCACAGCACTCTCTGTTTCTGGTGGTTGGGAATATTACGACGACGGATTTGAAAACAATTCGATGTATCTCACCAACAAAGGTCGCACACGCGAGGTTTGGCAAGTTTACATTGTAGAGCTTTGGACTCCTCTGTTCGAAGGACTTGAACTTACCGCAGGATGGGAGTTAGATTATGCCAATACTTGCTTAAAATTTAATCGTGAACGTTATATGCTTCCCAGCATTACCGACCCTTATGAACCATCTATTAATAATCCCCTTTTAAGCAACCCAATAACCCAAGACGCTCAATTTATTACCTACAACAACGACTTTTATGCTCAATTGGATTACACCGTTGGTCCTCTCTCGTTGACATTTGGCGACCGTGTAATGTGCTACCACTACGGCATGGACAATGAAAATATCGACAATCCTTACAATCTGATAGTTGCAAGCGCTACCCTCACTCCCAATTGGCATCATCAAATACAAGGTTCGTATTACCGCCGCTTTAATTCGCCCGACTATATTGGCATTCATAGTTTCTTGAATTTCAGCGACTACGGAGAATCTGTTTCTTATGGCAATAAAGACCTCAAATATCAGCCTGCCGACGTTTACCGTTTGATGTACACCTATTCGGCTAAAAAATTCTGGGCATCAATTATAGGTCGCTACATCGACACTCGCGACGAAGTTGTAGATATTAATGGCGATTACAACGGCATACCAGTCACCACATTTGCCAACGACCCAACATCGTATAGCATTACCAATATCGATGCTGCTGCCACATTTGTTATCAACAAAGCATTCTCGTTTACTGCCGGCGGAAGTTACTACAATCTCAGCCTCTCAGGCGACAATACAGATTATTACTACGCTCGCCTCGCTCCTATCGTAACACTTCCCGGCAATTTCAAAATCAACGCCCAAGCTATTTGGTGCAGCGATAAGAGTCCCGAAAAACTTATCACCGACAGCGATGTATACGCAGTGCTTTCGGTACAAAAAACCTTCGGCAAGCATCTTACAGTTGCCGCTGATTGGCACGATATGTTTTGCAAAGATTTAAACACAGGAAATTTCAGAATCTTATACAGATTTTAAATATATTACGAAAAGACTTCTATCTATTATTTTTAACTATTAGTGTTATGAAAACCTCAAGATTAATCTTAACAGCATCGGTCATCGCCACAGTGGCAACGATGTCTGTTGGATGCGGCTCAGCACCACAAGATGAAAAAATCCGACAATTCGACCAGCTTTCGGGCAAAACTATCGTTGTGCAGAAAGGCACCACATTTGACGAAATGCTTGCTGAAAAATACCCGTCGTACAATGTAAAACGAGTACCAACATTTATCGACATTTATAGCGCAGTGGTGTCGGGCGAAGCCGATTATGGTATCGACGAAGACGTAACAGCATCGCTCATTATATCTAGCGGACTATCAATCGACACCGTTCACGCCGACATTCCCGCCGTGCCAATGGGTGCTATTTTCAATAAAAGCAACACAGAACTGCAAGCTCAGTTCAACGACTTTGTCAAAGAATTAGAAAGCAGCGGAAAACTTGCCGAAATTCGTGAAAAATGGTTTGGCTCAGCTTCACCGTCATCATTGCCTGTGCCTCATTGCAACGTTACCGAAGGTAAACCATTGCGTGTGATTACCGAGGGCGATTATCCTCCGTTTAACCTCACCATTAGCGGAAGTGTGTCTGGATTTGATGTAGAACTCTGCACACTCTTTGCCGATAAAATTGGACGTCCGCTCGTAGTTACTGCTATGGCATTCGACGACATCATACCTTTCATAGCCAAAGGCAAAGCCGATATGTCGATTGCCGGAATTTCTATCACCGAAGAACGCGCAAAACAAGTGCTTTTTTCAGTGCCATACAACTACACATACACCACAATAGTATCCTCAAAGAATGCGAAAAAATTATCTTCGCATCACTAAAAAAAGAGGGCGACGGGTTTGGTAGTTTCAAAATTAATTACCAATTTTGCAGCCAGTTGTTGTGACACTTAGGGGAGAAAAGAAAAAAGAGCATTGATGTTAAAAAGATTATTAATTGCAACAGTATTATTACTTGCCTCTCTAGGGCTCTACGCGCATCAGATCGACGAAGCGGAACACTATTACGCACAGTTAAAAGAAATATCCTCCGCAGAGGGATTCTCAGCCGATTCGATACGCTCATTAGCCGACAAACTGGCAACAGCCTCACCCCAATTCCTAAAAGAAATATTTGGACAACTATCGTTGGAATGTGAACGCCGCTCCGATGAAGAAACAGGATACTACGCAAGTCTCGTGGCTGCAGTATGCTTTTACGACCGTGGTATGTATTCCGATGCTATGAAATATGCCAATTTGGCTGTTTCGTTTAACCATCAGGCAGATCGTAAAACCTATCTTGAGTTTCTCAAAGGAAAGTTATATTTGAAACAGAAAAAATACGACCTCGCTTATCAGTCGCTTGCTATCGTGCTCGAATCTCCCGATTCAGAAACCAACAAACTACTAAAATGCGAGACGTATAGATCAATGTCGGAATATTACGAACACTGCTACAACACCGTTAAGGCGTTGGAATACCTCAACAACTACATAGCACTTCAAGACACAATTCATTGCCGCTCGCTCGACAAAAACTGCTGTCTATTGCCACAGTTTATGCAGTCGAAATATATTGACCGTCAGATTTTTATCTCGGGCAACGATACCATTAATGACCTCGAAAACGAAAACCAACAACAGAATACCACCATTTTCATTTTGGCTATTAGTGGTGTTTTAACTCTATCGTTTTCGGCTTTTGCAGCTTGCAAATGGGTGTCGCTATCCAAAGCCAATACAAAACTTAATATTCACAACCAAGGCATCGAAAGCCGGCAAAACGAGTTGGCAGCTGCACAGGCTGGTCTCGCTTCGTTGTCGCTAATAGCCGAACAGACCTCAAATGCATTTCTCACTGCCGACCACACCGGCAAAATCACTTGGGTTAACAAAGGTTTCGAAAAGTTGTACAACAAGAACCTCCGTCAGTATATTCTCGAAAACGGTGAAAACCTTTTCTATTCTACCGACACATCGCGCAAAACCGCTCTTGAAAACTGCCGTGAACTCAAAAAAACACAGATTTGCCAGTTTAAATTCACAGGCGACAAACAGCCAAAATGGATTCTCAGTACTATTTCGCCGGTTTTGGAAAGCGACCACATCAATCAATACGTAATAATCGAAAACGACATCACCGACATCAAAGCATCTGAACTAAAACTACTTGAAAACAATAGTCGCATAACAGGTAGCATACGTTCGGCGCACATAATACAGCAATTGCTTTTGCCTTTGTCACAAACAATAAGCAAATATTATCCTTTGTTTGTGATTTACAAACCAAAAGACATCGTTTCGGGCGACTTCTATTGGTTTAAACACAATGCCGACAGCAACACAAGCATCATAGCCGTGGGCGATTGCACAGGTCACGGAGTACCGGGCGCAATGATGAGCGTTTTGATGATTCGTATTCTCGACGAAATCACCGCCCTCAAACCGGAAGCATCACCGGCAGAGATACTTACCGAAATGCAAGATAAGGTGGTAGAAATGCTCAAACAGCGTCAAACCGAAAACAGCAACGGATTAGACATCACCATAGCTCAAATTACACAACACGGCAACACCGCCGACGTAACTCTCGCCGGTGCTAAATCGTATTTCGCATATTATCAAACCGATACACAAACCACCACACTTGTTAAAGGCACTAAAAAATCTATCGGCGGCACCGACAACGAACGCTGTTTTGAAGACCGTATGTTGAGCCTCAACAAAGGCGACAGAATTTATCTCAGTTCCGACGGATTTATCGATCAAAACAACCCCGAACGTAAATGTTTTGGTAGTCAACGTTTTACCGAATTAATCAACCAAAGCGCCAATAGCCCTATTTCAGAGCAAAAAGAGTTTATCGAAAACGCTCTTGCTCAATGGCAACAAGACCAGCCTCAGCGCGACGACATATGCGTGGTGGCACTTCAAATGTAATATTATGGAAGATAAAAAACTTGAACAATCGTTTGAGCAGGTGCTCAACAATATCTATAAAATTCGCCGCGAGTGTCCGTGGGATGCCTCACAAACTCCCGAATCGCTTAGGATGCTCACCATCGAAGAAACCTACGAATTGGCACAGTCGATACTTTCAGGCAATAAAGCCGACTTTAAAAAAGAACTTGGCGACGTGCTACTACACATTATATTATATGCACGAATTGCCGAAGAGCGCGGATGGTTCTCATTTGCCGATGTGTGCGACGCTTTAAACGAAAAACTCGTTTTCCGTCACCCTCATATCTTTGGCGACTACAAGGCTGAAACTCCCGAGGAGGTTTCTAAAATGTGGGAACAGGTGAAACTCAAAGAAAAAGGTGGCAACAAAACTGTTCTCAGCGGAATACCCGACGCACTGCCCGCTCTCATCAAGGCATACAGAATACAAGATAAGGCTCGCAACGCCGGTTTCGATTGGGATGAAAAAAATGACGTTTGGCCCAAAGTGGAGGAAGAAATCAACGAATTGAAATCTGAACTCAACAAAGGCGACAAGGCAAATTCAGAAAAAGAGTTCGGCGATGTGCTTTTTGCTATCATCAATGCAGGACGTCTCTACGACATCAATCCCGAAAACGCTTTGGAACTTACCAACCGCAAATTTATCTCGCGGTTCAACTACATAGAACAGAAAGCCAAGGAGCAGGGCCGCAATCTCAAAGATATGACCCTTGCCGAAATGGAAGAACTTTGGCAACAAGCTAAGACTAAAGAATAATGATTTCGGTAGATAAAATATTAGACGAAGGCATTAAACTCGTGGTTTCTTACGGACCCAAGTTGCTTTTGGCTATCTTTGTACTCTTTGCTGGTTTTTGGATTATTAAGAAAATTAGCAGACTGATTGCCAAATTGATGGAAAAACGCAATGTGGATATTTCGCTGCGTTCGTTTCTTCACTCAATTATTAATGTAGCCTTAAAAATTCTGCTGATAATATCTGTGCTGCAGATGGTGGGAGTGGAAACCACATCGTTTGTGGCAATGCTCGGTGCGGCAGGTTTGGCTATCGGCATGGCGTTGCAAGGTTCGCTATCAAACTTCGCGGGCGGTGTGCTTATCCTCTTGTTCAAGCCTTACAAAGTGGGTGACTTGATTGAGGCGCAGGGCTACACCGGCACAGTAGACGATATTCAGATTTTTACCACAAAACTTAAAACCGCTCAAGGACGCATTATCATTATCCCCAACGCCGCACTCAGCAATGGCAACATCGTAAACCACACTGTCAACGGTATCAACCGCGTAGACATTATGTTCAGCATAGATTACAACGCCGACATCGACACCGCCAAACAAGTACTTCTTGATGTTGCCAAATCAGCCAAAGGCGCATTATCCGACCCCGAGCCTGTATGCGTGGTATATTCGCTCGGCGACAGCAGTGTAAACATCCGCCAAAGCACCTACTGCAATCCCCCCGACTATTGGGATATCTATTTCTACAATATGGAGCAAGGCAAAAAAGCCTTAGACAAAGCCGGTGTCAACATCCCCTTCCCACAGATGGATGTGTTTATAAAGAATAAATAAAAAAAAATTAGGGACGCGGCACGCCACGTCCCTAAATCAATTATGCATTATGCATTAATTCATTCCCTTGATAATTCCGTGTTTAGAGCGCTTGATAAAGTTGATTATCTCGTCGCGTTCGGGGCAGGAAGGAATCTCTTTTTCGAGTTTTTCGAGGGCGTGGGTTACGTTCAAGCCCGACTGGAAAATGATGCGGTAGCAGTCGTGGATAAGGTTGATGGTCTCCTGTGCGAATCCACGGCGGGTAAGTCCCACAATGTTGATACCGGCATATTGCAACGGTGTGCGTCCACACTTGCAAAACGGCGGAACGTCTTTCTGAACGCCCGACATTCCGCTGGTCATAGAGTGCATACCGATGTTGGAGAACTGCAACACGGCTGTTCCGCCGCCAATTACAGCCCAGTCGTCAACTGTTACCTCGCCTGCAATCTGAGTTGCGTTGCTGATAACGATGTGGTTGCCGAGCACGCAGTCGTGTCCCACGTGACAGTAAGCCATAATAAGGTTGTTGCTGCCAATCACGGTCTTGCCCTTGGAGGCTGTGCCGCGGTTGAGAGTAACGCACTCGCGAATAGTGTTGTTGTCGCCAAGTTCGAGTGTGGTGTATTCGCCCACGAATTTAAGGTCTTGGGGAATAGCGCCAATGCACGCGCCAGGGAAAAACCTGTTGTTTTTTCCGATTCGTGAACCCGACATAATATGAACGTTAGAAATAAGCGTACAACCGTCGCCGATTTCTACGTCATCGTCCACAACGCAAAACGGACCAATGGTAACGTCTTTGCCGATTTTTGCGCCGGGGTGTACTTCGCTAAATTTATGTATCATATTAATCAGTATGTTAACGGTTTTTTGTTATCATTGCGGTAAGTTCGCCCTCGCTTACAATCGAGCCGTTTACAAACGCCTGTCCGCGCATAGTTACTATGCCGCGGCGGATGGGCTCGGTGAGTTCGAGTTTGAATACGAGCACGTCGCCAGGTATTACTTTGCCTTTGAACTTAACTTTATCGATTTTAACGAAATAGGTTGAGTAATGTTCGGGCTCGTCAACGTTGCTGAGCACAAGGATACCGCCGGTCTGAGCCATTGCCTCAATCTGAAGAACGCCAGGCATTACGGGTTCGCCCGGGAAGTGTCCTTGGAAGAAGGGCTCGTTGAATGTGATATTCTTGATACCAACAATCTCGGTCTTGGTCATTTCTATAATCTTGTCTACCAGCAAGAAAGGATAGCGGTGAGGCATAATCTCCTTGATGCGGTTGATATCTATGATGGCGGGTTTGGTGATGTCAAACTCCACTTTCTGACCTTTCTGTTTTGATTTCTTAATCTCCTGACGGATGAGTTTTGCAAACTGAACGTTAGAAGCGTGTCCGGGACGTGTTGCAAGAATTTTTCCCTTGATAGGCATACCGATAAGTGCAAGGTCGCCAACAAGGTCGAGAAGTTTGTGACGTGCGGGTTCGTTGGCAAAAATAAGTT
>JAGCVU010000251.1 GCA_017962175.1 Bacteroidales bacterium | reverse complement strand
TGAGGGGAAGTTCCTTCTTGGCGTTGTCTAAGTATTTGTAGATGATGCCGCCGCAGAGGTAGATGCGGTCGAACGCTGTGGTGTTATCGGGATAGCGGGTCTCGATAAGGCAGAAATAGGGACAGCCATCGTCAACGTATATTTTTTTATCCACCATTGTGCCGTCGCCCGACGATGCCTCCACCATCACGAGTTTTTTGTCGCGGTAAAACAAATCATATTCAACAGGATAGCCCGATTCGGGGTCTTCGATTTCAAGATGCTTTTTGGTGAGGCTGTTGTCGTTAGCCACTGAGTTGTACATCTTGCGTATTTGGTCGGTCTTTTGTTCGGGAGTAAGACCACAACAGTTTTCGCAAAATCCGCCACGACTATAAATTTTTATACCTGTAACCTTGGCGTCACGGTTGGCTACTTCGTTGTTGCCTGCATACGGGTCGTTGCTCTTAGGCTTAACCACCTTGCCCTCAGTGCCTTTTACGCCTTTGATAGCGTTGGGGGTGGTGGCAAATTCAATGATTCCGCCGTCTTTTTCTATCACGCGCACCCAAGTGCCGTTTTTAAATACAAAATAGTCGTCACCACGCTCGTAGAGCATACCAAAAGCGTCGTCAACGGGTGAGAATCCCAAACCGAAGTAGTTGCAGCCGCCGAAACCGCACATAGCGTATGTGTAAAGTGGCGACAATATGGTAATTGCGCTGATTTTGCCATCTTGGTTGAGCGAGAGTTCAAACTCTTTTTCGCCGTTGCGGGTAAAAAGCACCGTACTGCCCGATGCCTTGCGTTCGTAGTTGCTGAGTTTTTCGGGAGGATTGTCGCCGATATGTATTCCGCCCAAGCCTTGTGTATGAACAAGGTTGAGTTTTGTAAGAATGCGGTCTTTTTTGGAGGGGAAGAATTTTTCGCCGTCCCAATTGAAAACCATAGAGGGGTTCTCGTCGCTGTCGGCAAAAAAGAGGGTCAAGTTTTTGTCTATCAACTCATAAGAATAACCGCTACTTTTGAGGCTCGTCTTGTAACTGTCGATGTCGCGACCGTAGAACACCAATCCGTCAGAGGCAAAATACTCTTCCATAGTGGGTTTGGGCAAGAGGTCGTTGCGCTCGGTGAGAGTGCCGTTGTTGTAGAGATATACTGCACATTTATTTATTCTTTCCATATAGCCGTCGCCGATAAAGCCCTCTGTTTTATCCTGATAGATAACCACATATCCTCCCGATTTGTGCGATTTGCAAACGGTGGAAACAGTGCGGTCGAGGTCCATTTCTTCGTCAAGGGTGGAGAACGAGAACATCAGTTTTCCGGCGGTGTCGGCTTTGGCAAAATCCTTAGCCAACGGATTAATTTTTTGGCACGCCTCGAATGCAATGTTGGTTTCGGGTTCAACATCGGGAAATTCTGTCGGTGCGGATTCTGATTCTGGCGTTGTAGAGACGCGATTAATCGCGTCTGTACCATCCGCAGTGGTGGCATTATTGTTTTGCGATTGGTTTGTGTTGCCTCCGCCGCAGGAAAACAGCGCAAGGGCAGGGATTAACAATAGAGATTTTTTCATAATGTTTGTGTGTTTAATTATTCACTTATAAATTCATTTCCATTCCAAATGAAAAACTTTTTATAATCATTTTCTCCCAAATATAGAAGTCCTTTGTCGATAAATCTGTAATTACAACCTTGAACATCAGGTTTGGGCAGAGTTATTTCCGCAGGGGTTAATTGACCGTTTTCGTAATACCAAAACTTATCACCAAGATTATCAGTATCATATTTAGTTTTTGACAATACAACCAAAGATTTATTTCCTACTTTATAAATTTGAAACTGAACATTCAAATCATATTCAGGAGCAATCCAATCGTCAGACTTTTGAAAACTTTCTGTTATAAATTCCATTACAAAGCCATTAACTGCCTGATGATCTTCGTTGTAGTTGGTATACATACGTAGAAACTCGCCGTAATCTTTTTCGTTGAAATTCAGGGCTTTGAAGATAGTTTTTGCATCGTTGGTCAAGTTTTCGCTTTCTACCTCGCTCATCAAAGTAACAGTCAACGGGATAGAATACACTCTGATTGATTCTATCGGAGAGTTTTCGTCCTTTGAGGTAAATTCTAAGAAAGCGTCACGTCTTGTATTTTTTGTATCGTGAAAATTGTGCAATGTTACAACATATTTGCCGTTAACAAAGTTTTTTGTAATTGGGAGTTCTTTCGTGTGGTTTAGCACATATTGCATAGGAGTTCCAATTGTTACGGGAGGGGCGGCAACATAATAATCTTCGCTAAACTCCATAGCGGTGCCGCAAGAGGGATGCAAAATTGTATAACCTTCTATTATTTCGTCTTTTATATCAAATTTGGCAATAGCATTTTTACCGTCGTAAAGAATCCCGTCGGACGAACCTTTCCATTTGCTGCCGATAGTAAAGTAATTAAAGAAGGGCACATATTCCAAACAATAATCACCTTTGCCAACAGGTGGGTAATTAACCGTGTATTCAAAAGCATCATTACTTTTTATACAGTGGTATAATACTTTTGATGAAGTTTCAAAAGATTTACCATTCCATACAAAATGCAAAGGTGCTACATTGGGATGGTAATAATGCATTTCGGTATCGCTGAAAATGAATTTTGCTTTCAATTGATCTAATGCATAAAAATCAATATCTTTTGGAAAAACAGCACTGAATTTCGGAAAAGATAATTTTTTACCCGTGTATTGAACTACTGTGATGCCTTCGCAATAATCAATTAAAATATCCACATCCACATTAAACACCTTTTGATTGATAACTGCAATCCAAGAACCGTTTTTTTTCGGATAACATTGCATCTGATATTTTACCGCAATGCTGTCCCATCTCGAATCATTGCCATACGGAATATGTAAATCAAACTCCATTGCTGTTTTTGATTTGAACTGTTCGGCTTTGGCACATTTGTTTTTGTCGACTTTTTCTACCGCAGCCACAACTCTTGAAATGCAATCGTCTTCGGCTTTAAGAATGTTCCAAATAATTTTTGCCACAGAATCTTTCGGTTCTGAAACTTTGTAGGCGTTCTGTGCCTGAATGTTTCCGCAAACAAAAAGTGTTAATGCGGTGAGGATAATTATAAAATGATTATGCATGATATTTATTAAAATTGAATTATATTATTCGTTTTTTGCAAAATCTAAAATTCAGGATTAACATCAGTATTAAGATATTTTTGGGTAAGGGTGTACGAAAATTCGTTTTCAAAGAAGCCGCCTTCTTCTTCTTCCTGACGGAATTTGCGGGTAATTTTCATTATGGTCTGATCTAATTTGTTGGTGTACTTGATTTTGTAACTATCGTACTCCTGACCGCTTGTTTGCTTAAATTCAGAAGAGATAAGGCGTCCATCGTTGTCGCGCTGTTGTTTGTCCCACTTGATTTCGCTAAAATCGTAGATGCGTCCAAACTCACGGCAGAGAATGTCGTTTTTGGAGTCAGCGTATTTGCGCATCGACTTGATTGAGGTGGGGTCAAGGTCGGTGATTTGGGTGTCGGTGGGTCGAGAATAGCCAATTTCATCGCCTGTGATGCAGTCGTAAACGCTCACACCTTTTTTGAAAATATTGTCGATTTGTTTGTCGGCAGCACCCGAATAGACCTCCTTCCACTGAATGGAATCAATCTTGTCGCCATTGTAAAAGAGTTTGAACATACGCACATAGCCTTCGTAATCGAACTGACCTGTGATACAGCCATATTCTACAATTCTGCCACGTCCGTCGTAGCGGGCATACTCTTGAAGCGATTGGTAACCTTCGTCGCTCATAACTATAAGAATGGGTTTTAAAGTATCCACATACTGACCGTAAGTGTTGACAACATCGTAAGGCGGCTGCTGCTCGTATTTAATTTGTTCCTCGCTTTTGGAGCGAACCATTTTTTCGCCGTCCCAAGCAAAGAAGATTTTGCTATAACCGAAGAGTATTCCTTTGTCGCAGAACAAGTTGCGTTTATCGTCGGCATAAAAGGCCTTGTCAACAATTTTTTTCAAATCGGGTTCGAGCGGAGTGGGTTCGAGTTTGCCATCTTTAAAGATGTAGGAGTTGAACGAGAAACGGTCTTCGCCGTCGCCGTGCCAAAAGAAATCGGATTCTAAAACATAGACTTTGACGCTGCCGTCTTTGAGGGGGAAATACTTGTAAGCGAAATAGTCGCTCAGTTCCATACCTTCCATTTGAACGTTGACGCCGTCGTCAGTCTTGTAATTTTCAAACTCGCTGTCGTCGAACATAATCTCACTATTGCTCTTCGACACAAGCAAATCCCAAATTTGTTTGTTGACATCGGGG
>JAGCVU010000250.1 GCA_017962175.1 Bacteroidales bacterium | reverse complement strand
TTACCTTACCCGTCGTCTTGTTGACGTTGCCCAAGACGTTATTATTACACAAGAAGACTGTGGCACACTCCGCGGACTTGTTGCAACTGCATTACGTAAAAAAGACGAAATCGTAGAATCGCTTGGCGACCGCGTTCTTGGCCGTACATCGGTTCACGACGTTATACATCCTCAAACAGGCGAACTTATCGTTCGTGCAGGTGAAGAAATCACCGAAACTATTGCACAGAAAATCGACGAGTCGCCCATTGAACAAATTGAAATTCGTTCGGTACTTACCTGCGAATCGCGCAAGGGCGTTTGTGCAAAATGCTACGGACGTAACCTCGCTACTCAGCGCAAGGTTCAGATCGGCGAGGCTGTGGGAACAATCGCAGCTCAGTCAATCGGCGAGCCTGGTACACAGCTTACACTTCGTACATTCCACGTCGGTGGTGTTGCAGGTGGTATCGCTGCTGACTCTCAATTTGTTTCTAAATACGATGGTTACTTGCAAATCGAGGAGTTGAAAGTTGTTCCTTTCATCGACGAAACCGGCAAAGAAGTTTCGGTTGTTATCAGCCGTCTTGCCGAGGCTAAGATTGTGGACAGCAACACCAACATCACCCTCACCAACGCTCCTATACCTTACGGCTCGCGTCTCTACTTTAAGGATGGCGACACTGTTAAGAAAGGCGACGTAGTTTGCGAGTGGGACCCCTTCAACGTAACAATTATTTCGGAATTTGCCGGAAAGGTAGTTTTCGAAAACATGATAGAAGGCCTTACCTACAAGGAAGAAGCCGACGAGCAGACAGGTTTTGCCGAGAAAGTTATCATCGAGGCAAAAGACAAGACCAAGACACCTGCCATCCACATTACCGACGAAGAAGGCAACTATCTTGCCACATACAACATCCCTGTGGGCGCTCACATCATCAAGTCGGAAGGCGACATGGTTAAATCGGGCGACATCCTCGTTAAGATTCCTCGTAAGGTTGGTTCTCTCGGCGACATCACCGGTGGTCTTCCCCGTGTTACCGAGTTGTTTGAGGCTCGTAACCCCTCTAACCCCGCAGTTGTTTCCGAAATCGACGGTATCGTTACCATGGGACGTATCAAACGTGGTAACCGTGAAATCACAATCACCTCTAAACAAGGTGAGGAGAAAAAATACCTCGTATCGCTTTCTAAACAGATACTTGTACAAGACAACGACTACGTTAAGGCAGGCACACCGCTTTCCGACGGCGCAGTTACTCCGTCTGACATTCTTGCAATCAAAGGACCCACAGAGGTTCAGGAATATATCGTTAACGAAGTTCAAGAAGTTTACCGTCTGCAGGGCGTTAAGATCAACGACAAACACTTTGAAGTTATCGTCCGTCAGATGATGCGCAAGGTAAAAATCGAAGATCCGGGCGATACCAACTTCCTCGAAGGCGAGATTGTTGACAAGTGGGATTTCATGGAAGAAAACGACCGTATGTTTGGCAAAAAAGTTGTGCTCGACGCCGGCGACAGCGAAAATCTCAAAGCAGGTCAGATTGTTTCGGCACGCAAACTCCGCGACGAACTCTCTACGCTTAAACGTAAAGACCTCCGCTTGGTAGAAGCCCGCGACGCTGTGGCTGCAACATCAAGCCAGGTGCTCCAGGGTATCACACGTGCCGCATTGCAGACATCAAGCTTCATGTCGGCTGCATCATTCCAGGAGACCACCAAGGTGCTCAACGAGGCAGCTATCGCAGGCAAGGTGGATTACCTCGAGGGCTTGAAAGAGAACGTTATCGTTGGTCACCTTATCCCCGCCGGCACAGGTATGCGCCGCTACGAGCACATCAAGGTTGAACCTAAAGAGAAAAATGATTCTACAACTTACGTAGGTTAATATTTTTGACAACAATGGAAGAGAACAAAGGTCAGTTGAACATCGAACTAAACGACGAAATAGCGCAAGGCACATATTCAAACCTTGCCATCATCGCCCATTCGAGCGCGGAATTTGTCTTCGACTTTATCCGCGTGCTTCCCGGACTGCCCAAGGCGCAGGTCAAGAGCCGTATCATTATGACTCCTGAGCATGCAAAACGCTTGCTGGTGGCGTTGCAAGACAATATCGTCCGCTACGAGCAGCAGTTTGGCAAGATAAAAAACCTCGACGGTGCGGGCGGAGCTACCATTCCGATGAACTTCGGAGGCCCCGGTACTCAGGCTTAGTTTTCTGATTAAACTGAATAAAAAAAGGCTTCTCCATTTGGAGAATCCTTTTTTTATTGGCGGAGGACTATTAAATGAGTGTTGAGGATAAATTATTTACAAAAACCGCATAAATAATATGCGCCCTATGAAAAAAAATGCGTATTTTTGCCGCTGATACACTTATTTAGAAACTAATAACTATGAACAACCGAGTTGTTATAACCGGTGCGGGTATTTGGTCTTGTTTAGGAACTGATATTCAGACTGTTAAAGAATCACTTTACAATGGCAAATCTGGAATAGGATTGTGTCCAGAGCGTCTGGAATACGGATACCGTTCAGACCTTTCGGGCATTGTCCCCGAGCCTGTTATCACCAAGGATATGGTAAACCGCCATACAAGGGTTGGTATGCCTGAACAAACTCGGTACGCATATATGGCTGCTCGTCAGGCTTTTGAACAAGCTGGAATGGATTCTGATTATCTTGCTGCCAATGAAACAGGATGTATTTTTGGCAGCGATTCGTCGGCAAAGCCAATTATAGAAACTCACAAAATTATGGAGGCGGAACATGATACCGCTATGCTCGGCTATGGTATGGTTTTTCAGTCGATGAACTCTACCGTTACCATGAACCTGAGTACTATTTTCCACCTCAGAGGCATAAATTTTACAGTGAGTGCGGCTTGTGCCAGCGGTAGTCATTCCATTGGCTTGGGCTATATGCTTATAAAACAAGGACTTCAAGATATTGTACTTTGTGGAGGCGCACAAGAAACCAACTATTATTCAATGTCGTCGTTTGATGCATTGGGCGTTTTTTCTTCGAGAATGAACGAACCACACAAGGCAAGTCGTCCGTTCGATAGAGATCGCGACGGTTTAGTTCCCTCGGGAGGTGCTGCTGCAGTTGTGCTCGAAAGTTATGAGCATGCAGTTAAGCGTGGCGCCACTATTCTTGCCGAAGTGTCGGGCTACGGATTTTCGGGCAACGGTGCCGATATTTCAAAACCAAGCGACGAGGGTTGTGCGGTGGCAATGTCAAGAGCCTTATCTGATGCCGGACTTTCGGCTCAACAAATCGACTACATAAATGCACATGCCACATCTACACCACAGGGCGATATGTACGAGGCTATGGCAATTGACCGACTTTTTGGCAATAGTCACGCATTAGTTAGTTCCACAAAATCGATGTCGGGTCACGAATGTTGGATGGCAGGAGTAAGCGAAGCTGTATATTCAATCATTATGATGCAAAACAATTTTGTTGCGCCCAACATCAATTTTGAAAATCCCGACCAATATTCCGAAAAACTTAATTTGGCTCTAAAAACTATTGATACCGAGGTAAATACAGTGTTAAGCAACTCGTTTGGTTTTGGAGGAACAAATTCAGCATTAGTATTTAAAAAGATATAAAAATGTATTTGTCACCATCGTTAAAAAAATATACAGAAGAACAGCTTTCGGCTCGCGATGCACAACGCTTGGCTGAGTTTATCGCTTGGGGTCCTGCTATTTTTCAGGCTTCGAGACTGATGCTCAAATTCGGTATTCTTGATTTGATTCGCGACTCTGCCAACGGACTTACACGTGAGGAAATTTGCAAGGCAACCAACCTTAGCGATTATGCGGTCAAATGTCTGCTTGAAGCATCTCTGTGTATAGGTACGGTGTTGGTAGACCCCGAAACCGACCGTTTTACAATATCAAAAACTGGATGGTTTCTTATCAACGACAAAGCCACAAGGGTGAATATTGATTTTAACCACGATGTCAACTATAAGGGATGGTTTAATCTCGAAGAATCGTTTATCAACGGCAAACCCGAGGGTCTCAAAACATTTGGATCATGGCCTACAATATATCAAGGATTGTCGCAGTTGCCTGAAAATGTGCAGAAAAGTTGGTTTGGATTCGACCATTTTTACAGCGATTCATCATTCCCCGAGGCGTTGGAAATAGTGTTTAAAAAGCACAGCGTAAAATCGCTTTACGATATAGGCGGCAACACCGGCAAATGGGCTTTGCAGTGTGTAGAATTTGACAACGATGTAAAAGTTACAGTTTTAGACCTGCCGCAGCAGATCGAGATGCTTAATAACAACCTTAAAGACCGCGACAAAACCGACCGTATCAACGGTTATGGAATCGACATTCTCAGTCCCGATTCGGTAGTGCCACGCCGCGATGGCGGATTAGACGCTATATGGATGAGCCAGTTTTTAGACTGTTTTTCAATGGAGCAGATTGTTGACATTTTGGTTAAGGTAAAAAATGCAATGACCAGCCAAACCAGAGTGTTTATTATGGAAACCCTTTGGGACAGACAGAAGTTTGAACCGGCATCGCTCTGCCTTACTATGACGAGTTTATATTTTTCGGCAATGGCCAACGGAAATTCAAAAATGTACAATACCGCCGATATGACCGAATGTATCCAAAAAGCAGGGCTCGAAGTAGAAGAGATATTTGATCATCTCGGTCAGGGTCATTCTATTATGGTATGTAAATTAAAATAAAGAAAATAAATGACACGAACAGAAATTGAAGAAACAATAAAGAAATTTCTCATCGAGGATCTTGAAATAGAGGAAGATAAAATTTCGCTCGATGCCAAATTGAAAGACGATATGGGTATCGACAGTCTCGATTTCGTTGATATTGTGGTGATTGTAGACAAACAGTTCGGCTTCAAAATCAAACCCGAAGAGATGTCAAGCATTGTTACTTTAAACGATTTTTGCAATTTTATCGAACAAAAAACAACCAAATAAAAATGGATAACCTCATTTCTGAATTAAAAAGTAGAATTATTACCGCCCTCAATTTGGAGGACGTTAAAGCAGAGGACATTGATGCTAATGCTCCTCTTTTCGGCGACGGACTTGGATTGGATTCTATCGACGCTCTTGAACTCATTGTGATGATGGAGAAATATTACGGAATAAAACTTGCCGACGCATCGCAAGGCAAAACCATTTTCCGCAGCATTGCCACAATGGCTGAATATATCACTAAAAACCGTACTAAATAGTTGATTGTCAATTATGTGCGATAGTATTGCAATTACAGGAATTGGACTTTTGGCAGCTGACAAAATCGGCATTGCCAAACATCTTGACTTTCCGGGATTTTCATTTCCTGTGGGCGAGGTGGATTATTCCAACGAGCAATTAAAAGCGCTGCTCAACATTCCTGAATCGCAAATGGTAAGTCGCACATCGTTACTTGGTATTTATGCAGCAAAACAAGCTGCCCATTCTGCCGGAGTGCAGTCAAGCACCAACAACCGCTGTGTATTAATATCTGGCACTACTGTGGGCGGAATGGATCTCACCGAACGCTATTGGCACAATATTGAAAACAACCCAAATGTGATGATTCATCACGATTGTGGAGCTTGTTCAAATGCCATAGCCGATTATTTCGGTTTCTTTAATCAGGTGACAACCATATCCACGGCTTGTTCGTCGGGTGCCAACGCAATACTTCTTGGTGCTGAATTGTTGCAATCGGGCAAGGCAGATATAGTGTTTGCCGGTGGGGCAGAGGCTCTTACCAAGTTTCATCTGTCGGGATTTGCCTCGTTGATGATTTTAGACAAGGCGGTTTGCCGACCGTTTCAGCCCGACCGTGCGGGACTTAATCTCGGCGAAGGTGCGGCATATGTGGTAATGGAAACCACACAGCATGCACAACAACGAGGCGCAAAAATACTCTGCTATTATCGAGGCGGTGGCAATGCTTGCGACGCTTTTCACCAAACTGCCTCGTCGTCAAATGGTGAAGGTGCGTATCTTGCCATGAGTCAGGCTCTTGACAACGCGGGATTGTTGCCCAAAGATATTCAATATGTTAACGCACACGGCACTGGCACTGTCAACAACGATGATAGCGAAACAGCCGCTCTCAACCGTGTTTTTGGCAACAGTTTGCCCGTAGTAGAAAGCACCAAATCAATCACAGGACATACCACAAGCGCAGCAGGAGCTATCGAAGCTGTACTCTGCATAAAAAAAATGCAGGAGAATAGTTCCTTGGTTAATGTTATGAACAACTCTTTTGGATTTGGCGGCAACGATACTTCGTTGATTTTTTCGGTAAATCCTTGTGCTTTAGATAAATATACTTACAGTAACGATATTGAAATTGAAACTCTTGCCAAATCTGAAATCACATCTGAAGATGATTTAGACGACATAAAGCAGTATCTTAAACCATCGGAATATCGCCGAATGGGCACAATCTTGCGCAGTTCGCTACTTACATCGCTTCGTGCTTTGAAAGAGAGCAACATAACTGTTCCCGATGCTATTATTACTGCCACAACGCTCGGCTGTTGGAACAATTCTGAAAAAATATTAGACAACCTTCCTGAGCCGATGCCAACTCTCTTTATGCAAAGTACACACAATACTATTGGCTCTAATATTGCCATTTATCTTAAATGTCACGGCTACAACATCACCTACACGCAGGGTGCAAGTTCGTTGCAGAGGGCGATTGACGATGCCACGCTGCTAATCAAGAGCGGACGTTGCAAAAATGTGCTTGTGGGTCTGCACGAGGAGACTACAGATAGGTATCGCAATCTTATGAAGTCAAACGGAATTGACCAATTGCCGTTGCTATATTCTATGTCGATGGTATTAACAGCCAAAAAATAGTACACGGAGATGGACGGTCAGAAACAACAATTGAGCAACAGAGGAATATGCGTTGTGATACCTGTATTCAACAACGAAAAAAGTATTCGCGACGTTGTGTATCAATCTCTTGAGCAATGTTCTGATGTCATTGTTGTAAACGATGGTAGCACTGATTCCACCGGCAACATTCTCCACTCAATAGAAGGTATCAGCATAGTGGAATATCCCAAAAACAAAGGCAAGGGTTACGCCTTGAAACGTGGTTTTAAACAGGCTTTGCAAATGGGGTTCACTTATGCTATTACCCTCGACGGCGACGGACAACATTATCCTACTGAGATATCTAAGTTTTTGAACGCCAACATACAACATTCCGGCTCTATTATAGTGGGCGAACGTGATTTAAATGGCGTAAAACGCACCAAGGGCAGCAGTTTTGCCAATAAATTTTCTGATTTTTGGTTCTTTTTGCAAACAGGACAACGCCTTGGCGACACGCAGTCGGGATACCGTTTGTATCCACTCAAAAAACTATATGGACTCAGTTTGATTTCGGCTCGCTACGAGGCTGAACTTGAACTTTTGGTGCTTCCTTCGTGGCACGGTGTCAAAATTTTTACCGTACCTATCAACGTTTATTATCCACCCAAAGAAGAACGTGTGAGCCATTTTCGACCGGTAAAAGATTTTATGCGTATTTTTGTGCTCAACACCATTCTGTGCATTCTCACAATAGTTTATTCTATTCCGGTGAGGGTAGGACGGTGGATTTATAATCTGTTTTGTCACAAATCTTGATTTTTTTCTATATTTGCGCTATGAAAGAAAAAATATTATCCCTTCTTGAAGATGCCCTGCCCACTGTGGATTGGTCTTCTGATTTTTTGTTCAGCGCGATGGATTCGCTTGCTGTAACTACCGTTTTGGCTGTGCTGTCAGATGAGTTTAAAATTCAATTGGATTCTGAAGACGCTACGCCCAAAAACTTTATGACCATCGACAGCATTGTGGCTCTTGTTGACACCAAACTCAAAGAGAAATGATTTTTGAAGATTATCTCATACGCAACGCCGAACTTTATCCCGAAAAAACAGCTGTGATATGCGGCAACAACTCGCTTACATACAGTCAATTGTGGCAAGAGGTTTTAACCAAGTCGGCTAATTTGCCTAAAAACAAGGCTGTTGCTTTTCGTGTGTCGCAAGATTTTGAGTTTCTCTTTACATATTTTGCGCTACATGTCAACGGTTCTGTGGCTGTTCCGTTAGAAAAAGACGTTCCAGAAGATGGTTTCAACGAGGTTGCAAACTTGATTGAAGGCATAAAAACTCCCGAGGGCACTGCCGATATTCTTTTTACAACAGGCACCACCGGCAAAAAGAAAGGTGTGATGATAAGTCACCGTGCCATAATAGCCGACGGCGAGAATCTTATTGAAGGACAAGGTTTTACTCACGATACGGCTTTTGTTATAACCGGTCCGTTTAACCATATCGCCAGCCTTTCAAAAATATATCCTGTGGTAATCAAAGGCGCCACTTTGATAATTACCGAGGGAATGAAAAATGTCAACGACTTTTTTGCCGCATTAGATTTGCCGTTTAACAAATTTGCCACTTTTCTTGTGCCGAGTGCTATACGTATCTTGTTGCAGTTCAGCGGCGAAAAACTCCGACGTTATGTTTCAAAACTTGATTTTATTGAAACAGGAGCGGCACCCATTTCACATTCTGATATGCAGAAACTATGCGAAACTTTGCCACAAACACGTCTTTACAATACCTACGCCTCCACCGAAACCGGCATCATATCTACATACAATTTTAACGACCTTCGCTGTATTGAGGGCTGTCTCGGACGGCCAATGAGCCATTCAAAAATCATAATCACCACCGAAGGTCTTATTTCGTGCCAAGGCGATACCATTATGAGCGGATACGCCGGTGACGATGAGCTTACAGCCAAAGTGTTGAAAAATAATACCATATACACCTCCGATTTTGGACGAATTGATGAAGAAGGAATGTTGCGATTGAGCGGACGAATTGATGACGTGATCAATACAGGCGGATTTAAAGTGGCACCTACCGAGGTGGAAAGCGTGGCACTCTCAATGCCGCAGATTACTGATTGCATATGCGTGGCTGCTCCACATCCGATACTTTCCACTGCTCTGAAACTGATTTATGTGGCATCCACATCTGTTACCAAAAAAGAGATTGCGCTTTATATCAAATCCAAACTTGAAAGTTTCAAAGTGCCGGTGTTTTACGAGCAAGCCGACAAAATTCAACGTACATACAACGGCAAGATAGACCGCAAGTTTTATCGCCAAAACCCACAGCAATGACCCACAAAGAGCGTCAACTGATACAAGAATACAAATCAGCCAACGTGCACGATTTGGCTCTGCGTTTGCGCAATAGCGATGACGTAAGTGCTAAGTATGTGGTGCAACAGATTCAGGGTCTGCAGATTATGCAACGCAAAGTGCCTTTTTTTGCCGATAATCCTGATGTGGAATATCCTGAGCATCTTCCGTTAGAGCAGTGTTCATCGTCGTTTACGGCGGGATATAAATGCGAGGTGATGAATCGTCTTCTATCTGATTACAACCATTTTACAGATTTGACAGGCGGATTTGGCGTTGATTTTTTCTTCTTGTCAGAAAAATTTCAAAAAGCTGTTTACAATGAGCGAAACGCAGATTTGTGCCATATTGTTAGCAAAAATTTTGCTGCATTGAAACGTACCAATGCCGTTTTTCAAAATGCCGACGGTGTGGAGTTTATAAAAAAATCAACAGAACGGTTCAATCTCATATTCATCGACCCTGCCCGTCGCAATTCGGCAGGAAAAAAAACTGTTCTGATCGAAGATTGTGAACCAGATATTCTTGAATTTCAAGATATTATGATTCAAAAGTCGGATTTTGTGATGATTAAACTTTCGCCCATGGCAGATATTGCCGACTGTTTAGCCAAATTGCACAATGTTAGAGAAATACACATTGTAGCCACCGACAATGAGTGCAAAGAAATTTTGATTGTACTTCAACAAGGATACACCAACGAACCTAAAATATTTACAATCAACGACAAAGAGCGGTATTCTTTTCTTCTTTCTTCTGAACGAGAATGTGCGGCTGAGTTTTACCAAAGCAACGATTTTCAACAAAAATATCTATTTGAACCTAACGCTTCGGTGATGAAATCGGGTGCGTTTAAAATTCTCACAAAAGATTTCCCGATACAAAAACTTCATCCGTCAAGTCATCTATATATTGCAGATTCAGATGTTTACAATTTTCCGGGACGCCGATTCCGTATTGTCAGCATAGGTAGCCCCAAAGATTTTGGCGATATAAAAACGGCAAATTTGGCTGTTCGCAATTTTCCCGAGAAGGCTGAAGCATTGAAACGCAAGTTGAAAATCAAAGACGGTGGAAATATTTTTCTTTTTGCAACAACTCTCTTTAATACTCATAAGGTTATAATTCAATGTGTTAAGTGTTAAATTGCATTTTTTTGGATAATTTTCTTAACAAAATTTGACATTGGTGAAAAAATATCTTAAATTTGCACTTTAATAACCTTGTTTTGTGGTAAAATGAAAAGAACATTATACGGCATATTAGGAGTTTTACTTTTGACAGTGTTGCCGCTGATAGCTTCAGCGCAGTTAGATACTCTGCCTATCAACATTCGCGAGGTGTTAGATAAGTCTAACATCAATTATGAGGAGGTCGGCAACGATAAACTCGTGATTTCTGCTGGTCGCAGTACCAAGAGTGTAGATGAGTTGCCTGTAACTATCTATATCATAAATCACGACGAGATTATAAGCAATGGCTACGTCACACTTTGCGACGTGCTTAAAACTGTGCCCGGCATACGAGTTTCGCAGCCTCATTCCGGAGAGTTTGGCGAGGCATTTATGCAACGCGGTATGATGGGCAATACTTACACAAAAATTCTTCTCAACGGTGTGGAACTCAAACCATCGGCTCCTACCGGTATGCCTTTGGGTGCAAATGTTCCTATTCGTCAGGCCGACCGTATTGAAATTATTTACGGACCTGCGGCTGCAAGCTACGGCAATGATGCTTGTTCGGGTGTTATCAACATCGTAACCAAGCAAGATATCGAAAAAACATTTGCAAGCGCCGACGTTATCACCGGTACGGGCGATTATCACTACATCAATTTTATGGCGGGCGGCAAATTCGGACGCGGTCGTCATGTGGCTCAATATATGGTTTATGGTACAAACCTCCGCTACAAGAATATGAACATTGTAGATTACGACAAAGACGACCTCTACAATCGTTGGAATTATTTTCAACAGCGTAGTGTTCCGTTTGTTTGCCATATCGACTCGTTTATGCCCAACGAGATGACTACCGAACGTTACGATAATTTAACGGCTATGTCGAAAGGAATGCAACCCGGAGGATTAAAAGAATTTACCGAAATTGTGGGTTACACATCAGGATGGCATGGCGATACTTGGTATCCCGAAATATCACGTATTCAGCAAGAAGCTGCTCAGGCTGGTATTGAAATCAAATACCGTGGTCTCACATTCTTGTACAACTATATGTATCGCAAGGATTTCTCTTCGCTGGGTCAAACACCTATGCTTTTCCGTTATGATAGTCCCGACTTTATGATGGGTGAGAAAATTTTACGAGCAGTTGTGTCGGGCGATTGGACATTTGGCAATTTCTCTACCAACACTGTTTTGAAATATTTCCGCTATCGTATGGACGACAACTCGCAGCGAGGCGTATGCTACTCTCCATTGGTTCAATATTTGTACGGAGCTGGCGATGATGCAGGATTCGAGGAGAATATTTCGTACCAACCTACCAAAAATCTCAGTTTTACAGCCGGCGTTTCGTATACATATTCAGGCGTGTTGCCTACTACCAACGAGTCGCCCTATAAATTCCCAAAGAAAAAATATACGGCTTTTGCCAAGAATGTAGACTATACCGACCCGATTTTTGGACAGTTTGGTATTTACCCCTACGCATATTACACCAACGGCGCATATGCTCAGGCAGTTTGGGACTGGAAGATGATTTCGTTTACCGGCGGTGTGCGTTACGATTACAATTCGATTTGGGGTAGCACCACAAATCCTCGTATTGCTATACTTGCAAAACTTACCGATCGACTTACGTTACGTGTTTCGCGTGGATATGCCTACAAAGCACCATCGGCACAGCAGTTGTACGGTGTAACAGGTGTAGACGGCTCCATTACTGTTAAAAAAGTGTTTGAAAGATTCGGAATACAGAAAGATACCGCTCTTGTGGCATATCAGCAAGTGCCTGCTCGCAAACTTGAACCCGAGCAAGTGGCTTCTACCGAGTTTGGTCTGCGTTACTATCTCAACAACACCAATTATATTGATGCAATTGTGTACACCAACCGTGTGCGCAATCCTATAGACCGTTGCTGGGGCGAACTCGACTCTTCTTATATGAGTATGAATAGTGTTGGTTATGTTGGCAAAGGTAGTACAGCAATTTATACTTCCGATGGAAAACAATATACCCGCACCTATCGCAATGTAGAGGATGCCGAAATCAAACTTCGCGGATATCAATTGATTTTTGTGATGAAAAATGTGGTTCCGTCGATCAAACTTAATGTCAACGGTGGTTTCACCCTCTCTATGGGACATGAGAATATTTACGACCAAAACGTTGCCGACGATTCTGATTACAACCGTATGGATCACATTCGTCAAACACCACGCTATCAAGTACAACTTGCATTTGATTTTACATTCTGCCACAATATTATGCACTTCCGCGCCGAAAATGTTTATTGCAGCAAGTGGGCAAGAAAATATTACAGCAGTCCCGACAACGATTTGTTCTGGGCCGACGGTTATTACAATTTGGATGTGGCTTACAGCCTATCTATTGGCAAAAACCTTCACGCTATGGCAAAGGTTACCAATGTGCTTAATACACAATATGGTGGAATAGATTCTAAGGAGATGGACGTAGATTTGCCATACAATCCGCAACTTTTAAGAAATTTACGTCTATGCTTATCTTACGAATTTTAAATTTAGGAACAGTATTTGATAAATAGTAAAAAAAGTTAACAATAATTAGTAACAAACATACAAGGAAAAACAGATGCACCACATAACCCATAAAGTTATAATCACCTTTGCGGCAATATGTTTCTGCCTGACGCTCAATGCTCAGACAGGTGACATCATTGTTCGTCAGCGTGACAGCATCTCCGCCCTTGTAGCTAAAGAAAACGACCCTGCAAAACTCGCCGTTCTTTACAATCAGTTGGCATACCGCTATCTCGACCTTGAAGACGACGACAATCTTATATCTGCCGCCGAAAAGTCACTATCGTATGCTCGTCAGAAAGAAATCAACGATTTAGTTTACGACGATAATTTGCTTCTTGGTCGTGCATACGCCAAAAACAACCATCCTGAAGATGCACTTCATTGCTTTCTTTCGGCACAAAATCTTCTTGACCGCAAAACTCAGGAAGGAAAGCTCTCTAGCGCAGATATTGATACAGAGATTGGTCTTTTGTATTTCAACCGTCGCCACTATACTCGCGCTGCTGAGAACTTTGAAGCATCGCTTGATGTTTACAAAGAAGCCAAAGACCCAGACCGTATTAAGCAAAATACCAACTATTTGGCTGTATGTTCTTATCTGAGCGACCAATACGACGACGCTGCTAAATATTACGAAAGTCTTTACAACACTTATATAAAAGAAGGTGACCGCGAATCGCAAAAACAATGTATGCGTCGTCTCGCCGATATTTATCAAAAACTTGGTCAGTACGACAAGGCTTTAGATATCAACTCTAAATTGTATGATATGTGTGCCACCGACGGCGACACACCTACAGCTCTAAACGCACTCAACAATATAGCTTACTGTCAAGTAGCAGGAGGAAGCGGCGAAAACGCTTTAAATATTTTCCGTCAGATTACCGACACCGACCAACTTTCCAATCCTTCCGACGAACAACTTGCCGGCACATACACCAATATTGGTCTCTGCTATCAGAATATGGGTCATGAAAAGGATTGCTACGAATATCTCACCAAGGCATCCGATTTGTATGAGAAAAACCATCTAGATAACGGACATTCCAAAGTAAACAATATTTTGGCGCTTGTTTATCTTAAAAATAAAGACTTACACAATGCTGAGTTGGTATGTCTTGACGCTATCAATTCGGCAGAACGCTCAGGCGATCCTAATTTGCAAAGCGACGCCTACCAAACTTACAATCTGATACTTCAGGCCAAAGGCGAGTACGAAAAGGCTTTGGATTATTATCAAAAATACCTCAGTCTTCGCGATTCAACTCAATTGCACCGTATGATTGAAGAACGCGACCTCAATGAAGACCTTCGCCGTTTGGAAGAGGCTGAGAAACGATACACCGAAGAAATTGTTGACGCTGAAATCTCCGATCTTACCAATCGCCAACTTAAACTTATGGCAGAGGCAGCTCAGCGCGACAAGGAACTTCTTGCTCGAACTCTTGAACTTCAAGATTTGGAACTAGCACGATCAAAACAGCAATTGGCACTTGCTCGTCAACGTCAAGAGGCTGCCAAACGCGAGGCTGAAATTCAGCGACTTGAATTTGAACAAGAGAGGGATAGAGCGGAGCTTGAAAAGAAACAAGCTGAGGAAAAAGAACGTCAAAGCCAAATCGACAAACTTAAGGCTGAGCAGGAAAAACAAGATATGGAGCTGGAGAACGAACGCTACGAAAAGCAGTTGTATATTCTTGCAATTATTTTAGCAAGTGTTGTTCTTTTGGTTTCGTTGTTTATTCTTATTATGGTACGTCGCAAAAACCACCTTCTCAACGAGCAGAAGGCGGAAATCGAGTGCCAGAATGCTGCTCTTACCCAGAAAAACGAGGAGATTATTCTTCAAAAAGAAAACCTCCAGATGGCAAACCAAGAGATTATGACCATCAACGAGGAAATAGGACGTCAGAAAGAAATTATCGAAAACAAAAACAAGTCGATAACCGACAGTATTGTTTACGCTAAACGTATTCAGCAAGCGGTATGTCCTCAACCTGATTTCTTGAGAAATTACGGATTAGACTACTTCCTTTTCTTCCGTCCGAAAGAGATCGTAAGCGGCGACTTTTATTGGTTTACCCAAGATGGCGATTATGTATTTGCCGTAGCTGCCGACTGTACAGGTCACGGTGTGCCGGGCGCATTTATGAGTATGCTCGGCAACTCACTTTTTACTAAGATTATTACAGAACGTAAGGTATTTGAACCGTCGCAAATTCTCAACCAACTTCGCGATGAGGTTAAACGTGCTCTTCACCAAGAGAACATTATGTCGCAACGTAAAGACGGTATGGACCTTTCGCTCTTGAAAATCAACACCAAGACCCTCATGCTCGAATTTGCAGCCGCCAACAACAACGGTTATCTTATCCGTCATTTCAATAAGAATGAGGAGGCTGAGGCTAATGCCAATATAGTGGGTCGCGATTTTGTTACCGAAACTCCTGATGGTTTCTTGCGCCTTATCACACTTCCGGCCGACAAAATGCCTATCGGTGTGTATATCCGCGACAAAGAAAGTTTTACCACCAAGACTATGCAGCTTCAAAAGGGTGACTCTATTTACCTTACCTCTGATGGTTATATCGACCAATTTGGTGGTAAGTATGGTCGTAAATTCCTTTCGTCAAACTTTACCCATATGTTGATGGATATCAATCCATTGCCTATGGAACAACAGTGCCAGCACATTATCAACACTCACGACCAGTGGATTGGCGATGTTTTCGTTCAAATCGACGATATTATAGTGTTCGGTTTGAAGGTGTAATGTAGAAATAACCTTAAAACTATAATTGTGATAAGTTTAAAGAATATATTGCTGACGGCTGCTGCGGTGGTGCTTTCCGGCAGTCTCTATGCTCAGAAAATTATCACCGGTACGGTCTACGACGGCAATCATAAGCCGATCATGGGTGCGTCTGTTGCGGTAGAAGGCACTAATATTATGACCCTTACCCGCACCGATGGTACATATGTAATCTCTGTTCCGGAGGAATACGAAATGAATCCTTTGGTGGTAAGGTATGTGGATTTCCATCCTCGTTACCTATTCTCCAAAAACGTTACCGATGTGGTTTTTGAGGTTGTTCACGAAAAAGCTCAAGAAGAGGTTTTGGTGTCAACTCAGAAAAGGTTGCAGGCTGCAGTGGAGGTGCCTATTTCACTTACGGCTTTTGATCAGGCTAAACTTGACGAACTCAATACTACTCAGATCGATGAGGTTAGTTATTTTGTGCCGGGTTTCACCAATATTATTCAGGGACAAAATAAGGCAGGATACTCCATTCGCGGTGTAACTTCCGATGGTATGGAGAGTTTCTTCCAGCCTCGTATTTCGGTGTTTTTAAACGGTGTTTCAGCTTCGCGTGAGCAGGTTTCGGCTATTGAACCTTACGACATGGAGCGTATTGAGGTTGTAAGAGGTCCTCAGGGAACTCTGTTTGGTCGTGGTGCTGAAATCGGTGCTGTTCACTTTATTACCAAACGTCCCGAAAAAACATTTTCGGCTCACGCTACTGCCAACTACGGCGGTCACAGCCAATATGGTATTCAAGGTTATGTAAATGCTCCTATTAATGAGAAACTTGCCGATCGTTTTGCTTTGAAATATGATTATCACGACGGATATATTGAGAACCTTGCCGGAGGTAAGCTTAATGGTCGCAACGCTATAGCATTTAGAAACACATTGGGCTTTTACCCAAGTGCCAATACAAAGTTTAATTTGATATTGGATTTCCAAGGTGACAACAATCCCGGTGTATGTTTTAAATCTCAGTTGATAGCTCCGCCCGATGGTGGTGATACTTCGCCTTTTACCGCTGCATACCTCAACGGTGATAAATTGGGTTTGAAGCGTTCGCTTGCCGGTTTAACATTAGAATTTGAACACGATATTAATTCAAATCTTGGCATTTCAAGTATCTTTGGTGTTAGAGGTTGTAATGCTGACGAATATTTTGACGGTGACGGTACTTATCTATATATTCTTGATGCAAGGGAGAAAGCTACACAATATCAGCTTAGCGAAGAACTTCGTCTCAACTGGAGTTTTGGCGACCGTCTTAGCGGATTCTTTGGTGGAGGTGCTATGTACGAATATTGCGAGCACTCTATGGAAGTTAGATCAAACCTCAACCTTATGTTCCCGGCTAGCGTAGGTCCGGTGTTGAGGGCTGAGTTTGAAAAATCATTTGCGGTACTTCCTGAAACTATCAAGGGTGGTATTGATCAATATAAGGCGGTGTTAAGCGCTCAATATCCTGCTTATACCGATATGATAAACCAAGCACTCGACGCTTATGCCGATGCTGTTTGCCCTCAGATTTCAACGGCTTTGAATGCTAAACTCGACGAATGGTTTAAAGATTCACAATGGTTGCAATCGCCTAATTTTGCCGGAGATACCAAGGATATCATCAACGGCATTCTTATCAATACTCTTAATGGTATGATACAGCAAAATCCGCAGATTCAAGCACTTCTCGGTGGTATGACTGCCGAACAAGTGGTTGGAGGAATGGGCATTGAAGATAAACTTGAAGGAATGAAAGCTTATTCTGCTATTTCTTTGGATCCTGATTATTGTGAAAACCATACTAATATTACACGAAATTTTGAAACCGATATATTTGCCGATGTTAGCTGGAATGTAATAGGCAATTTTTATCTAACACTCGGTCTTCGTGGTACATATGAAAAACAACGTACCGGATATGTTTCCAATTCCGACCCATCGCCATTTCCTACAGGAGAAAATATTATTTATCAAAATACCGACGGTATTACTTATTGGATCGAAGACGACAATCTTTCGTGGGTAGGACGTTGTGTGTTTAACTATATGATTAATAGAACCAACAATATTTTTCTCTCGTTTTCCAAAGGTCGCCGCCCCGGAGTTGTTTATTACAACTACAATCCCAACGATTCTGTAATTCTTCGTCCCGAGGATATTTATAGTTTAGAGTTTGGTACCAAAGGCAATTTGTTTAACAATACGCTTTCATATGCAGCTGCATTTTACTATTACAATTGGCAGCATTTCCAGAGCAATGTTGCCTATGTGGACGAACAAGGTAAAAATAAATACAAAAACAGCGACAAAGGTCGTGCAAAATGCTGTGGTTTAGAAGTTTCGGCAAAATACTTCTTCCAACGTTATTTTACTATCTTTGGCGACTACACATACTTTGATGGTAAATTTGCCGACAAAGACGAAGACGGCAACGAACTTGAGCTTGCCGGACATAGTTTCCGACTCAGTTCAAAACATGCTTTTGATTGCGGTTTGAATATAGAAGTCCCCTTCAAAGAACGTTATACAGCTTATTTCCGTCCCAACTATTCGTATAAGAGCAAGTTGTATTTTGAGGATAGCAACCGTGAAGATATTTCACAAGAAGGATGCGGAATCTTGAACGCCACTTTGGGTGTATTCTTTACTAAACGCAACATGTCGTACGATTTTGGTTTGTGGGCAAAAAACATCACCGACACCCAGTATCTTATCGACGCTGGAAATGCCGGTGAGCAAATTGGTTTCCCCACTTACGTAGCAGGATCTCCTGCCAACTTCGGTATTAGGGTAGCCATTGGGTTTAAATAGTTACAACAATATCCTCTGATGATTGCTGTTTGCGGTGCTTTTCACAGTGGTGTTTTGCACTGCGTCAGTAGCAGTGGGTTGTGTTGTGCCGTTCTGCTTTTTGTAATGTTCTACCGCTAAGTGAGCTATCATGTTAGAAATGTTGGCATCAGTGTTGTCTTCTACAGAGATGAAATGGTCGCCGAGAAGTTCGCTCCAACATTTTTTTACGGGAGCACTGCTACCCACCCAGTCGAGAATGTTGATGTGGTATATTTCCCAGTTTTGACGGGCTTCGGCGATAATCTCTCCTGAAGTAATGCCTTTTTCAGCGCCTCCGAAAATATTGTGAAGTGCCTTCATAGAGTAATCTGCATGGTTTGGTTCGTCGCCTATGGTTATGAGCAAACCTTTTTTGCCACGTTTTTTGATGGCATCGCACGATGTGTGACGGGCTGCAAAGTAGTATACCAAAGATGTGCTTTCGCCGCCGTTGCCGCCTCCGCCGCCTTCAAGATATATCGAAGTCAGCCATTTTTCCATCAGTTCGTCGCTTGCCTCAAACTGTCCCACTTGAAGAGGAAAATCGTCGCACAAGTGGTCGCCATATGCTGCAAAGCATAATTGAGGACAGGGAACGCCTTCGTCGAGTATCTTTTTCATTACTTCGGGAAAGTCGTGTTTGATCAAGTGTGCCGGCACGTGTCCCATACTGCCTGTAACGTCTAATCCGATGATGATTGGCAGAGTGTCGGGGTGTTCGTCGTTTTCGCAGCACTCGCGTACTACTCCGTGAGGATTCATTTTTGGATCCATTGTGGTCTGTGTGAAGATTTCTTCCATAGACGCTCTTTCATATTTTACGCTGCGTCTGATTTGCGCTGTGTCGTAAGAATAGTATCCTGCTCCCATGATTATTTAATTTTAGAGGTGAAACTTGGTATTAATTCTTTGATTTTGTCAATTTCGGGGTAAGGTCCGAAAAGGTATTCGTAGCGGTCAACTACAATTTCGAGAATAATCAGATCGTTTCGTTTTTCGATTCCAATCTGAATGTCTTTCTCTTTGAATTCAGCAGCGTTGAAATCGCCCGGCACCACCTGTGTGCTTGTGATATTCGACGGACTGAGGTCGAGAATTAAGTTTTCGCGTTGACGGTCGTATTGTCGTATACGACGCATGCGGTCTTCTATTTCGCGACGGTATTCAATTTCGGTATCTTCTGCGATACCCTCTGCGCGGTCGGCCCGAATTTGTCGGAATGATGCCGTAAGGTTGTCTTTAAATTTTGCCATGATATTTTGTTTTTAATTGTTATACTTTCAAAATGTCTTATTGTAAATTCTACACAAAGGTACGGAGAAATTTTTATCTTTGTTGCATACTTTGTGTAAAAATTACACAATAAAAATGTTAAAAAATGTTAATCGGCTGATTTATAATGGTATATAAAAATGCTTTTTAAGAATGATTTTTGGGCAATGTGTGTAATGTTGAGAAAAAATGTTAACTTTGCTATATAATAATAGAGTATAATATGATAGTATTTCCCAACGCCAAAATAAATATCGGGCTTGATATCACAGCCCGTCGCCCCGACGGATTTCACAATATAGAAACTGTGTTTTATCCTGTTCAACTATGTGATTGTCTGGAGTTTGTAGAAAATCATCAAGATGTTGACCGTTTTGAAACCTCGGGCATTGCCATTCCGTCAGACGGTAAGCCAAACCTTGTGCAGAAGGCTTTGACAAAAGTTCGTGAAAAATACGATGTGCCGCCAATCGACATTCATCTGCTTAAACATATTCCTTCGGGAGCAGGGTTGGGAGGTGGTAGTGCCGACGCTGCATTTATGATTAAGGCCTTAGACGAGTATTTTAAACTTGGTATGAACAACGATTTAAAACTCTCTATGGCAGCCACTTTGGGTAGCGACTGCGCCTTCTTTATTAAAAATACGCCATCGTTCGCTACCGGTAGGGGAGAGGTATTTGATGAAATTGCCTTAAAATCAGACCTTAACATTGTGCTTGTAAAACCCGATGTGTCGATTTCCACACCCTATGCATATTCGCGAGTAAAGCCGCAGACTCCGCAGCATAGTCTCCGTGAATCTGTTTTGAAACCAGTGAGCCAATGGCGACAGTTGGTAAAAAATGATTTTGAAAAATTTCTGTTTCCCGAAATTCCGCAACTTGCTACCATCAAGCAACTTCTGTACGACAGCGGTGCTGTTTACGCATCTATGACAGGCAGTGGTTCGGCATTCTTTGGTATTTTTGACCAAGAGCCGGTTTTGCATCCCGAATTAGAAAAAATTAGAATTTTATGAGCCTTATAAAGTGTTAATTTTCAACAAATTGATAAATATTTAAAAAAAACATTGTTTTTTGGAATTATATTTGCCAAAAAGTTTGTAATTTAGTCAACTAATATTATTAAAGGACTAACAGCGCAATAGAAACGCCTTATTTACAGTACAACGATTACAACATACTGATTATCAATGAATATTGACCAGAGGAATACTAAACTACGTAGAAACATCAATATATTTCTTGTATTGTTTTCGATAGCCGTGTACGCTGTTGTGTGCGTTCTTGTAATCGTGAGTCGCAACGCCGAGTGCCAGCAAGAGGTTGACGAAAAGATGCAAACCGCTGTGTACAACCTTCGCGACCGTCTCATTACCGAAAACAAAACCACGTGCGACAAGGCTTCTGAAAGTCTCCGTTTGTTTACCCATTTTCTTCGTCAAGGCGGACAAGTAACTGAGGAGCAAGACTCTATTTCACGACAAGTTACCGACTTTATTTCTGGCGAAACATTCTACCGCAAAGTGCCCCGTTGGACAATTCGTGGTCGCGATATTTCTGCAGTTCAGAGTATTATCGACAATGTGTACAGTCTTACCGGTTCGGTATCTGCCATTTACCAAAAAATTCCGGAAGGTTACCTTATTAGCGCTTCAAACTTTGACCATTCCGACAAAAACTTGCTCAACGATATCTACATTCCCAATAGCAGCGAGATTATCCCCATTGTGGAGAATGCCGAAATTTACACCGGCAATATGACAATATTGAAAAAACAGTATGTGGCATCGTTCTTCCCGCTGTATATCAATTCTAAAATCAATGGAATGATTTCGTGTATGCGTCCCTTTGGATTAAACCGCGAAACCGTTGAGTATATCAAAAACCAAAGTTTCGGACAGTCGGGATACCTTTTTGCAGTGTGTATTTCGGGCAATATGTATATTCACCCCGAGATGTCGAGCAAGGAAAGTCTTCACACAGTACGCCTTGTGAACAAAATAAAGCAAGCTGCTGAATCTGAGCGTATTATTACCGAATCGTTCATTATGCCCGACAAAGATTTTCAAGTGCGTCAAAAAACACTTTATATCAAAGAGTTAGATACATATATAGGTGTGTGCTGTCCTGAATCGGAGTTGAAAATCAATACTTCAGAATTTTCGATTATTATTTCGGCATTGGCTGCGGGATGCTTACTTACAGCTATTCTTTCGGTATTCTTAAACTCATTGTTTTTTAGACTTTTTGGCAAAATTCGCAAGTCGGTGATGCTTATTTCACAAGGTACTTTGCCCGAAAAACAGTCGAAACCTTCGCCTTTGGAGCCCAAAGAGATTGCCGAACTTGAACAGTATGTTTCCGACATTGTAACCATTAAAAATCAGCGTATCAAATGCATAGAGAAAATTGCGGCAGGTGATTTTGATTCGCCTGAGGATATAGAGCCGGGACGCGATGCCGAGGCTGACCTTGTGGCTGGTTTGCGCAAAAAACTTACCATCAAGAGTCAGGAAAACCGTAAACGCAAGGAAGAGGAGGAACACGCCGATTGGGTAAACGCCGGAATCACCAAGTTTATCGAAATTCTCCGTTTCCATGGACAAGACCGTAAGGTGCTTGCTTACAACATTATAAGTAATATTGTAAAATATCTGGGAGCTAACCAAGGTGCGCTATATTTCACCAATGAAGACAATCCGGAACATGTAACACTCGATATGGCTGCATGTTACGCCTACGAAAAACAAAAACTTCTTCAAGAAAGTTTTTCGGTTGACGAGGGACTTCTTGGTCGCGCTTACCACGAAAACCGCATTATCAACCTCACCGAGTTGCCCGAAAACTACATCAAGATTGTTAGCGGACTTGGCGGCGCCGAACCTTCAAACCTTATTATTGTGCCGTTGATATTCAACAACAAAAACAGCGGAATGATTGAGATAGCATCGTTTAAGGTATTTCAGCCTCACGAGGTTACATTCCTTGAGCGCATTGCCGAAAGTATTGCGAGTGCCATTTCCGGTTTGAAAATCAGCGAACGTACCGAGTCGCTTTTACAAAAGAGTCAGGAACAGAGTAAGTTGATGAAGATTCAAGAGGTGGAGATGCGTAGAAACCTTGCCGAAATGCGTCGCTTGAAAGAGGAAACCGAAAACAAGGATTCAGAAATGCGCGGTTTGTTCCGTGCTGTGGAAGCCACATCGCTCGTTACCGAATACGACAAAGACGGCACCATCACTCACGTAAATCCAAGAGTTACCGACCTTTTGCAGGTTTCTGAGGAGGAACTTATTGGCAAAAACCACTCCGACATATCTTCGTTTAAACCTGAAAATAAAGAATATCGCAAATTCTGGGACGACCTTCGACACGGTCAAACCCGTTCAATGGTGGAATCTATCGACACTAAACAAAAAAAGGTGTGGATTTCGGAGACATTCTCGCCGGTGTTGGACGATAAAGGCAATGTGCTGAAAATTATCAACATAGGTATGGACGTTTCGGAAACCAAAGTTCTCGAACGTCAGTTGCGTATGCAAGAGCGCGAAATCAACCGTCAGATGGACAAGATGAACGAAAAGGAGAAGGAACTCCTTGACAAACAAAAGTTTATCGAAGACCGCGAGCAAGAAGTAAAGACCTTTACCGAAACATTTGACCGCTGTATGGTGCGTATCGACTTTAACCGTCGTGGCATTATACTTCATGCCAACTCTATGTTTACCAATATTATGATGATGGCAGAGGGTTCGGCGGTAAATCACGACCTTACCGAGTTTCTCGTTCCCGAGGCGGTGGTGCTATTCGACACATCGCTCTCGATGCTTTTGCAAGGCAAAGAACTTGTAGAAAAACTCCGTTTTGTATCGGGCAACACAGGCAAAAAGACCACAGTATTGGCCAACGAATACCCAATTATTAACACCAAAGGCGACGTTGAGCGTATTATGCTCATCGGCAGCATCATAAAAGAAGGATAGCGTTATGTTCAACAATATAAAGACAAAAGTAAACACCATTCTGAAGCAGTCGTACAACTTCTACACGGCGTACTCAATGGTATGCTTTGTGGTAATTATGGTTATTGCCATAACTATCGGTCTTATTGGCCGTCAGCGCTACATCGACGAAACTAAGGGTCAGATGGAACGGTCGGCTGTGAGAGTGGCTGAAAAAGTGAATGCTTCTATCGAGCAGTACGCCTCCAAAATCAAGAAACTTACCACTTGGTTTAATCAGATTGGCAATCCCGAACTTAAATTCGACCTTTCGCGCGATCAGGCTGCTGTGGTGTTGGCAGAGAATATTGCCGACGAACCCGACATGAAATCGCTTTTTACTGTTTGGGAGCCTCAGATGTTCGACGGCAAAGACGCCGACTTTATGATGAAAGAGTATCACGACTCCACAGGACGTTTTATCCCCATTTTTACCAAAAACAGCGAGGGTATTGTGGAGCGCGATTTTGTAAAAAACTACAACGACAAAGACGATATTAATTCATATTATTATTACAAAACACGTCAAGGAATCACATTCGGTCGTCCGAGCCTTATCCGCGAAAATGCCAAAAACTTGTTGATTATGCAGGTAACATCGCCGCTAAAATTTGGTACAAGGCTTTTGGGTGTGATAGGAGCAGAGTTTAGCATCAACAGCATCTCCTCCGATATTGCAGAAATCGACCTTCCCAAGAAATTTGGCATTACGGTGATAACTCCCGACGGACAAATTATTGCCGCTCCCGAAAAACGTTTGCTTTTGGGTAGAAACTTTGCCAGCATTTTTCCCGACAATAGCGATTACTATTTCTTGAAATTCCGTCGCAACGAAAACTTCGAAATTTTCCAGAACGAGGAGTATGTGATTGGTCGCAACTTTAAAATCGACGATTACGGATTTAATTACTGCGTATGCGCCGTAGCCGATAGGTCTGACATTTCTACTACCGGAAACATTTTCCTCGCTAAATCTGCTGGTTTGGGCGTGGCTGTGTTTGTGCTTTTGGCGCTGATGATTGTGGTTTTTCGTCGTCAGTACACTATGCAAATCGACCAGTTGACTATAAAAAGTGAAAGCATATCCGACGTAGACACCGACTACAACACAGCAAGTGGTCTTTACATTCCCGAATTACGAGTGATTGACAATGTTATGCAGCGTCACCATAGCACTTTTGTCAAAATTCGCGACCTCAACCACGAGATAGAAGAACACCGCTACAATGATATTCTCGATACGTTGCCCAAAGACAACAAATTTCAGCAGAGTTACAACAAGATGCTTGAAACACTGCGAATGATTGCATCGTCGGAAAACGAACGAAAGGAAAACGAAACCCGTCAGAATTGGATCAAACAAGGTATTGCTCTTATCAATGAGTCGATGCGTATCGGTACCAACCAAGTGGACATTCTTTGCGACCATATTCTTCTGGCTCTTGTAAAATACACCGACGCTGTACTCGGAGGTTTGTATATCCACCTCACCGAAGACGACGGCAGATATTTGCAATTAGTTTCGTCGGTAGCTCTCGGTAAGAAAAAAGCTTTGAGAATTAAGATACAAAAAGGCGTTGGACTGGTGGGCACTTGCGCACTCGAAAAACGCACCATATATCTCAACAACCTGCCCGACGACTACATCACTGTGATGTCGGGACTTGGACGTTCTAAACCAAAATTCCTTGCCATTGTGCCGCTGCTCTACGACAATGAACTTATTGCCGTAGTGGAGATTGCATTTATTCACGAACTCAAAGATTACGAGAAAAAGTTTCTTGAAACAATGGCAGATACCGTGGCAAGTGCATTGGTAACGGCTCGTATCAACGCCAAAACCGAACAGTTGATGCAGCAATTCCGCACACAGGCTGCCACTCTCGCCAAAAACGAGAAACTTATGCAAGACAACATCAAGGAACTCAAGGCCGAACAACAAAAATCGCTCGAACGTGAGGCTGATATGAAGGGTCTTATCGATGCCGTTAACAATACAATCCTTACCATCGAATATACCACCGAGGGCGTGTTGCTGACAGCCAACGACAAGTATTTGAAAAACATGCACTACGACCTTTCGGAAATTCAGGGTGTCAACGTGCTCGACCTTGTAAAAACCGAACGCGAAGAACTCGAAACCGTTATCAAAAACGTTTCTACCACAGGTCAATTCTACGAAAAAGAGATGAAACGTTTTACCAAAAGCGGCGAAGTGCGTTGGCTGTGGTCTACCTACACACCTTATTATAATTACGAAGGCAAAATCACCAAGATACTCTATTTTGCCATCGACATCACCGAAAACAAAAAACATCAAGAGGAACTTGAAAATAAGATCAAGCAGTTGGAGGAGCAAGTAAAGAAACTCTCTGCCCACAAGCACGAAACACACAAAGACGACAATAAACCATCATCAGATAACAAATAAATTTCTAATAATATGTATTGTAAAACCTGCGGCAAAGAAAATCCTGAAGGAACCATAGAATGTAGCACCTGTGGATGCAACGTTAGCGAAGGCAATATGTACTGTCCTAAGTGCGGACACTTTTGTCTGCCGGGCGACACTCAATGTGTAAACTGCGGAAGCGACCTTTCAGAAAACATAAGTTTGAAAAAAACAGTAGAAAACAATGCGGGAGCTCCTGAAACCGTAGTTCTCACAGTTACAGAACCCGAACCTGCTCCGGCATCTGCTCCACAAGCATCTGCTCCACAAGCTTCTACATCACAAGCTTCAACACCACAGAAATATTGCCGCAATTGCGGACTTACCATCGATGCGTCGGCGCTCCGCTGCCCATACTGCGATTCGTTGGAAAATTCTGCTTCGAAATATTGCCCCAAGTGTGGAATGATTACTACACAGCAAGATACATCTTGCGCATATTGTGGTGCGGTTTTCCAAAGTGCGCCTAATTACGAGGCGGCAAATCAGTCAACCGCTCAGACTCAAAATACGTCTACTACTAATTCTGGTCCTTCGTACCAACAGCCACAAGGTCAGACAATTCCACCATATGTTTCGTCGCAACCGCCGAGGGTTACTTATCAAAACACAAACAACTCCGGACGGATACAGCAACAAGGCGACCGCAGTTTCTTGGTAACGCTATTGCTTTGCGTATTTTTGGGATATATGGGTATACACAGATTCTACACCAAAAACTATATAGCCGGCATCATTCAGCTGCTAACTGGCGGTATGTGCGGTATTTGGTGGCTCATCGACCTGATTTTGATTGCTGTTGGCACTTATCGCGATGGCGATGGATTGCCCTTGACAAAAGATATTTAAAAAAAAATTTACGAAATATATTTACCAATTACAAAAATAGATTACATTTGCACTTGAATAATTTTGAGTACTGACTTCGGAAAGAACTTTAATTTGCAACGAATGTGAATCCCATAGTTTGCTCTCAATGTTTGCTACCTCCATTTTATTCTATGCTATTTTATATTTTTACACTTTATTA
>JAGCVU010000249.1 GCA_017962175.1 Bacteroidales bacterium | reverse complement strand
GCCTACTCGCACCTAAAACTCAGTGAAACAGAGTTAAAAATCGCCGAAGGGGAATAGGATTTTTATTCTTATAATCTTAAATTACGCTTAAACTAAACAACACACTTTAAACTTACATTTGCCGTCGGAAATAAAATCCGACACAACAGATGAAAGTACTCCTAATATCAACATCCGACCGCAAAGGTGGCGCAGCAATTGCCTGCCTGAGGTTATTTAACGCTCTCAAAAAAAACGGCACGGATGTAAAAATGCTTGTAAGAGATAAACTTACAAACATTGAGGATATTTACACTGTTAACACAAACATTTTTAAAAAGGCCATCAACAAAATGGCTTTTCTGGCTGAAAGGTTGGAGATTTTCTTCGCAATGCGTTTCCGCCGCAAAAATCTTTTCCGCGTAAGCACCGGTCGCTTTGGAGTATTCAATCTTCAATCTCATCCTTTGGTTCAAGAGGCTGATGTTATCAACATACATTGGACTCATCAGGGAATGGTGTCGCTCAAAACCATCAACGCACTATTGCAGCAGGGCAAACGTATTGTGTTCACTATGCACGATATGTACTATTTCACAGGCATTTGCCATTACGCTAAAAATTGCGACAACTTTATGCGTCAGTGCGGCAACTGTTTTTATCTCAACAACGGTGGCAAAGAGGAAGACCTTTCAAGAAAGTTTTTTACCAAAAAACTTGATATTCCCAACCGAGATGCGCTTAAATTTGTGGCTTGCAGCAATTGGCTCGCCGACATATCACGCCAGTCGGGACTGATGCAGAACAACGAAATCTACTCCATTCCCAACACTATCGACACATCAATCTACCGTCCCAAAGATAAAGACGAGGCTAAAAATCATTTTGGCATTAAGGATAAAAAAGTGATACTCTGTGGTGCTTTTAATTTTAGCGACGGTCGCAAAGGTTACAAATATTTAATTGAAGCATTGTTTTGGATACACCAAAACAAACCGCAGTACGACAATCAGATATCCATCCTTATTTTTGGCAAAGGAAACATCACTCCATTTAAACGTTTACCCTACGAAATTCACGAGGCGGGCTACATTAGCGACGGTGCGGGACTTGCCACGCTCTACTCTGCTGGTGATGTGTTTGTAAGTCCCTCGCTCGAAGACAACCTGCCAAACACCATTATGGAATCGCTTGCTTGCGGCACTCCTTGCGCAGCGTTTGCCGTGGGAGGTATTCCGCAAATGATTGACGAAGGTGTCAATGGCCGACTTGCTCCTGTTAAAGATTCAGTGGCATTGGCAGAGGCAGTAGCAAAAATACTGTTTGAGGACGATGCCATTAAACTATCGCAAGGTGCACGTCATAAAGTGGAGGCAGAATTTTCAGAGCCAGTTGTGGCAATGCGTTACAACGAGATTTACCGCAGATTTTAATCTACAAAAGTATTTTCTTCGTCGTTGCCGTTTTTGGTTTCGTTGCCGATAACGTCGAACTGAACATTGTTTCTATTACCCTGAGGCACTGCTCCGCCTTGATAAGAAGCGTTTTTGTATTTTTCGATCCAAGCCGGGTCTTCCATATCGTGAAGAAGCATAAATGCCATAATCCCGTAACAATAATCGCTCATTCTTGAAATTCCGTATTTTTTCAAAATTTCCATCTGCGCTTCAGAAGGTAGAGTAGGAATAGAATCATTGGTACTCCAACCCTGCTCATTGTTGCCGTGATATGGATATTCAGTGTAACGAAGTTTCCAAAGGTCGCCCACTACGCCGGGATTTTGAATACCGAAATTGGCAAAATAATTAGCACCTTTGGTATTAGCAGCGCTACGTTCACGACCTGCAGCACGATTTACAAAACCGTCCATCGTCAGATATGTATATTTAAATGTTCCGTTGGGATTGATGTGTATTTCCACAAAACGTTCCAAAAGATTGCTGCCCGGAAGCAGACAGAAACCAAGAAAGTCGGTTTCCTGATCGTCAACATTTTCGCCAAACTGGAGATACTCATCAGGCACTTGCGACCTTACTACAATAGCCGAAAACAATATCAATAATACAGATGCTATACGTTTCATAATCAAAATAAAAAGTTGGTGTGTCTATATCAAACGGACTTAAGCACAAAAAAGTACAAAAAAAGGAGAGAAAACATCGGCCAATTGCGAAATTTTCTCTCCCCGGGTTATATAGCAAGTTATAATCAGGACTAAACTGCTTGGCGTTCCACTATGTCGCCGTAAGAAAACGGTATTATGTCGCGCTGTTTGATTCCCATCAGGCTAAGGTAAAATTTACAAGTCTGAATTGTAGCGTCGCGGTTTTCGTCATCGCTTTCAGCCTCAATCTCCACAAAGTTTCCAAGACCTTCTACCTGATCAATGTTGATTTTTACATTGTCGATAATGTATATTTCGCGGCGCTTGGTCACTACCTTGTCTAAACCTATGGTCTGAATCAGAAGGTCTTTCATAAGACTATTGCAAACCTGTCGGCAAAGTTTTCCGGCAGTGATTTCTTCTGAATATTTAAATATGGTTACAATGTTGCCAGATTCGCGAAGTTTAAGAATGTGGCTTCCTTCTTTAAGATATGAATCGGTTTCGTTGTTGCAACCTTGGTATTGTGCGTCAACGGTCTTTAATATCTGTTTGATACGCTCGGGATTTGTGCAACGAGCTTTGAATTCAATTATGTATGGAGTCATAGCAATTAAGTGTTTTTTAAGGTTAACTATTGTGTTTCATCATTTAAAAGACACACGAACAAGAGAATACCCTTAACCTTAAAATGAAAAAAAAACATTAAACCAATAAAAATCAAGAACAAACTTGATAGCAAATCTTATAATCCTTAAAATTGCTAACGCTCTGTCGCGGCTGAGCTTTGCCTGTGGTCAGGTTTAGTCCACATTCGGGACATTCATTCTCAAAACCCCACAACACCTGTCCGCACGCAGGACAAACGCTCTGCCGAGTAATGCTAATGTTTGAATGAGGAGATGGCAATTCGGGTTCGGTAACGGTTAAAGCATTTTGCAACGACGACACCAAAAAATTTTTCACAGCAAAAAAGTTAGCTCCATAAATCACAAAAAAAGCCACCACGCTCCAAAAAAAGTAAGTGGATATATGTCCCCTAAAAAGAAACGCTCCAACAAGTACAGTAGTAAATAACGCAATAGCGAAATTAGTGATTGAAAAGTGATAAGAAGCTTTATCTTGAATCTTTACTTCAAATTCGTATTTATAGCGAAAAAACGAATTTCGCAGTGTAGCTCGATAAATTCCATCCTGAAATGTAAAGTTTAGCGGATTCAGATTCTTATTTACAGAATGAAGAAAAATATCCTCATCAAATCCGTACTGAGGTATATCAACCAAGCCCGAAGGCGAAAACCAACTATCAAAAATATTCTTCATCAAAAAAAAATTTGAAAATCCGCGCTACAAAAGTATTTTTTTTTGCTCGAAAAACTAATTATGCGTAACTTTACTTTCCAAAAAAATGCGAAAACCGTTATGTCAATCTTAGACGAAATAAAAAAACCGATAAACGAGGAATTAGAGGCATTCAAACCATATTTTGAAAAAAATATGAAATCAGAAAGCCGCAAACTCAACCTTGTGGTCAACTACGCACTGCGCACCAAGGGCAAACAATTGCGTCCTATCATTGTATTTTTGTGCGCCAAACTTACCGGCAAGGTATCTGACGCCACATTTACCGCCGCCTCGCTGATAGAATTGCTACACACTGCCACACTCGTTCACGATGATGTGGTAGACGAAAGTTTCTACCGAAGGGGATTATTTTCGATTTTCGCACTTTACAAAGCCAAGATTGCGGTGCTACTTGGCGATTTCTTTTTGGCAAAAGGTCTGCTCATGAGTTTAGAAAACAATGGTTTCGACCTTTTAAAAATTGTATCCGAGGCAGTTAAAGAAATGTCGGAAGGCGAATTAGATCAATTGGAACACGCTCGACGTATGGACATTACCGAAGAATCGTACTATGAGGTAATCCGCAAAAAAACCGCCACCTTAATAGCAGCCTGTGCAGCCACAGGAGCGCAATCTTCGGGAGCCAACACAGATATTGTACAAAAGATGAAGGTTTTCGGCACCAAAATAGGTCTCGCATTTCAAATCAAAGACGACCTTTTCGACTACCAAAAAACAGGCTCAATTGGCAAACCAAAATACAACGACATTCAAGAACGAAAACTAACTCTGCCGGTAATTTACGCTCTTGAAAACGACAAAGATGGCAAAAAGCGAACTATAAAAAAGATTTTCAGAAAAAAACAGAAATCAAAATACGATATAGCAGCTATTGTAGACTTCGTGGTAAAAAACGGAGGTGTGGATTATTCCATCAAAAAGATGGAACAATTTAAGTCAGAAGCATTGGCACTTTTAGACGACTTTCCCGACAGCGAAGCAAAAAATGCACTCACTAAACTCGCCGATTATATCATAAACCGTAATAAATAATTTAAGCAATGAAAACCAACAGACTGATAATTTTATTCGCAATCATCGTATTATTAGCAGGTTGCAAAGGCGCAAGCCAACTTCTCAACTTTGTAAAATGCGACTTCGACTTCAAAAACGTTACCGATGTAAAGGTGGCTGACATCAACTTTTCGCAAAAGCGCAGTTATTCCGACTTTTCGGTATTAGACGCTGCCAAACTGCTTAAGGCATTTGCCAATAAGAAGTTTGACCTCAACCTCACCGTCAACGTCAAAAGTCACAACCCTAATGCCAAGAAAGCCAGCATAGGCGGATTCGACTACATTCTTTGGATCGACAACGTTAGAGTACTTGACGGCACTATGAACCAAAAATTTGAAATAGAGCCTAACCAAACCATTGTGATGCCGATGAATTTTACCATCGACCTTCTTGAACTTCTCAAAGGCGAATCGCGCGACAAGGTGCTCAACTTTGCTTGTGGTCTTGCCACCGACAATGCAGACGCTTCACGTGTTAAGGTTTCGCTCAAACCATATTTTTACAACGGAACTTCTGTTTCAAAATTTCCTACATACATAACCATTGGCGGCGACAAAATAATGCCGTCAAACTAAACCCTTAGATATGACAAGATTCGCTTTTTTACTCACCGCTATTATTACACTCTCGGCTGCAAACGCTTACAGCCAGATTGAAATCACCGCCGACGACTTTGCCAACGAAGGCGACGGCTATATCTACGCTGTTAAATATTTCACCGATACCACACTGTATATTAGCGATTTAGAAACACAAAAGTGGAATCTTGCCAATATCACGCCCGAAACATTCGATACACTACGCGTATACAATAAAAACCGCAGCCGTTTCGGCAAACTTTTTCCAAACTCCGACCTTGTAAAATTTCATAGCCGACGCGATATGGAGTTCATCACCAAAGACAGCAATTCTATCAAAATGCAAGGTCTTATCAACGACTTTCTTGGTCTCAAGGCGGCTGTGGTGCTGATTTTTCCCGAAGATTTGGATCTTTACAAGTTTCCTATAAAAAAAGGTGCGTTTCTGAGCGACAGCCTTAGCAAAAAGTTCATTTCGTTTTACGGGCTTGCTCAATTTGCCGACTCGGTGCGTATCGACCTTGATATGAGTTACATATCTTATTTCGACACTTGCATGGAGGTAAAAACACCCACCGACAAGTATTACGCCCTGCGCGAAAAAAACACCGTTACAAAAAACATGCTTGCTTACAAGCATAGTCATCTGATGGGTTGGCGTCCGGCACCGGAATACAGCAACAAAGACCGCACGATATTCTACCGATGGTTTGTAAAAGGGGTTGGCGCACCTGTACTTGAAATTGAAACCGATCGAAAGGGCAAAATCAACCTCATCCGTTACCAATACCGCGAACCTATGCAAATCAGCATCGAAAAAGAAGATGTTAATTGCAAAGGCGACGCCACAGGCACTGCCACAGTAGTAATTAAGGGCGGAACTCCCGACTACAAATACCTCTGGAGCAATGGCAAAAAGACCAAAACCATCAAAAATCTTAAAGCTGGAACTTATAGCGTAACAGTTACCGACAGCAAGGGCACAAAACTGCAAACCTCTGTTACCATTGATGAGCCCGAGGCAAAACTCACCATCAAACTCGAAGCTACGCCTATTCGCTGCTACGGCGACCACGATTGTCACCTCACTGCCGATGTGCAAGGCGGAACAAAACCTTATTATATAGTGTGGAGCAACGACACCGAATCAAACGAGCTTATAAACCAAGGCTACGGCATTTACGGATGCATTGTTCGCGACGCTCAGCGATGCTTTGTTTGGGACTCTATTGAAGTAACCGCGCCAAAAACACCTTTTAAAATGTCGCCAAAGGTTACTCACTCGCAATGCAAGGGCGAGGCCAACGGCGAAATTGCTTTCGATGCATCTGGTGGCGACAAGCCTTACACCTTTGAAATAGAAGGCAAACCAGCCGAAGAATTCAACCCGGGATTTGTTGCCGGCGTTTATTCCATCAAGGCCACCGACAAAAACGGATGCGAACTTACCCGCCAAGCTCAAGTGCTTGAACCCGAAAAACTACTTGAGGCCACCGGTGAAACCACCGATGTAAACTGTCACGGCATGAACAACGGTGCTGTTACTCTCAAAGTATCAGGAGGATCTCCCGGCTACAAATACCTTTGGAGCAATGAAGCTACCACCAAAGATCTCACAAACGTTAAAGCCGGAACATACACCGTTACCATCACCGACCTGCATAAATGCACCATTGAGCGCACATTTGTAATCAACCAACCTGACGTTACCCTACAAATGTCGTACACCACACACGACATCACCTGCCACGGTGGCAACGATGGCTCAATAGCTGTTACACCATCGGGCGGAACAGAACCTTACAACATTACTTGGAGCAACAAAAACAAAACTTTAAGCCAAGAAAACCTCAAAGCAGGAAACTACACCGTCAACATTTCTGACAAAAACAACTGCCTTATTACCGAAACCATAATACTCAACGAACCGGAAACAGGTATAGAAATCACTGGCGAGGTAACCGATTCGCCGTGCAAAGCCGAAGGATTAGGCTCTATCAAAACCGAAATACAAAACGCCACAAACCCGGTAAAATACGAATGGCAAAACGGTGAATCGTCAGCCAATCTCAAAAATCTTTCTGCCGGCAACTACACTATCAAAGTAACAGGAGCCGACGGTTGTTCCGCATCCAAAACATTTACAGTCAACTCACCCGAAAAAGAACTTACCGTAAGCATAGAAACCACGCCAGCCACATGCTCATATTCTGAAAACGGCAAATGGAGCGTTTTAGCAGCTGGTGGAGTTCCCGGATATGAATACAAATTTAGCGATGGAAGCGAAAATCCACGTCAAACCGACCTTAAACCGGGTCACTATTCTGTAGCAGTTACCGACCAAGCGGGATGCACTATCAAAAACGAGTTTGATGTTTCCGCCGCCGAACCTCTCAAAATCAACGCCATAACACACGAACCCACGCACAACAAACCCAACGGTAGCGCCGAATTAGAAATCACTGGCGGCACCGAGCCATACAAGATACATTGGAACGACGGATATGCCGAACCCAAACGCCGCTTAATGAGCACCGGCGAGTATTACATCACAGTTACCGACAAAAACGGCTGCACCGCCGAACATGAAATTATTTACGAATAAACACCTTATATAATATGCAACTTATTTTCGCAACCAACAACAGCAACAAACTCCGCGAGGCACAACAGATATTGCCCAACTATCAAATTCTGAGTCTCGAAAACGCAGGCATTCACGACGAGCTACCCGAAACACACAACACCATTCGCGAAAACTCCATAGAAAAAGCCGAATACCTATACAACAAATACCATATCAACTGTTTTTCAGATGACACCGGTCTGGAGGTAGAAGCTCTCAACGGCGCCCCCGGAGTATACTCAGCACGTTTTGCCGGTCCGCAAAAAAACAACGACGACAACATAAACCTACTTCTTGAAAAACTGCAAGGAGTAGAAAACCGCAAAGCTCGATTTGTAACCTACATTACCCTCATCATCGATGGCAAGCAATACATATTCGAAGGCGAAATGCGCGGCTCCATAATGACACATCGCACGGGAAACGGCGGATTTGGTTACGATCCTGTATTTCTACCCGAAGGCTACAACCAATCAGTGGCAGAACTCACACCCGAAGCCAAAAACCAAATAAGCCACCGAGGACGTTCGTTGCAAAAAATGGCAGAATTTTTAAGGAATGCAGACGGCTCGTCCGCTATTAATAAATAACTACAATACAAGCACTTATACAATAATTAACAAATTTTGGCAAAAAAAACCAAAAATATTTTTCCAAAATATCAAAATATTCTTATTATCTTTGCAGTCAAATAAATAAGTAAGTCCGATTTTATGGAAAAACAGAAAATCCTATTCGTTTCGCAGGAGATTTACCCCTACCTTCCCGAAACCGAAATGTCAGTTATAGGCCGTTATCTTCCCCAAGGCATTCAGGAGAAGAAACGTGAAATACGCGCATTTATGCCTCGCTACGGCAGCATCAACGAGCGCAGAAACCAACTGCACGAGGTTATTAGGCTTTCGGGTATGAACATCATAATCGACGACTCCGACCACTCGTTGCTCATTAAAGTAGCATCGATACAATCGGCGCGTATGCAGGTGTATTTCATCGACAACGAAGACTTTTTTCACCGCAAAGGTATACTCACCGACAAAGACGGAAAGTATTATCCCGACAACGACGAACGCGCAATATTTTTTGCCCGTGGTGTATTAGAAACCGTTAAAAAACTACGTTGGAGTCCCGAACTTGTACACTGCCACGGATGGATTACATCGCTTGTGCCCCTGTACCTCAAACACGCATTCAAAGAAGATCCGCTATTCAGCAAAAGCAAAGTGGTATACTCTGTTTACAACGACGACTACCCCGACAGCCTTCCCGAAAACTTTGCAAAAAAACTCAAAGTTGACGGTGTAATGGAAGAAGATCTTGAAGTAGTAAAAAATCCCACATTTGCTAACCTCAGCAAACTGGCTATCAATATGTCGGACGGTGTAATTCAAGGTCACGAAACCATCAACCCTGAAGTGGAGGAATATGCACGCAACTGCGGAAAACCATTTCTCGGATATCAACCTCAAGACAAATATATCGATGCTTATTCAGATTTTTACGACCAAGTAATGAGCCAATCTACTGATTAAACCAAGACGAACTAACAATAAATAAATGAATATTAAGTACATATCAGCCCTATTGTCGGTTGCTGCATTGTTTGCAGCCTGCGACAACGATGAAAATATGGGCGCCGACATTATGCCATCGACCGACCGTCCCGGCATTGTAGTTACCGACACAATTGAAATTAAGGCATACACTGTTACCGAAGACTCTGTATACAGTTCATATCAATCTCACCTACTTGTAGGCAGTTTCAACGATCCGGTTTTCGGTAAAACCGACGCTGCATTCTGTGCTAAATTTTCCAACACTTCTTACGGAGAGTTTCTTAATAATGCCATTTGCGACTCGGTGATTCTCACATTGGGATTAGACAGCACTGCAGTACATTTTTACGGCGACCTTAAAGCCAAAAGTTCTATCAACATATATCCGCTTACCGAGGTATTATACGCCGACTCAAATTATTACAGCAATTTCAACTACAAGAGCATAATAGCCGATTCGCCGATTGCTACCACCGAATTTGTTCCTGAAAATGCAGGCAAAAACCTAACATTCAACATCTCGAAAGAATATGGCGAAAAGGTCATCAAATGCACTCAAGACACTACATTCGATGCCAACCTATTCGGATTGTGTTTTTGTCAGGGTTCGGAATCTTCTACAATAATCAAAACCACCCATCAAAACAACAATATCCAATACACTGTTTACTACCATTGCGAAGGTGACACCACTCGCAGAAACGTAACTTTCTCAATTGCCAACAGCAACGCCCGTGCATCGTTTTTCACTCACGACTACACGGGAACAAATATTCCCTCTGACTCTGAATCCGACACTTTGCTCTATCTCCAAAGTATGAGCGGCACAAGAATCAAACTCGACCTTTCTGACGTGAAAAAGTTAAACATATACAACACCAGCGAACAAAAAAGGTATTTTTCACTTATGGGTGCTCAGTTGATTATGCCAGTTGACAGTGTTGCAAGCGATTATCCAAATTACACACCCATCAATGAAATCACTTGTTTCGGCATCGACAAGGCTTCCGGGAAATTAGTATATTTTGAAGAATTTTTTGCTCGCGATTCATATGGCAATTCTAATATCAACACTGTAAAATTTGACAAATCGCGTATGTGCTATACTGTAAACCTAACAATACGCATCAACGAATTGCTCAAAAAATACAAAGCCGATGTGGAACCGTATTACGACATATGCATTTTTCCAAATGCTCGAACATCGGATTTTGCCCGCACAGTTATCAACGCTCCGAGCAAAAAATCATCGCCTTTGAAACTTGTTGTTCAATACACCGTATTTGACAAATAATTAACATCTAACCAAAAATACTAAAACATTATGTGTGGAATTGTAGGATATATCGGCGACCAAAATGCTTATCCGATTATTATCAACGGACTTAAAAAACTTGAATACCGTGGCTACGACTCGGCAGGCGTGGCCATCAATAACCTCAAAAATATCAACGTCTACAAAAAGAAGGGCAAAGTTTCTGACCTTGAAGCATTTACCAAAGGCAAAGATACAACCGGAACTATCGGTATGGGTCACACACGTTGGGCTACTCACGGTGTACCTAACGATGTGAATGCTCACCCGCACACTTCTATGAACGGCAAGTTTGTAATTATTCACAATGGCATTATCGAAAACTTTGCCACTCTCAAAAAGAAACTTGTGGCCCGCAACTACACTTTTAAATCAGAAACCGATACCGAGGTACTTGCCGACCTTATCGAATATATTTATATGTTTGGCAAGGTAAACGCCGAAACAGCCGTCCGCCTTGCTCTCAACAAGGTGATTGGCGCATACGGACTTGTGGTAATGTGCACCGACGAACCCGACAAACTTATCTGCGCCCGCAATAGTAGTCCCCTCGTGATTGGCTATGGCGACAACGAATACTTTATTGCATCCGACGCCACCCCGTTTGTGCAATACACAAAAAAAGCCGTTTATCTTGACAATCAAAATCTTGCAGTTATCACTCGCGACAGCGTTACTGTTAAGACCATCAAAAACGATGTTATCAATCCCGATATTCAGCAAATAGACTTCGATAGCGACGAGGCTGAGAAGGGCGGCTATCGCGACTATATGCTCAAAGAGATTTACGAGCAGCCGAAATCAATCCTCGAAACCATCCGTGGACGTGTTTACGAAAACGAAAACGCTATTAAGTTGGGCGGACTTTTGGACGTTATGCCAAAACTTCTCAACGCTCGACGCATTATTATAATAGGTTGCGGCACATCGTGGCACGCAGGTCTTGTGGGCGAATACCTTATCGAAGAGTACGCCCGTATCCCCGTTGAAGTGGAATACGCATCAGAATTCCGCTACCGCAACCCAATTCTTACACAAGACGACGTGGTGATAGCAATCAGTCAAAGCGGCGAAACAGCCGACACACTTGCAGCCATTCAGTTGGCAAAGGCAGCAAAGGCTTGTGTAATTGGCATTTGCAACGTTGTTGGTTCGAGCATCAGCCGCGAAACCGACGCCGGAGTATACACACACGCAGGTCCCGAAATTGGCGTGGCAAGCACCAAGGCTTTTTCTACACAGGTAACAGTGTTGGCAATGATAGCCCTCTTGCTTGGCAAATGCAAATATATGATAGGTCAGCAACAATATCATCAGTTGCTCACCGAACTTTTGTCAATTCCCGAAAAGATAGAGCACACCCTTCAATCGGCTTCAAAAGTTGAGGAGGTGGCAAAACTCTACAAAGACAGCCGCAATTTTCTCTATCTTGGTCGCGGTTGCTACTATCCTGTGGCATTGGAAGGCGCATTAAAGTTGAAAGAGATTTCGTACATCCACGCCGAAGGTTATCCTGCCGCCGAAATGAAACACGGACCCATTGCCCTCATCGACGACAAAATGCCGGTAGTGGTAATTGCCACACAAGACAAAGGTTACGAAAAGATTGTCAACAACATACAAGAAATCAAAGCCCGCAAAGGCAAAATCATAGCCATCGTTAGCGAAGGCGACACAGTGATTTCAAAAATGGCAGACCACGTGTTGGAAGTTCCCAAATTTGACACCGCCATCGGAGCCATCACCACAATTGTTCCCTTGCAATTGCTAAGTTACTACATAGCCATAATGCGCGGCTGCAACGTTGACCAACCCCGCAACCTTGCCAAATCTGTAACTGTGGAATAAATGGAATGCGGGCGACTCGCCCGCTAATTAATATAATCATGATACCCTATCAAATATTGTTACCATACTTATTAATAATCGGTGTAATCGGCGTAATATTCTTACGCACCGACAAATACAAGGCGACGCACGAAAAATGGCGTATCAAGGAGCGCACCCTCCACATTTTGGAATTTATCGGAGGTGTGTTCCTTATGCTGCCCGCGATGTACATCATCCGCCACAAAAACAAAAAAGCGGCATTTTATGTGATTACCTACGCTGCGCTATTTGTATGGCTGATTGTGCTATACTATTGGTTTGTTAGAAATTAAGAATTAAAAACTAAATTTGCCAAATACACAAATCTTTTACTATCTTTGCACCTAACAAATCTTAACTATTATGAGCAGATACAATCTTGGTTTTATGTCTGATGAAGCGATATTTAATCACGTAAAAGACACCGTAAGTCAATACCGCAAAAGTATAAATTTAAAAGAATTCAACGAAAACATCATCGACCCGATTAAACTTACTTTTGACTCTAAAATTTACGGGCAAACCATTCGTCAGACTATTGAAAGCGAATGTTTACGTCAGATAGACAAAACAAACAATAACCGAATAGGTTATTTTCACCAATATCTGTTCAAATACGTTGGAAATGGTTGGGACGTACCTTGCAATGGTGATAAGGGAGGATTTGATGTTATTAACGAAGACCGTTTCATTTTTGCAGAATTGAAAAATAAACATAACACGATGAACTCGTCAGCGACATCGGCGACATACCTCAAAATGCTTGATAAAATAATGCGTTCAGGTAATAGAGCAACGTGTTATCTTGTGGAGACCATTGCTAAACGTTCACAAGATATAGTATGGGAGGCTACCATAACTCAAAACGGGCATAAGGAAAAATATAATTGGCCAAGCATTCACAGAATTTCGATGGACAAATTCTACGAAATAGTGTTTGGTGACAGAGAGGCATTTTTCAAACTATGCAAAATTCTTCCTAAAATATTAGATGATGTTATCAGCGAAGATGAAACAGCCAAACTAAAAAACACAGTATACGAAGAACTAGACAAAACAGATTTTTATAAAAGTTTATATTTACTTGCTTTCAACACATACGAAGGATTTGATAAATTGTAAATATGCACACATTTATTTCAGCAAGCAAACTCGCCGACATTACAGGCACATCAATCGCAACCGCTCAAAGATGGGGGGAATCAGGTGTGTACCCCTATCATAGCGACAGCAAAGGGTGCAAAGGTTTTTTTATGGAAGATCTTACCTCTATACAATCTGTTGCACATATGCTTCAAAGTAATTGGGACAAGGAAATGAATGTAACTCCTAAGAGAGATTTTACCTCTGTGGAACTTTTCGCCGGCGCAGGAGGATTAGCCTTAGGAATGCACAAAGCAGGATTCAAACATATTCTTCTAAACGAAAACGATAAAACTGCCTGTCAAACGTTAAGAAGAAACCACCCAGAATGGAACGTATGTGAAAACGACATTCACAATGTAGACTTTACGCCACTTGAAGGGAAGGTTGACTTTCTATCAGGAGGATTTCCTTGTCAGGCTTTTTCGTATGCGGGTAAAAAGGGTGGTCTAAATGATACACGAGGAACTTTATTCTTTGAATTAGCCCGGGCGGTTAAAGAAATCAAACCGAAAGTTTTTATGGGCGAAAATGTTAAGGGGCTTCTATCTCACGATAATGGTAAAACTCTTGAACTAATCCGCAGATCCATTGCAGAACTTGGTTACACGTTAGTTGAGCCTCGTGTGTTAAAAGCAATTATGTTTCAAGTTCCACAAAAACGTGAACGATTTATTCTCATTGCCATCAGAAACGATATTGCAGAAAAAGTTAGATTCCGTTGGCCAGATCCATTTAGAAGGGTTATGACACTACGTGACGCTTTTATGGCAGGAGAATTGTACAACAATGATGTTCCGAAATCAGAAGGTCAAATTTATCCAGAAAAAAAACGCCGTGTTCTTGAAATGGTTCCCGAAGGTGGAGATTGGAGATACCTGCCTGAAAATATACAAAAAGAATATATGGGAGCAAGTTATTATCTTGGAGGAGGTAAAACAGGAATGGCAAGAAGGCTTTCTATGGACGAACCGTCTCTAACACTCACTTGTGCCCCAGCTCAAAAACAAACAGAACGTTGCCACCCAATTGAAACGAGACCGCTAACTATACGAGAATACGCTCGAATTCAAACATTCCCCGACGATTGGATTTTTGAAGGTAACATCACTTCTCAGTACAAACAGATAGGAAATGCTGTACCAGTAAATCTTGCTTGGGCAATTGGACGTTCGTTGATTAGACTATTCAACGATATAGAAACCTTAATGCCTGAAAAATCTCATTTAACAGAAGCCAATAGCATTGCCGCTCAAATGATTGGCAGAAACCTTTTTTCTGAAATCTATTAATACTATCTGAATAACATTTATTTTTTCATTTTTTGTTTCGCCTTCTTTTTCTATCTTTGCACCACTTTTTAGATACTGCCATTCTTAGCACACATCAAAAAAACAATAAATGGGTAAGATAGTAGAAGTTAGCAAATTAGGTATCGACATAGGCTCCACTACCGCCAAAGTGGTGGTTTTCGACTCATTGGGTAAAATTGTGTTTACTTCGTACCAGAAGCACAACACTTACATATATCAGCCTGTTACCGAGGCTCTCCAAAAGGCAGAGCAACAACTCGGCAACATCACCGTTACTGCTGCCATCACAGGCACGGCAGGTATGGG
>JAGCVU010000248.1 GCA_017962175.1 Bacteroidales bacterium | reverse complement strand
CCGCACATCTACCAAAAAGACGGTTGGTACTATATGATGCTTGCTGAGGGTGGCACCGAACAGGGGCACCACGTGAATATCCTGCGCAGCCGTTCGCTTTTTGGTCCTTACGAGAGCAACAAGGCAAACCCGATACTCACGCATTTTAGTATGGAGATGCAAAACAGCGATATTCAGGGACTTGGACACGCCGACTTGGTTCAGGCTCCCGATTCGACGTGGTGGATGATTTGCCTCGGATACCGTACAAGCGGCTACCTGTTGCACGTGATGGGTCGCGAAACTTTCCTTGCGCCCGTCCGTTGGGACAAGAACGCTTGGCCTGTGGTCAACGGCAACGGCACACTTCAAACCGATATGCAATGCACCACGCTGCCGCAAGTGCCTTTTGCGCCCGAACCGCTTCGCGAGGAGTTTGAATATATAAAACGCAATGCACCATCTGACAGTTATTCGTCGATAGGTTTGGCGTATGGTTGGCACAGCATTGGCAACCCTGATTTGTCGCGTTATTCGCTTACTGAGCGCAAAGGATTTCTCAGGCTTAAACCCGCCGCCGGAATCACACTCGACGACCCTACTTCGCCTTCATTTGTGGCAAGACGTCAGACTGATAGAAATTTTACATTTACGGCTCGTCTCGACGCTTCGCACATCTCTGACGGTATGCAGACGGGCATCACCGCCTACGCTGCCCCGCTCAATCATTACGATGTTGTGGTAGAAAAACGCGGTGGCAAGTTTTACGCCAAATCCAACATCCGCATTGGCGAAATGTCGCACACGTTCAAGGAGTTACCGCTAAAATCATCCACCGCCTACCTCCGCATCACATCCGACAAGGATTATTATTACCTCGAAGTCTCCGACGACGGCTCCAAATTCCAACCCCTCGGTCGTATGGATTTCCGCTACCTCACCACCGAAGTCATCGGCGGCTTTACGGGTGTAATGTTAGGTGTTTTTGCACAAGGCAATACAAAGGGCTATGCCGATTTTGATTGGGCGGAGTATAGGGGGGAATAGTTTTTGGGGCGGAAAATGATTGGTTAGTATTGCAAATGTTATAAAAATGGTGTATATTTGGAGAAATTAAATCTTCTTATACATCTATGCAAAACTTAAAAGACACATTACAACAATCCGCACAATACCTTTGTGTATCAATACCATACGACAAAGACGACCGCCCGAATCTAATCTCCTTTGACGACGGTCTTATGACCGAATTGGAGTGCGACGACGATTTCACCCCGCCAACTCTCAATCCCGAAACACAGTTGTTGGAGTATCTCATCAACCTGAAAACCGGCAAAGTTGAGAATTGGAACTACGAAGAAGGCTACCTCAGAATGTGGGCAAAAGTCCGCGATAGCGGCACTTATACATTGCTTGATGCCGACAAGAAACCGATTTGGCAAATTTGCGGCTACGTTCCAAACCACCTTTTACCGCCCTACGAAAAAGGTTTTGGCGATTATATCGAACTTGCAGTAAAATCAGACGGCACGATAAATGATTGGCGCGAAACACTTGATTTTTCAGATTTTATTACCGACGGCAAATCTCCCGAACCCGTAAAAACCTACAAATGGCATCGGGTAGAGGAACTTGTTCACGACATTATGTCCAAAAAACTCAGCGAGGAAGAGATGGAAAGGCTGAGGGATGAATTGAGGAGGATGTAATTTTTTATTAGTACACAAATTTCATTATAATGATAAAATTACTTGAAAGATATTGTTTGGATAAAGATAATGATACGGGCTTGTTGCTGTTGGATATGCCGACAGGAACAGGTAAGACGCATAGTGTTCTTGAATTTATCAAACAATATCTAAAAGAAAACAAGGAGAAAAAGATATTCTTTGTTACCACTTTGAAAAAAAATTTGGACGACCCATATAGAAAATTATTGGATTCTTTGTCAGACGACAACGAACTTCAAGATACTGTTTTTCGAGTGTTGTCGAATAAAGAATATGCTATAAAAAAGTTTGGTGATATTAAGAAATGTATCACCCAAAGTGAAATTAAAAATTCTGACGAGTTCAAAAATTTTAACGCACTGCATTCTGCGAATGTAAGTTCGGAAGCGTATGGTGATACCGAATTAAAATTCAGAAAATTAATTTCTTCTGTTTTGTCCAAGTATTTTCGAAAGAAAGAAGCCAAATTAAATGCAATTAAAAATGATAAAAATTGGCAATGGGTGGGAGAGTTATATCCTGTCGTGTTCTCTCACGAAAAAAGGGTCTTCTTCATTACCGTGAAAAAACTTATAAATCAATTTGATACAATAGTAGAAAAAAGTGTTCGCTTGTATGAAAACGCCATTTTCAAAAATTCCATCGTTTTTATAGATGAGTTCGACGCAACCAAAAAAGACATCCAAGATGTTATTGTACAGGAAGGATTGGATAGAGGAATCGATTTTGTAAAACTTTTTAGGGATATTAAAATTTGCCTTAACAATCACGAAACTATTCCGTCGAATATATTCGATAATGTCGAAAATAAACCAAGTCATAAAAAAGCGTTGGAAAAAAATATCAAAATTTTTGATGATATTGCAAATGAGTATAATTTGCTATTAAACTATAAGTCAGAAGGTTTTGAGGAAAAACGATATATTTTGTTTTCTGATTTGACCAATACTTGCTATGCAACCGAAAAAGAGGATGTAACAGTTAACTATCATAAAGGAAGAAATGTCAACCAACTTCTTCTTGTTTCAAAAGAGAAAAAAGACAGAAAATTATATGATGCATTGGATAAGATAAGGGGTGCAATTTCTCATTTTACACGTTTTGTATCAATATTGGCGTACAGTTATTACAAAAATAAAATTAAGGTAAATCAAGAAGAAGAAGGAAAATCTTTTGGCGAGTTTACCGAGTTTCACGCATTGGATACAGTCTTGGATTCACTTCATTTACAGGATGAAACGTTCAGCATTTTGAGGAATATGGCTCTGAAAAATAGATATAGAGCGTACTCCAAAAAGAAGAACGAAGAATTAAAAGATGATTTGTACTTTTATTCAAGTGGTTTTAGTCATTATGACTTTATGGACGACTATGCGCACGACACTAAGACAATCATATATAAATATGTTTTTGAAGAAACTCCGGAAAGTATAATGTATGATATATGCTCATCCTCAAAAGTGATAGGAATATCTGCGACAGCCACATTTCCGACAGTTTTAGGTAATTATGACATTGACTATCTCGAATGGAAATTGGGCGACAAATTCGTGAAACCTACCGAACAGGACAGACAAAGGTTTAGAGAAACCTTTGAAACACAAACCAAAGGTTATGACAAGGTAGAAATTGAGAAAAATGTTTACTTAACCAATACTAATTCACAGGAGCGTCCTAATTGGGGTAATATTTTTACCGACACAGAATTGATTGGTGAAGCACAAAGATTGACTTTTATTAATGAAGATAAATATATAGAAAACAGGTACTATAAGGCTGTTTTGGCTTTTAAACAATTTTGGGATAATAATTTACAATCATATCTTGCGCTCTTTTCAAAAGGTGCAACCCAAAATGATTATCAATTTGATTCTGTAATATTGGAGAAGTTGTTCTCTTTTCTTTTGAGGGAAAGAAGTGTAAAGTTTGACAAAAATATATTTGTGATTATTGATTCCACCAATTTTGATGAACAAAAGAAAAAGTTAGTTGATGTTCTGAGTAAAGGCAAACGACGTTTTATTTTGTCAACATATGCAACTGTTGGAGCAGGTCAAAATTTGCAGTACAATATACCTGAAAATCGTATCCACGATGTGGTACAGTTAAACGATTTGCGTATTCAAAAGGAGATGGATATAGAAGGTATTTATCTCGACAAACCTACAAGTATCATAAACAAATGTGGTGGCGATGAAAAGAATACAATAAACAGAGTTTTCCAAATGGAGTACCTTCACCAAGTGAAAAATATTTCTTGGTCAACCAAAATGACAGAGATTACAAATTCATATCGGAATATTGGCATAAGTAATCCAAAAAACTCTTATAATTTAACTTACAGTGAGTTGAAAGATTTTAGAGTATGTGCTACTAAAATGATAGTTCAGGCAATGGGAAGAAAATGTCGTACAAATTATAGATTGAAAAATGTTTTCATTTTGGCAGACTCTGAACTTGGCGAATTGTTAGACCAAAAGGTATTGTTCGATGAAAATCGGATGTTTAATCGTGAAATGGTAGTTTTGGCAAAAAAATTTAGACGCGATAATAAAGAGGCAGAACCCGATAGATTTATTGAAATAGCCAAGGAAGATGCTATTCGCTCAAACAAAAGGATACAAATCTTGCTGACTCGTAGTTTCAATCATTCTTGGAATGATACGGATATTCTATTGTGGCAAAATATGCGTGAATACGTTTTGAAACATCCAACGCTTTCCGCAGAAGAGTGGCAAAAAAGTCCTTTCAGAAATCATTATATTACCTTTGGCGAGCCTGTAAATCAGTATTTTTATGACCAAACAGACGACTTTGATTTTATTCAAAATATCTCATTGGTCAATTTTTTAGGAGCAAATTGTGTGTCTTCACAAGATGTTAATTTGAAGGATGTTTTAAACCAATTTAAACTCCTCAAAGAATTGTTCGATACAAATGGTTATGCAAAAGAGTTTGTTGTAAACGACTATATAATGTCGCCGCCTATGTACCAAAATATTTACAAAGGTGCACTTGGCGAGGCAATTGGAAAAGCAATTTTCAATCATTATGGTATTCCTTTGGAGGAATTAGATGGTGATGAATACGAAATGTTCGACTTCAAGGTCAAAGACCGTCCGATTTATGTTGACTTTAAATATTGGAAACCAACCGCTCGTTTTGACGCTAATGAGTATCGTGAAAAAGTCAAAACAAAAGTTGAGAAATGTAACGATGTTAAAACCGTTATCATCGCCAATGTGAGAGATACTAATGATGACATTATCAATACAACTCCGTGTGGTTCGTTTAACATCATTGAGTTATCATTAATTTGCAATTCGCAGTTGTCTGTAAAGGCTGCAAAAAAAATAGGAGAATTGAAAAATGAATAGAATCCAAACTAATAAATTGGTTGTCAACCTTAATAAAAATGTATTTTCAGATACATTTGAAATCTTTAATGTTAAGACTTCGGATGTTCATTTTGGAAAGGGAGACAATGCCGCGAGGTTGGTGGATGATTTCACCAACGAAAAATTTGTGTTGTCGGTTGTTTATGAGCGTGGCAACTCCTTTTTTCTGTTACTCAGAAAGTCAGCCGACAATGTGATTAATATTAATAAGGCGATAAAATCACTTTCGGGAGCGGAAAAATTATCCGTTGAGAATGTTTCGGTTACAACGATACCTCTAAATATAGTTGTACAGTTATTGCTCAATTCTTTGGGGACATACGAGGGCAAAATACTTGGGTTTCATAATGTTACGGGACATTTGTTTTTTTATCGTCCATCGAAAGCATATAAGGACCAAATTAAAACCTTAGAACTTAAAGTAACTAAGGAGATGCTGTTGGATTGGAATGTTCGTACATTTACATCTGTTACTAAAAGAGAAGACATCATTTTTGGCAAGAAGAAATTCTACGATTATCCCGAATATGTTCTTGGTAAAGATAACATTTTGAAACGCATTGACAAAGGTTCTGATCCAAAGGCGTATATATTGCGCCAAATTGGAAACGATAGGTCAACAATCAAATTCCTTGATACAGTTTCTATTGAAGCGTTTGGCAAAAGCAAAATGGGTATTATTTGTGATTGCATTGATAGTTTTAATACGATATTCAATGGAATAGCGCATCTTGAATTTGATTCTTTCGGGGAGTATCACGAAGAACAGATTTCTTCTAAAATGGTTAGAGAAATGAACAGCCGTTTTCAAGAACTTGCGTCATCACATAGGATAGTTTTGGTTGATAAGGTATCGGATTGTACTTCGCCGATGTGTATTGAGGAAGTCAAACAAAGGCTTACAACCCGCTTTGGTTGTAAAGTCTCTGTTCTTAAAACACCCAAATCGGACGCTATCAACATAATTCTTATTCACGAAGATGACTATTATAAGGATAAGTTAGATCCTCACGACATTGTTTATAAGAATTGTGCTATTCAGCATATTACGATAGAAACAGTTGCTCATCTAATGAACGTTGAGGACGACAAAGAAAAAGAATCGGGTTGGAAGTCTGTTTTAGATTGTATTATGCAAGAGGTCCTTATAAAGGAAGATATTAAGTGTAAGCATATTTCAATGGTCAATTGGGAAGACTATCATTATGAAAACAATGTTATTTTTGGAATTTGTCGCGATGACGAAGACAATAACAAACATTATTATTTTATGACAGTCTCTCCGAATGGAGATTTCTCCATAACAGAAAAAGAGAATACACTATTTGACCAAAACGAGTATCAAGAGTGTATTGACATTTTTAGCGAGGAAAATGTAATTGGAGTTGTAAAAAACGGAGAGGATATAAATGTCATTTACAATACTAAACTTCGGACTATTCCTGAAATCAGTCTTTTAAAAGAGCGATTGCAAAAAGGAGATAATCAAGTACGTAATCAAGTTAGTAGGGAAGAATTGTTTCCCTCGATAACGGATATAAAGTCTTTTGCTAACGACGATTATTCGTTGCATTATTTCTCGGGAATCATTGGCGCGGGTATGAAAAGGGATGTGCCAACAGCGGCAAATGTCAGAATGGTTAAATGTTACAGATTTAGCAAATTGTTTTTCAATGAGTTATTAAAACTGATGGCAGTAACTTTTGTTAGGAATGGACAATTAACAATTATGCCATTCCCGTTCAAGTATCTGTTGGAGAGCATTCCGAAATAATCTATCTTTGTAATCAAAAACAATTTACTTATGACCCCATTAGACCAACTACATATCGACTCCTTCAAGGAAGGCAACCGTTTCGAGATGAAACTTGCCAAAGGCGGAATCCCAAACAGCATTTGGGAAACATACTCGTCGTTTGCCAATACCGAGGGCGGATTGATTCTTCTCGGCGTGAAGGAAAACAAAAACCAAACTTTCGCCATCGAGGGCATCCAAAATCCCGAACAATTGGTTAAAGCCTTTTGGGACGGTGTCAACAATAAGAAAGTGGTCAATATCAACATCTTAAACAATAGCAATGTTGAGATAAAAGATATTGACGGCAAGCAAATTATCGCTATCAATGTGCCGAGGGCGGAGAGAATTTACCGACCTGTTTTCAAAGGTCAGGATATGTTTTCAGGCACTTACAGGCGCAATGGCGAGGGCGATTATATTTGTTCGAGAGAGGAAGTAGCCGCCATTTTCCGTGATGCGGGTCAGGTTACGCAGGACAATAAGTTGATAACAGAGGTCAGTCTCGACACTCTTTGTAAAGAAACCATTACACATTACCGCCGCCGTTTTATGCTCGTTCACCAAGGTCATATTTGGAACAATCTTTCGGATGTTGACTTCTTGAAAAAAATCGGCGCGGCAAAAATCAATCACGAAGACGGCGTGGTGTATCCCACGGCGGCAGGACTTCTTATGTTTGGTTACGAGTCGGAAATTATGTACGAATATCCTCTCTATTTTCTTGATTATCAAGAACATTTTGACGAAACCACAAGATGGTCAGACCGTATTGTGTCAAGTTCGGGCGAATGGAGCGGCAACATTTTCGACTTCTTTTTCAAGGTTTTCAACAAACTTTCCGAAGACATCAAGCGTCCGTTTGTTTTGGAAGGAATCACACGAGTTGACGACACTCCCGTCCACAAGGCAATCCGAGAAATTCTTTTGAACACACTTGCAAATGCCGACTATTATGGACGTTGCGGCGTTGTTATCAAAAAATACAAAGACCGTTTCACGTTTGAGAATCCGGGCACATTCCGCATCAGCATCAAGGAGGCGATTGACGGCGGAATGTCCGACCCGCGCAACGCCACAATCCTCAAAATGTTTTCGATGATTGACATCGGCGAGCGTGCCGGCTGCGGAATCCCCGGTGTTTTCTCTGTTTGGAACAAAGCCTTTGGCGTTTCTCCCGAATACACCCATCGCAATTCGCCTGATAGAATAATGACCACGCTGATGCTTTCGGACTTGATGGAGTATATTTCTGAAAATACTGTGGAGAAAAACGAAGAAACTACCCAGAAAACTACCCAGAAAACGGAGAGTACTACACAGAAAACTACCCAGAAAATTGAAGAAACTACCCAGAAAAACGATAATACTACCCAGAAAAACGAGGATACTGTGGAGAAAAACGGAGAAACTACACAGAAAACTACACAGAAAAACGGAGAAACTACACAGAAAACTACACAGAAAAACGAGGAAACTACACAGAAAAACGAAGAAACTACACAGAAAACTACACAGAAAATATTGGCAATAATGAAGAACAATCCATTTGTTACTATTGATTATTTGTGTGAAATATGTGGGTTGACTCGTGATGGCTTGAATTGGAATATTCGTAAAATGAAAAATGAAGGTCTCATCCGTCGTGTTGGTCCCGATAAAGGAGGTCATTGGGAGGTGATTAAGTAATTGTGCCGATAATTGAACCGATAAAATGAAAATGAGCCTATATTTGAGCCGATAAATTATAATGAGCCGATAACCCTATGCACCTCACCATCCTCATCGACAATCGACCTGCCTCAGGTTTTGAATCTGAGCACGGTTTGTGTTTGCTTGTGGAGACCAAGACACATAAAATACTTGTTGATACCGGGCTGACGGGAAAGGCTTTTCTTAATGCCGAGAAATTGGGTGTCAATATCAATGAGGTGGATTTGTTGCTGCTTTCGCACGGACATATCGACCATACAGGTGGGTTGCGGCGTTTTTTGGAAATCAACCAAAAGGCTAAGATTATAGCGTCGCACCTTATACACGATACCAAATATTGGAGCAACCGCGGCGGCAAGTTTCATTCGCTTTCGCCCGATGCCGAATTAATCAGAAACCATATCGACCGTTTTATTTTTCTCAACGACAACTATCTTATCAACAATGAGATAGGTGTTATTATCCCCAAAAATGCTCACAATCCCAAGCCACAAGGCAACCGTTATCTTTTTGTGTCGGAAGGTGATGCTATGATTCCTTACACGGCGAATGATGAATTGTCATTGTCGGTAGTTGAGGATGGTAGGCTTGTGATTATTTCACCTTGCTCGCACCAAGGACTTTTGAACATTGCCGACAATTGCTGCAACTTTATGAATTGTAGCCACATAGCGGCGTATGTTGGAGGTTTGCATCTTTTAGACGGCGAATCCGACGATGTGGCTTCTATTGCCTCGCAAATCTATTATCTATACCCTAAAATGCACCTCTACACAAGCCACTGCACAGGACACGATGCCTGCGCAGTGCTCCAAGAAGGTTTGAAAGATAAGTTTCATATCTTTAAAACAGGGGAGGGGATAAATCTTTAAGATTCCTTTTTATTTCTCCATTCCATTTTTTTCCTTACCTTTACGCCATTAAAATTTCTATCACTTGTTTAATAATATGAAAAAACTTTTATTTATTTCCGCTTTGGCGTTGTCGGTAACAACGGCCTCGGCGCAGATTGCCCAAAAAATTGGCACTTTTAATATTTCTGACGTGAGGCTTACTCAAAGCCAATTTTACAAAAATCAAAATGCCGACATTCATTACATCCTCGGATTGGATGCCGACCGACTTCTTGCCCCTTATTTAAAGGAGGCTGGTCTTACCCCAAAGGCCGATAATTATTCCAACTGGGAAAATACCGGCTTAGACGGTCATATCGGAGGACATTATCTTTCAGCACTTTCGTATATGTACGCAGCCACTGGTAACGCCGAAATAGGGGAGAGGCTCACCTATTTTCTCTCTGAATTGAAACGCTGTCAAGATAGCGACGGATACCTTTCGGGCGTTCCCAATGGCAGAAAAATCTGGAAAGAACTTTCTGAGGGCAATATTCGCCCAAATCCGTTTGGACTCAACGACCGTTGGGTGCCGCTCTACAATATTCATAAGGTTTATGCCGGATTGCGTGATGCATACTTAATTGGTGGAAAATCAGAGGCTAAGGATATGCTTATAAAACTCACCGATTGGATGATTGGTGTGGTTTCAACCCTCAGCGACGACCAAATTCAGCAAATGCTCATCAGCGAACAAGGAGGCTTAAACGAAACTTTTGCTGATGTTTATGCTATCACCGGCGACAAAAAATATCTCAAAATTGCCCATCAGTTTTCCGACAAGCGTATGCTCGACCCTCTGTTGAAATCTGAGGACAATCTTACAGGTAAACACGCCAATACTCAGATTCCCAAAGTTATAGGCTACAAACGCATTGCCGATCTTGAAGGTCTTGTTGATTGGGACAAGGCTGCAAAATTCTTTTGGGATGTGGTGATTACTCAACGCAGCGTGTCGATTGGTGGCAACTCGATGAGGGAGCATTTTAACCCCACCAACGATTTTTCGGGTTTGCTCGCATCGGAACAAGGTCCTGAAAGTTGCAACACTTACAATATGCTCCGTCTTACCAAAATGCTCTATCAAACCTCTGCCGACAAGAGTTACATCGATTACTATGAACGTGCGCTCTACAACCACATTCTCTCGATTCTCAACCCCGTGCAAGGCGGATTTGTATATTTTACCCCAATGCGTTCGGGACATTACCGCGTGTATTCGCAACCGCAGACTTCGATGTGGTGCTGCGTGGGAACAGGTTTGGAAAATCCCGCCCGCTATGGCGAAATGATTTACGCTTACGAGGGCAACGATTTGATTGTCAATTTGTTTATTCCTTCTACACTTAAATTCAACGATGTAACGGTTTCGCAGACAAACAATTTCCCCGATGAACCTTCTACCAATATTCAACTTTCGGTAAAAACTGCCAAAAAGTTTGCCGTAAAGATTCGCAAACCTTCGTGGTGTAGCAATGTTTCCATCACGGTAAACGGCGATAAAGTTGATGCCAAAGAAGAAAACGGCTATTTGGTAATTACCCGCAAATGGCAAAACTGCGACAAAATTCATGTTGACCTGCCTATGCATCTCACCGCCGAAACCACTCCCGACGGCAAACCTCAATATTCGTTTCTCTATGGTCCTATTGTGCTTGCAGCCAAAACAGGCACCGACCGTCAGGATGGAATGTATGCCGACGATTCGCGCGGAGGACACATTGCTAACGGTCCGCAAATTCCTCAATATCAAATGCCTGCAATTATTGGCAACAAAGATGAGGTGCTCAATCACTTAAAACCCATCGATGGTGCACCGTTGCAATTTAAATTAACGGGACTAACCCTTTCACAATTTGAGGGAATGACCCTTGTGCCATTTTATCGTCTTTACGAGTGTCGCTATCAGATATATTTCCCGCTATATTCGCAAAGTGAATGGGCAACCGAAAAACAAAAGATTGCCGCTGCCGAAAAAGCCCGTATGGAATTAGAACAGAGTACATTAGATAAGATTTTCTGTGGTGAGCAACAATCCGAAAGCGACCATTTTGTACAGTCATCGCAATCGTGGATAGGTGCCGACGGCGGTATTCATTGGCGCAATACCCGTGAGAATTTTTCTTATACCGTTCACGCCAAAAATGCAAAGAACCTTTTGGTAAAAGGATTCAACGACCGTCGTCAAATTATTGTTTTGGCTAACGGTGCAAGCCTCGGCACATTTGATTTTGCCAACAATGGCGAGTTTGAAGCCTCATTGCCCAACAATCTTGGCGAAGAATTTACAATAGAATTTAAACCCGCCGACGGCAAAGAGGGTTCAAGAGTGACTGAGATTAGAGTGCTTAAATAGACCTTATTTCAATTTAATGCCAAACGAACCGGTGGATATTGTGTCGCCGGTTTCGTTTGCGCACTCGCTACCAAGAAGGTATATCAATGCTCTGAAACGCTGATCGCCTGTTTGTTCGCGGCTGAATTCGGTGTTAACAAAGTTGATGGTTTCGGTTTCGGGTGGAATCGGTGGAAATATCAATCCATAGTCTAACGACGAGTGAGGCGGTATCATTGTCATTCCTGATTGAAATGCAATTCCTGAGGCGTTTTGGATAGGATATTTTTTGCCGTTGGCTTGGATATACGACCGTTGACTTGCACGAGCAAAAATCGGATTATTTTTAAAACTATTGGTATATCGGAAGTGAATCACCGTGGCAGTGCTGTCAATTTCTACCTTTGTGACGTTTGCCCCACCGAAATTATATCCCGACACTATGGGATTCTCCACTGTTGAATAATTGCGTTTACGCAGTTTTAGTCCGCATATTTTGGTGCTGTCGTTGATGACAAAGTCGATGGAGTCGTTATTGAAATAGTCTACATAATCGAAAAACAATGCAAAGTCCATTGATGATTTTGGGTAAGCAATTGATCTGTAAGGCAAAAGCTTGATTCCGTTGGCTGATATGCATTTCAAAGTGTCGCCATTGGCTACGATATAACATTCGTTTGGAGAAAACAATGTAGTATCGTTTGTAGAGGGGTTTATCATATGGAATATCAGTGCAGTTTCACCTAATAATCTTATTTCTATTTGTTTAATATACAGATTTTTAATGCCTTGCGAATATTCTGGATGTTCTACTGTAAGACAAAGTGGGTTTGATTTAACCCATCCAGAGAACCATTTCTTTTCTATTTCGTGGTTTGTCCTTTCGATTATTTCATATATGCAGTGACTTGGATTGTCGGTGAGAAAATCAAAATCTGTGGCTCCAATAGAGGCGAATTTCATATAATAATCCACTGTTGCACCTCTGCCGCCCGGATAGTATTCGGGTAGTTTTTGATTGTTGATACTACCGATTTCTAACAGAGGGTATGACTTTGTAGCCATAAATCTATCGAGCCGTGTATTCACAGTGTCGTACTCTACACGACGCATAGTGTCGTCGGTGAGGTTTATAGAGCGAAAATACAATGTGGTGTATGTGGTGTCAACTGTATATTTGGTAATGGTTGTATATACTTCCTCGTTGTGTACGTAGCAGTTTTCTTGGCAATCAGGATAGTCTACTATTATTATTCGGTCTCTGAAAGTGCTGTAATAAACGTACAAGCCAATCACCGATCCAACAAAAAGTAACAACAACATATACCCTATAATAAATGATCTTAGTTTGGCAAATTTGGCTCTGCGCTCTTGAATACGTAATAAGAACGACTTTTTTGTGTTGGCATAATAGTCGGTGATTTCATTAATTATCGGCGTTAAATTGTCGGCATCGTACAATTTGTAATTGTCGATAAAAGATTTGAGAGTGCGTATTTCGTTAAGATAAAATCCGTTTTTGTATGCTGCTTTTTCGGTTTCAGAATGACTTCTAAGGTGATGAAAATCAATAGTTTCGTATTCTTGCTTTTGATCGCCCCAATAATGCTCCAATTCCATCATGTACTTTTGGTCGGATAAGTCCACATTGTCGCTTTTGATGCATATAAGTCGTTTTTCGGGGTGCTTTTTTAGAGCCTGTTTTATTTGTACAAATTCGTACATACAATGCAACGAGCGGAAGTATTTGTCGGAGATAACGAGTATTACCATTTCGCTGTTCCAACCGATTTCTTTTTCAAAATCTGAAATCTTGTCGCCAGAACCAATGCTTCTTACGTCTACGCGGTATTCGATGTTTTGCTCGCTGAATATGTCGAGCATCTTAGTAACGCAGTCGGAAATGTGTTCCCATTCGGGCTTGCGAATACTATTGCGGGCATACGAGAAATATACCGGACGTCCTTTGTTGATGCTTTTATTTTGTTGAGTATTATTCATTCTTATTCTTCTTCGTCGTCTTCTTCGTCGTTATTGATTTCTATTTCAAAGAATCCAACATTTTTTTTCAGTATGAAATTGAAAGATTTTATGTCGGAGGATAAATTATCGAATGTCATATCAAACGACATTGTGTCATTTGGTGCAAGTGTCTTATATTCAGGATATAATGGAATAGAATCAGCATCGGTTAAAGGTGACGTTTTGCCGTTGGCTTCGATATAAAAACTTTTTGATGCATAAACAATAGTATCCTTGTCGTGTGTGTTTTGCAAGTGGAAATATAATGTTGTTTCAGAAGGATCAATTTCTACCATTTTGATTGTACATCCCTCTATGCCTTGTGAATAGTTAGGATTTTTAGTCTCGTCTGTTAAGAAGGATATTATAATTACATCCTCAATTAACCACCAGATTAACACAGTAAATACTAATGCCACCAAGCCCAGCACCATATATTTAATTGCGGTGTTTCTCGACTTGATTTGTTTTTGTGATGATTGCACAAACTTTGACGGCGAGGTGTAACACGTGGAGATTTCTTTTACCAAATGATCCCAATCTTGTGATGAGGCGTTTAAATAGTTCAAAGTGCTAAAAAACGAATATAGACTTCTAACGTCTGCCATATAGAATCCGTTGGATTGTGCAGCGTGTTCTGTTTCGGCGAGCGTTCTTGTTTTGTGATAACTAACTTCTTCGTATTCTTGTTTTTGGTTGCCCCAATGCTTTTCGAGGTCGAGTATATAGTTGATGTCGGAGAGGTTGAAATTTCCGCTTTTGATGCAAAAAAGTCGCTTGTTGGGATATTTTTGAATGGCTTTTTTGATTTGCACAAATTGATACATGCAATGAAGCGAACGAAAATATCTATCTGAAAACACCAGCAGCATCACTTGACTATACATTCCGATTTTTTTCTCAAAGTCTGAAATGGTGAGGTCGTTTTCTGTGAGTTCGTTTACGCAGTATGCTATGCCGTTTTGCTTAAACAATTGCACAATATTATCCACGCAGTCTGCAATATGCTCCCATTCTGGTTTTTCGCTGCTATTGCCGATATACGATATCCAAACCGGTCGACCGGGATTTATGATTTTGGGTGTTTCCATGATTTTTGAGTAGTTTTATTCTGTAGCAAATATAAAAAAATTATTTATAAATTGCCTGCGTACTCGGTACGATTTTCAATTGAGCGTGAGAGTGTGAGTTCGTCGGTGTATTCAAGATCGCCGCCAAATGCCACTCCTCGTGCTATTTGACTTATCTTGATACCTTTGCCGCTGATGAGGCGCGAAAGATAAAAACAAGTGGTGTCGCCTTCCATATTGGCACTCAGGGCAAAGATAATTTCATCAATGCCGCCTTGCTCTATGCGCTGGGTGAGGCTACTGATATTCAATTCCGACGGACCCACCCCGTCCATTGGCGAAATTAATCCGCCGAGAACGTGATAAGTGCCTCTATACGTGCCTGTTTGCTCAATGGCAATGATGTCGCGAATGTTTTCTACAATGCACACGAGCGAATGATTTCTACTGTGATTTGAGCATATAGAGCAAATGTCGGTGTCGGAAAGATTGCCGCATGTTTTGCAAATACGGATATTTTGTTTCAACTCGGTGATAGAGTTGGCAAAAGCCGTTACGCTGTTTTCGTCGCGTTTTAGGAGTTCGAGCACAAGTCTGAGGGCTGTGCGACGACCTACTCCCGGCAGTTTGGCAAATTGGTCTACAGCGTTGGAGAGTAATTTTGACGGTATATATTGTTCCACTTTTGTTTTTCCTTGTTAAATAATTGATTATTAATTTAATACGTTTTTGATTTCTAAGTTTTGAGTATTGTATTCCCTTATCCAATGGCGACCTGCAAAATAGAATGCCGTCATGGCTGATGCTATAAGTATGTGACTGATATCGTTGTGATTAAACCATGGCGAAAACTGCATTTTGCCAATCAACACCATTGGCACAAAAAGCGTGATAAATGTGGCAAGAAGTATAAACGGTGAATCTTTGCGTTTGTGGTTTTTCCAAACTTGAATTTGCAACGGTGCAGAAAATATCAGCAATGCCACTCCGATATGAATTTCTGCAAAAAGGAATGTATATTTATAAAGTGTGGCTATAAGCACCACAAGCGATTCTATGCAAATAGCAATGCGGATAGCCTTAATGCTCTTGTTGTCGAGTATGCTGTGTGCGCGGTTTACCGATGCAAAGGCAAAAAATGTTACCGAAATAATGTTGCAAATCCAATTGGGCAGATTGTGATAGTTGGCAATAAAACGATCAAACCACGGCAGGTTGCGATATTGGTCGGGACGTAGCACGCCGTCGTAATGAAAAGCGTATGGAAAAGCGTGAGTCATTAATGCGCCGGTGAGGGTGCAGAGACCCATAAAAAGGAAGAAATTGAGAAATTGCCTTTCGTATCTTTTGTCGCGGGGCAGTCCTTTGTAGAGTTTTATGTATGAAATAGCGCATACAATAGTAACAATCAGGTCGGTGAGCGCGGTGGGAGGTTCCCAAATGTTAATGCCGGCTATGGTTGTTTGTACTGGATCCATTATTATTTAGGTTATAATTTTACGCCAATTATGTGAACGTCATCTACTTGTTCGTTGATACCTTTCCAATCTAAGAAGGTTTCGGTGAGAATCTCTTTTTGTTTGTCGAGTGTGAACGGAGTTACCGACAGCAGCAGTTTTTCAAAATTGGCGGTGTAGTATTTCTTGTTTTTAGGACCTCCAAACTGATCGCTAAATCCGTCGGAAGTCATATACAGAATGTCGCCGGGCTGAACTTTTATTTCCACATCTCTAAATGGTATATGGTCTTTTGAGTGGATACCTATTGGCATTCTATCGGGTTTAAAACATATAAGGAAGGCACTTTGATCTTCGTTTTGGATTATTCGCGATTCGCTTTCTTCCACAATATTGAGTGTATATTGGTCGGGAGTTCCGTAACGTGCCAAATAAGTGTACGAGTAAGCACCGGCGTAGTGCATCAAGTGAGTTTCTTCGTTGTACACGCATAAACTAATATCCATACCGTCTTGAGCTTCGCCAAAAATGCCTCGCTGGTGAAGCATTTTGATAATTTTGTCGCGTAGCGAGTTGAGTATTTGGGCTGCGTTTGATGTTTTTTGCGATGCAATAATATTAGAGAGTGTTACGGTGCCGAGCATACTCATCACAGCTCCTGGAATACCGTGACCGGTGCAGTCGGCAAGTGCAATGTATGTGTTGCCGTCACGATAATCAAACCAATGGAAGTCGCCGCTTACAATATTTTTGGGGAAGTTAATTATAAAGAAATCGCTAAGTACAGCTTCCAAAAATACTTGCATAGGCTGAATGGCGTCTTGAATTTTGCGAGCATATTCGAGACTCTCGGTAATTTCGCGGTTTTTGTTTTCAAGTTCTTCGTTTTGCTCTGAAATAGCGGCTTTTTGAGCAGCAAGTTCCGAATTGATGATTACCATCATTTCAGATTGCATTTCAAGTTCACGTTTCTGCTTTTCGATTTCTTCCTCCACCTTTTTTTGATTGCTGATGTCGGTGGTAACAACTATAATTTGTTGACGCCCAACACGGTTTGTGTAAGGAGTTAGCGTTACTTGAAAGCATTTATGTTCGCCCCATCGCGATTCAAACTCGATACCTGTATTTTGTTCAAAACACTTCTCAAAATATTTCATTACCGCAGGACTCAATAGTTTGGCTGCTGGCTTATGCAGATAGTCGTTGATATTTCCTTTGCCATCTAATTGCTTGATAATACCATAGTTTAGCCATTCTATTACGTACGAACTATTTAGAATTGCTATTCCGTTGTTGGTATATTGCGCCACAAACGATATGCGTTCGAGTTCCATATTTTTGATTTGGAGTTCGAGCGATTTCTCTTGAATTTGCTGCTTTTGTGCCAGTAGTCGCTTGTTTTGTTTGGTGCGAGTAAAGAGTACTGCTATAATTATAGATAACAGTATTATAATCAGCGTTATACCTATGGTAAGATAAAGAATTTCGTTGCCTTGTCGTTCTATTGTCTCTTTCGACGATGAGCGAATCATTTCGGCGGCAAGTTCTTTGTCTAAGTCGGAGTTGAATTCAATAGTAGCTCGTAATTTATCGGCGTCTTGAGTGTTGTTGTCATGTTTTTTGATGTTGATAATCATCATAGCGTGATGGTATGCGCTTTTGTAGTCGCCGATAGATGCGTACACAATAGCCAATTGACGGTTAATGCGCACCATTTGCGACACTTGACCATATTTATCAGCCATTACAAATCCTTGGTTAAGGTATTTGATGATGGTGTCTTTGTTGCCTCCTGTAGCTATGAGAAAATCGGCGTAAGAGGCTGATGCTTCGGCAATTTCGGTTTCCATGCCGATAGATGTGCGAATTTTTAAACTTTTGATGTAGTTTATTTCGGCAAAATCTTGTCGTCCTGTGCGTGTGCCAATGTATCCGGCACAGTTGTAAGCACGTGCCATCCAATGTTTGTTTTGTGTAGGTTTTAGCAAATCGATACCCTTTTTGATGGCGGCAAGTGATTTGGGATAATCTTTTAAATTGAGGTAAATATAGCCTAATGTGATATTTGCTTTACCAAGTTTTTCGTTTTTCCCCGCATATTCCAAATATTGTGCTGAAGCATATTCGTAAGCCAAAGCTTGGTGGTCGTCGTTGTTGAGAAAAAAGAACTCACCGGCTATAAAATAAATGTCGGCAAGCAGTTCGGGGTCTTTTTGGTCTTCGGCTATATGAATGGCATCAAGAAGATATTTGGTGCAGTTGTAAGTATCTTTTTCGTCGCCGTACACTTTGCTTAGTTCGGCATAAATTTCTGCTAGGGCACTAAGATTGTTGATTTTTTCGGCTATAAAACTGGCTTTGAGCATATAGTCTATTTCCTTTTGGCGGTTGCCCACAATGTGGTGACCTGAGGCTTTGAGCATAAAAGCTTGAATGTCGGCGTTGCGGTCGTTGTTGTCGCTACCTATCTGTTGAATTGTTTTAATGATTCCGTTGCAAAATGTGGTGTCGTTAATTTTTTGACAAAATATGCATATATTGCTTAGCGAACCAATTTTTTTGCGATAGTCTTTTTCGTATGCAAGAGTATCGTAACATTTGTGCATTATGTTGATTGATACTTCTTTTGGTACAATAGAGTCACTCATCATAAGATCGTGAGCCATTTGTTTTTCGGCTGCGTTGCGCATATCTCCGTACACATAGAAATTCTGAGCCGTAGAACAAACGGCGGCGAGAATCAATACAACGGTCAGATATATAGTTTTAAATATGCGCATAGTGTATCTACAATGCAGTTGTGTTTATACTACTGCAAATTGTAAAGTTATAAAAAAAAATTGTAATCGGGAGAATTTTTTTTCCGAAAAATTATTTAAAAGTCACAAGTATTTCAAATGCAGCCGTATAGCTTTCTATGCCGGTATTCTTATCGTCGATTAGCCAACTGGTTTTCGATTGGTTTTTGTAAATAGTGTGACGAAGGTGTATAATGTTTTGAGTGGAAGAGGGTTGTCCTTTTTCCGGTTTTTTTACTTTCCACAGCACTAAAAAATCATCATCATAGTTGACTGATCCGTCGAGATTTGCAACTTTTGCACAAAAAAGTGAGCTGTCGGCAGTTTTTTCTACTTGAAGTTCTTCATAGTTGAACTCATCTTTTGCGATTTTGGGATAGTTGATTTTGTATTGTTTGTTTTTGAATTTTATGGTCAATTGATCTCCGGCGTAGTTTTCCGAAGTGGTGTCCAAAAGGTCGAAGTTGTTGGTGTCTTTGATGTAAATTTTCAGCGAAATGGGATCCCATTGCACCGAGCTGTCGGGTTTAACCTCGTTTTTAACTGTACATGCCGACATAGCCGCCGATAATAATACGGCGGCTACGAGCAAGTATTGAGGAATATTTTTTTTACGCATGGGGATATACGTTTTCGATTTTGACTTTTGGTTGTGTCATAAGACTTACTATCACAATGGTGATTGCCGACAACGGAAATGCAAACATAATCGGGTCGACAAATTTCATAAGTCCGTCGGTAACAAGTACATCTGTTCCGAAAATTGCTTTGCAAATGCCCATTGCTGTGGCCTCTTTGGCGTGGATAAAAATGAGCAACAATATTGTGGTGATAACGCCCACCCACATACTTGCATATGCTCCGCGCTTGGTAACTTTTTTCCAATATAATGCGCAGAAATAGGAGGGAAGAAACGCCGATGCACATATACCCATAAATAAGCTTGTAGATATTGCAATAATGGGTGAATCGTTGCTTTCGCCTAATACAAAGCAGATTATAAAGCTGATTAAGATCGAAACCAAAACTGCGAGACGAATCACAGAGGTCATTTTCTTTTGATTGTTTCTGAGCTTACGACTTACTGTTCCAATGATGTCGTTGCCTGCAGCGGCTGCCATGGTGTGAAATTGTGCACTCAATGTTGACATACTTGCCGAAAGTATGCAAAGCATAAATACTGTTACAAACCAAGCGGGCATTACTTTGCCGATGAAGAAGGGGATAATTTTGTCGCTGGCGTCTACCATTTCACCAGCGATTTTGCCTTCGGTGTTGAAGAAATAAAGGTTGCTTACTGCGCCTACGTGGTAGATAATGCCTACTGTTATGATGAGGAAAACACATCCGATAGCCACGCCACGGTTGAGTTTTTGTGTGCTGTCAACGGTCATAAAGCGTACAACCAATTGAGGTTGAGCCAAACAGCCGATTCCCACGCCCATAATCATTGATGTTACAAGTGTGCACCACTGTTGACTACCAAATTGAGGCATTGAAGTCCAACCTTGGTGACCAATGGCTGCAAGTTTATCCGGAACTTTGTCTGATATGGCGGTAAGTGCTTCATTTGCCTCAAAAAATCCCATTCCGAGTGCCTTGTAAACACCTATTACTAATATAGCCATACAGAAAAACATGATAACTGCCTGAAGTGCATCGGTGTACATTACGCCTTTCATTCCGCCTGCCATCACATACGAGGCAACAATTATTGTAAATAACAATAGCGAAAGGTCGAAACTAATGCCAAAAACCTCTTGCATGCAGAATACTCCACCGCGCAATACTGCAGCAGCATATAACGGCATACAGATAAATATCACCGCTGCTACAAAAATTCTTATGCGGCGCGAACGGTAATACGAGCCGAGAAACTGTGCAAACGAATTTGATTTAAGTCGTGCGCCAATTTTGCGGGTAGGACGTCCGAATACTATAAAGGCTATGACTACGCCCACAAACATATTCAAGAACATCAACCACTGAATACCCATTCCGAATGTGGCAGCCACTCCGCCAAAGCCCACAATTGCCGAAGCTGATATAAATGTGGCTCCATACGACAGCGACATTACCATAGAGTTCATTTTGCCTCCGCCTATGAGATAGTCTTTGGTGCCGTTGGTTTTTTTGTAACCGAGATAGCCTAAATATGCCACTGACAAAAAGTAGACTACCACTATAAGGTACATCCAAAAGTTTTCCATATTGTGTGTTACTGTTTAGTGTTAATATTGCTTTTTTTGTTGTCTTCTTGATCTTCTTTATCTTTTTTGTTCCACGTGATTACGCCGAACACTACCGAGCCGATAACGCATAGCACCGATAGAAGGTATACAATCCAAATCGAAGGGTCTGATATTCCGAACATTGTGTTTTAGTTTTAAAATTATTTAGCCTTGGTTTTTAGTTAAAAGTTGCGCAAATATATCGTGTTGTCGGCTTAAAAAAAAATTTTTTGTGGCAAAAATTGAGTTATTATATATAATAAAGTGTCATTTTTATATGAGTAGAAATATAATTACAGTTGTAAATCATTGAATATTAGCTTTATAGTAATTTAACAATTATTTACACTATATTTTTTCTTTTTCTTTGGGGGATATATTATTTTTGAATGTCAAATATACAAACAAAGCATAGTAAGAAACCCAACCAAAATAAATGGAGGACCATAAAATGAAACGATTAGACGCAAAACTATTAGGAATAGCACTGATGGCTACAATATTAGCCGTTTTGAGCTCCTGTTCGGTGCTTAACGGAACAACCAACGGCAATGGCGACGACGTTTACGGTATCTCTACCAAAAAACAAACCGTTACCACACCTGCACAAGCACAAACGCAATCCGACAACAACGAGCAGAATTACGAGGGAGGCAATCTCTCAGCCGACGACAATGTATATGTATACGACGATTCCGACACTTATTACGACGACACCGACGTAATAGTGATTGATGACAGTTATGCCGGACGTATCTACCGTTTTCACCGTCCTTATCGTGGCGGAGGATACTACGACGTAGTGGTTTCCGACCCTTGGTACTACAATTGGTACTGGAGTTTCGGATTCTCGTATCACAGCCCCTATTGGAGCTTCGGATGGGGTCATCCTTACCACTATTCTATCTGGGGTGAGCCTTACTACGGATACTCTTGGTGGGGTTACCATCACCACTACTACAGCCCGTACTACTACGATGGTCGTTACCACGGACATTATCACCACTCATCTCTCGACCGTCACTATGCAAGCGATTACTACCGCTCCACAGGACGTACTGATTATTACAATCATCATTCTTATGGACATCAGGCATCGGCTCATAGTGGCACCCATAGTCGCAATTATGCCAATACCCATCGTACTGGTGGTAATGCAACAACACAACCCTCTCAATCACGTACTTATAGCGGCAACACTAGCCGTAGTTCAAGCTACTATTCTTCACACAGTGGTTCGTCAAGCAGCTACAGTGGAAGTACTTCGAGCCATAGCGGCGCATCTCGTAGCTATAACGGTTCATCAAGTAGCCACAGCGGTTCATCAAGCAGCCACAGCGGAAGTTCTTACAGCCACAGCGGTTCATCAAGCAGCCATAGCGGCACAACCACTTCTCGTAGCGGTTCGTCAAGCAGCCACAGCGGAAGCAGTTATTCAAGCAGCAGCCGTTCAGGTTCGTCAAGCAGCCACAGCGGAAGCAGTTATTCAAGCGGCAGCCGTTCAAGTTCGTCAAGCAGCCATAGTGGTAGCAGCTATTCAAGCGGCAGCCGTTCAAGTTCGTCAAGCAGCCATAGCAGTTCAAGCCACTCTGGATCGAGCAGCAGCCACAGCGGTTCAAGTCATTCCGGTCATAGTGGATCAAGCCACTCAGGAAGTTCGCACCGTTAAAAAGATATCAACAAAGGGCGGAATGTGTAAGACAGCAATGTTGTTCCGCCTTTTTTATACTTAAAACAAAATATTTTAACAAATCTTAACAAAATGTATACTACTATGAAAAAGTCAATTCTTACCATATCGGCAATAATCGCAGCATCGGCGGTTATGGCGCAAAGCGAAGACGATGCTCTCCGTTTTTCGCAAACATATCAGCAAGGAACAGCACGTTCGGCAGCAATGGGAGGCGCATTCGGTGCGTTGGGTGGCGACCTCTCGGTTCTTTCTACCAACCCAGCAGGTATGAGCATCTACAAGGACGGCGAATTTTCATTTACCCCTTGTTTTGGCAATATTACCACTAATACCACAATCAACGGGTTTGATAAAGAGGACAGCAAATTCAATTTCAAAATGAGCAATTTCGGTTTTGTAACCTCGCACCACAACGGCAACGAAGGTGGATTTTCGGGATTTGCTTTTGGTATGACATTCAACAGGCTAAACGATTTTAGTGCCAACAATAGAGTTTATGGTCGCAACGACAATAGTTCGCACCTTGATCTTTGGAGTGAAGATTCTCGAGGAACCAACCCTGACAGACTGTATTGGGCTAATTTTCTTCCTTTAGAAGCACAACTGATGAATATAGTTGATTCTACCGATTGGGTATACAGCAATATGTTTCATCGTGCCGGAGCTTCTTACGGTGAATATCAAAAATTTGTTCAAACAGTAAAAGGTGGCATCAATTCTTGGGATTTTGCTTTTTCGGGTGTGTATGCCGAAAAAATCTTCTTTGGTGCAAGCCTTGGTATTCAAAGTGTTAATTATAAAAACGTTGCCACATATTCTGAGCTTGACATAAATGATGTAGTTGATTTCAATGATTTTGACTTTAAAGAAGAAGTTCATATGCGTGGTTCAGGTATTAATTTCAAAGCAGGCTTAATTTATAAACCGGTTAATTTTCTTCGCTTTGGAGCCGCAATTCATACCCCCACGTTTTATTCGCTTACCAACAAGTATTATTACCATTTAAACGCTGTATTTGATTCTGATATTGATATTGCCCCCCAAGACAAAATTTCCGACAATATGGACTATGAATTCCGTTTTACTTCACCTTTCAAGGCAATTTTAAGCGGTGCATTCATCGTTCCTAATTACGGTTTGATCAGTGTTGATTATGAGTATGTTGACTATACAAAAGCTAAATATGAGACCAACGAAGAAGATAATCACGATTTTGATGCGGAGAATACTAATATCAAAGAAAAATTTAAAGCCACCAAAAATCTCCGCATTGGTGTAGAAGGTCTTGTTGGTCAAATATCACTTCGCGGAGGCTACGCAATGTATGGCAATCCTAACAAATTCGTTGCTGATGATATTCAACGTCAGATAATAAGCGCTGGTATCGGATTCCGTGGCGACGGTTTTTATCTCGATTTTGCCGGAACATACCATATTTATAATACTGAAGAATATCTGTATGGTTCTCCTATGTATTCTGATTTGCCTTCGCAGTCATATACGGTTGATAGAAATCACCTTTATATAATGGCTACATTAGGATTTAAATTTTAATAGTTAATAGTTATCATTTTATTTAAAAACGGGGGCTTATGCTCCCGTTTTTTTTATGTTGAATTTTTTTTTGCAGTATGGCAAACCTTTTGTTAAAAAAAATTGTAAATCAAAAAATTTTTTGTAATTTTAGGCTGTAAATTTTTAACAGAATTTCTCATACGAAATAGGCAAAGAGATGAAACTCAAGATACAATCTAAACTGGTGCTGTACATATTGTTTACAGCGTTAATCGTATTTTTGGCGGCGGTGATTTACCTATCTTTGGGCACGTCGAATCAAGTAGAACGCTCACTGTCGCGCACTCTACAAGAGTCGGTTAGCAATTCGGCATTGAAGATTCAAGCGTCGATAGAAGCTGATATTAGTGCATTGCGCACCCTTGCAGCCTCAGTTTCGGGAACCAATAGTGTAGACGAACTTCACCGTGTGGCTATTTACCGCAGCGCTATGAACGTTTTTCTCGAAAACAATCCCGTGTTTAACAATGTAAAAATTTCGTGGGAACAGCACTATATTGATCCAGAATGGCAAAAATCGTTTGGACGTCGCATTTACACTTTTGAGCGTGGCGACGGTGGTATTCGTCACACTGTAACTCAAGCCGATATGGAGGGCGACGATTTTTCAAGCGCTTATTACAAGGTAAAGGTGAATATGAAGGAAATGATAACCCAGATTACCAACGACAATCCTGAAAATACTGTTATTTCACCTATTTATAAATCCACAGTTTATATTCCTATTTGCGATGCCGAAGACAATTTCTGTGCTTTTGTATCGGCAGATATCGATGTGGAGAATTTTCACAACCTTGTAAAACGTTCTATTCGCTACGAAAGTTTTGCTTCGGTACTGCTTACCGATATGGGACAGATTGCAGGCACTTCGCTCAACGCATACGACGATCAAACCGACATTGTAAAACTTATTTACCACTCCTCTTATGAAATTCGTTCAGAGGTGGATTCGTCCGGATACTGTATGTATCCTGTAAGCGATTCTACCGGACGCAACCTTACTATTTGCGCCGTGGGTGTTGACAACGACATTTTCGACCGCAAATGGACTTTGGTGTCGGCAATGCCGCAGAGTGTTGCAGAATCAATGCAAACTTCTCAGATGGTGGTGTTGATTATCATCATTTTAGGAGGATTAATTGCCATTGGTTCGGTGGTTTATGTGCTTACTTCCGGCGTGGTTTCATTCCTTACCAAAACGAGTTCTATTCTTCGAAAACTTTCGGTTGGTAACTTTAATGCCATACCTGATATCGAGGCTTCAAAATTGAGCGAACTTAGTAATATTGCTTCTTCGCTCAACGCACTTAAAACCGGTCTCGGACGTGCGGTTACATTTGCTGAGGAAATCGGTAAAGGCAATCTCAAAGCACCGTTTGTGCCTATGAGTGAAACCGACGAGTTAGGTCTTTCGCTTCTTGGTATGCGCGACAGTTTGAACGCCGCTTCAGAAGAGGATGCCAAACGTAAGGATATGGACTCTAAGCAAAACTGGATTACCATTGGTAGTGCTAAGTTTGGCGATATTCTTCGTCAGTACAACAATGATATGGAGGACTTCTCGTTTAACATTATCTCCAATCTTGTTAAGTACGTGGGCGCAAACCAAGGTGGTCTGTTTGTTATCAACGACGACGACAAAGATGATGTATATTTTGAACTAACAGCCGGTTACGCATACAATATTCGCAAAATGTTGAAAAAGAAAGTGAAACCCGGCGTTGGTCTTGTTGGACGATGCATTCTCGAAGCTGAGAGCATTTACATCAACAATCTTCCTGAGGAGTATATCAACATTACTTCAGGTCTCGGCGAAAAGAGTCCCAATTGTTTGTTGATTGTGCCTTTCAAATTCAACAACGATATTTACGCTGTGGCAGAAATTGCCTCGTTTAACGAGATAGAACCTTATAAACAGCAGTTTGTAGAAGAAGTTGGACATTCAATTGCATCTACAATTGCTACCGTAAAAATCAACGTGCGCACCAATAAACTTCTCAAGGAATTAAAGATTCAGTCGGAAGAACTTGCATCGCAAGAGGAAGAGATGCGTCAGAATATGGAAGCTATGAAGGCTTCGCAAGAGGCTATGACCCAGCGAAACGAGGAATACGAGCAAACTGCCGAATCTATCAATCAACTTGTTAACATCATTACCTATACACCCGACGGCAAGGTTATAGATGTAAATACAAAGGCGTTAGAATTGTTGCAAAAACCCAAAGCTGTGTTTGTAGAAGGAGGCGAAGATCCATATGTAACAGTTCAAGAAAACGAGCGTACCGGCACCGATGAATTCTGGTTGCAGTTGCGCCTTGGTCGTCAAAAGACGGTTAAAAAAGAGGTAAAAATCAACGATGTACACTACACACTTGTAGAATCTTACAATCCCGTATCCAATTATTACGGCAAAATCTACAGAGTAGTGTGTGTAATCAGCGATGTAAAAGTGCTCTCTACGATTGAGGTATAAAGATTAAAGAACCAACGGCGGTTCACCGTCGGGATACACATTGTAAAACTCTTCAATCTTGCGGTTAAATTCCATTTTAGGAAGTGTGTTCCACTCTTTCACCTGATTGGTGATGTCGAAAAATTCAAACTTGACATCGCGTTTTTTCATAAACCATATAACGCCGGAGTATATCAAGAGGAAACTCTTAACAAGTAGTTTTACAATGTTTGGAGTGGCTGATTTTTGGTAGCGGCTCCATTGGCTTCCCCAAAGACCGTAAATTCTTAAACCTATTACGTGGGTGTTTTCGGGCAATTTGCAACAAATGTCGTGAGCCAAACGGCGTGCTCCTATGGTTTCCTTGCCATCAGTTGTAACGTGTCCCGAGGGATAAAACAAAATATTGCCGCCTTCTTGCAACTGTTGAGTTACAATAGAGTCTAATTGTAAAGCTTGAGCCACACCCTTGCGACTTTTGCGCAAGTCGGGAACCGATACAGCGTTGAATTGTTTTAATACGCCGTTGATAAACGGAATTTTAAAAAATCTCTCGTCAACCAGCGGGCGAATATTGATGTGTGCCAACGAACCGAGCAATAGCAACGGGTCGATTACTGCGCGGTGTGTGGGCAATAGAAGTATGTTTTCGTCTTTATTTATATTTAAACATTCTTCACCTTCGAATTTTAATCTGTAGTGGAGTTTCATTTTGCGCAATGTAAAGTCGCTTATTACCGACTTGTACACAAAAATGAAAATAAACGATGCCAAACCGAATACAATCGCCATTACTAAAAATACATAGTCAACTCCCAAAAATCTGATTACTAATATGTTGGTGCCGCAAGCTATGAATATGTATACAAACGAAAGTAGGTTGAAATATGCCAAAACGATGTTAAGTTCTTTGGTGTCAACTCGTTTTTGTATTTCGGCATCAAGCGGAATTTTAAACATACCGCCGAGAAATGCCACTACCGTAAGCAGTATTGTGAATACTGTTTGCGACATTTCGTATTTGTATATAACAAAAAGTATGATTGCCAATGTGATGCCGAACATGTAGATACGTCCGAGCATGAAATGAGTTTTGTCGAGTTTGCCGCAAATAACGCATCCTGCCGACACGCCAATTGCCATAATTGCAAGTACGCAGCCGGTGTGAAAATTACTCATTCCAAAATGTTCGGGACAATAGGTCATCAATATAGTTTGCAATGATGCCGAAAGCCACCAGAAAAGGCAAAGCAAATGTATTGCTCTGGGAAGACGTTTGTATTTGCGTGTGATTTTTGACGCTGAAATAATGAATTTTATCGGGTTTGCCGATGAATCTTCCACATATTTTTGTTCGTCGGCTTTGATGGTGAGGCTCGACAAATAGCCCAATGCTGCAATACCTACAAGCACGCCAAAATACAATATAAAGCTGTCGTGTTCGCTAATAAACGAACCAATTACTGCACCAAGCAACATTCCCACAAATGAGAATGCCTCCATTCCTCCCATACCTTCGGAAATACCTTTTACACCACCTATGTCTTTGATTAATCCATATTTAGATGGTGAAAACAATGCACTCTGCAATCCCATTAAAAGCACAGAAGCCACTGTGATATACACGTTTTGTATGTAAATACCCAAAAGAGCTATCAGCATAATTGCAAATTCGGCAAGTTTGGCTGTGCGAATAATTCTGATTTTAGAAAAATATTTGGGTAGTTTTCCTGCCAACGGTGAGAAAAGCACATATGGCAATACCAACGCTGCTGCAGTTACATTCACAATAGTGGCACCGTGTTCTGCGCTCACCCATTTCATTGTAACGAAAGCGGCGAGAAATTTAAGTGCGTTGTCGTTGATAACTCCGAATATATTTGTAGAGTATAGCGGAAGAAATTTCTTGATGTTCGACATATCTATTGAATATTTATCGGCTGGGACGGATTTCGGCAGAGAAAATGATGTCTTTGCCGTCGTATATTTCCATAATTCCGTTTTCACCGTTTGGTATTGGTAGATAGTTGTTTTGCTGAATATAATCGTCGATAGCTTTAAGCACCTCAATTCGCAAAGGCGAAGTAAAATCTTCAAAAGGCAAACGAGTGTGCATTGATTTTGTAGCGCCTATTGTGCGCACCATAAACTTATTTCGTTCAAGTTTGATTATTACCGACGAATCGCTGCTAATGGGTTCTTTGAGTATGCAACCCACTATGCTGTGATATTTCGACTTGTCGCGGTCGGCGGTGCGCTCGTAAAAAATGCCGAAATCGCGTTCGGTTTCTACATTAATGGTTTTGAGTTCGTTTTTGAGCGAATCAAGTATTTTGAAAGTTTCGGTATACGGCTGATAACTTTCTACGCACACAGTAACGTATGGTCCGAGGGTGTCCTCTTGAAAAATTATCTCATGACCGCACGATTCTAATACAGCGATAAGTATCGCTGTACTAAATAGAATCGAAATACGTTTTGAAAATTTCATAACTATATTAATCTAAGTTCAAATTCTTGCCGTGGCAGTTTTTGTATTTTTTGCCACTGCCGCAAGGACAGGGGTCGTTTCTGCCAATTTTGCGCTCTACTCTTACAGGCTGAACTTTGGGCTGACGAGGTTGTTGAGGCTGCTGGTTGCCGCCTTGGGGTTCGTTGATGTCGGCTTTGGTGGCCTGAAGTTTTTGGTTTTGTGAACGCTGTTGCGATGGCTCGGGTGCACGTTGCACGTTTTCGGGATCGGGTACATGGATATGACCTTTCATAATGGTAGAGATCACAGCCTTGTTGTTTTTGTCGAGCATTGTGTCGAACAAACCGTTTGATTCAATTTTGAAGATTACAAGCGGGTCTTTCTGTTCGTAACGTGCGTCTTGTACCGACTGTTTAAGGTCGTCGAGGTCGCGAAGATGCTCTTTCCAATGTTCGTCGATGGTAACAAGCATAACGATTTTTTCAAAAGCCTTGGTAATTTCGCGGCAGTTGGTTTCGTATGCTTTTTTGAGGTTAACACGAATTTGGAACACGCGGCGACCGTCGCTAATAGGAACAATGATATATTCGTATTGTTTGCTTGCGTTTTCGTACACCTGCTGGATTACGGGTGCAGCCTGATCGCGGAGCACCTTCATCTTGTTGGCCATATTCTGGTAAGCGGTGTCGAATATAACGTCGGCGATTTTTTCGTCGGTAAGTTTCAAAAATTCGTCTTCGGGAATGGGGCATTGCATACCGAGCGATTTCAACAACTCAAAACAGAATGCTTGATAGTCGCCGTCGTTGTGAAATTTGGAAACTATGTTTTCGCATACGTCGTTGAGCATGTTGTTGATTTCGATGTCGATACCATCGCCAAAGAGTGCGCTGCGGCGGAGTTTGTAAATAGCCTCGCGCTGTTTGTTCATTACGTCGTCGTATTCGAGAAGGCGTTTACGTATACCGAAGTTGTTTTCTTCTACTTTGCGTTGTGCACGTTCAATAGATTTGGTTACCATTGAGTGCTGAATTACTTCGCCTTCTTCGATACCCATACGGTCCATAAGAGCAGCAATACGGTCGCTACCGAATAGACGCATAAGGTTATCTTCTAATGAAACGAAGAATTGTGAAGAACCCGGGTCGCCCTGACGTCCGCTACGACCACGTAACTGACGGTCTACACGACGGCTTTCGTGACGTTCTGTACCAATGATTGCAAGACCGCCTGCATCGCGTACTTCCTTGCTGAGCTTGATGTCGGTACCACGACCTGCCATGTTGGTAGCAATGGTGATTGTACCTTTGAGACCGGCTTGTGCCACAATTTCAGCCTCGCGTGCGTGCTGCTTGGCGTTGAGTACGTTGTGCTGAAGTTTTTCCAAGCTGAGCATCTTGCTCAATAATTCGGACACTTCAACCGATGTGGTGCCCACAAGCACCGGACGGCCTAATTCGTGGAGACGTTTAATCTCTTGTATTACGGCTTTGTATTTTTCACGTTTGGTTTTATATACAAGGTCTTCTTCGTCGATACGTTTGGTGGGAACGTTGGTGGGAATTGTTACAACGTCTAATTTGTAGATATCCCAAAATTCGCCAGCCTCTGTTTCGGCAGTACCGGTCATACCGGCAATCTTCTTGTACATACGGAAGTAGTTTTGCAATGTGATGGTGGCAAATGTTTGAGTAGCAGCTTCCACTTTCACATTTTCTTTGGCTTCGATAGCCTGATGCAATCCGTCGCTATAGCGGCGGCCTTCCATAATACGACCGGTTTGTTCGTCTACGATTTTTACCTTATTGTCGATAACCACATATTCTTGGTCGCGCTCAAACATTGTGTAGGCTTTAACCAATTGGTTGATAGTGTGAACACGTTCTGATTTAACAGCATAGTCTGACATCAAGGCATCTTTCTTGGCTATTTTTTCTTCGTCAGAAAGGTCTGAATTGTCGATTTCTGCCACTTGGCTGCCCACGTCGGGAAGCACAAAGAATGTGGGGTCTTCAGCGTTTTTAGAAATCAAGTCGATACCTTTTTCGGTGAGGTCTACCGAGTTGAGTTTTTCCTCAATTACGAAATAAAGGTCGTTGGTGATTTCGGGCATACGCTTGTTGTTCTCGGCGATGTAGATACCTTCGGTGTTTTGTAAAAGCACCTTGTTGCCTTCTTCGCTGAGGAATTTTATTAATGCGTTGTTTTTGGGCAAGCCTTTCCACGCTTTCAAAAGTGCGATACCGCCTTTTTCTTTGTCGCCGTTTTTGATATAGTTTTTGGCGTCGATAAGCAAACGGTTTACAAGTTCCTTCTGATGTTGATATAGTTCAACAACTTTTGGCTTAAGATCCATAAACAATTTCATATCGTCGCCGGCTTTTTGTACGGGTCCGCTAATAATAAGAGGTGTGCGGGCGTCGTCGATAAGTACCGAGTCAACCTCGTCGACGATAGCGAATATATGTTTGCGCTGAACAAGTTCGTTGGGCGAAATTGCCATATTGTCGCGCAAGTAGTCGAAACCAAATTCGTTGTTGGTACCGAAAGTAATGTCGCAGTTGTAAGCGTTGCGGCGTTGCAATGTGTTAGGCTGGTGCTTGTCGATGCAGTCTACTGTGAGACCGTGGAATTGGTAAAGCATACCCATCCATTCCGAGTCACGTTTTGCAAGGTAATCGTTTACTGTTACCACGTGAACGCCACGTCCCGACAATGCGTTGAGGAATACCGGCAATGTAGCCACGAGAGTTTTACCTTCGCCGGTGGCCATTTCGGCAATTTTGCCTTGGTGAAGTACGATACCGCCGATGAGCTGTACATCGTAGTGTACCATATCCCATTTAATAAGGTTGCCGCCTGCATACCAAGCATTGTGATAAATAGCTTTGTCGCCTTCGATTACCACAGCTTCGTTGTTGGCCGCAATGTCGCGGTCCATATCTGTGGCAGTTACTTCAACTGTTTCGTTCTCTTTGAAACGGCGAGCTGTATCTTTGATGATGGCAAATGCTTGTGGCAAAATTTGGTCTAATTGCTCTTTAACAATTTCGTCGATTTCTTTTTCGCAAGCATCTATTTCGTCGTAGAGTTCCTCCTGACGCTTAACACTCAGCGGCTCGGGACTCTCTAATTCTTTGCGGTACGATTCTAATTTGTTGTTTGTAGGCTCAATAGCCTTTGCAATTTGGTGGCGCAATTGTTGTGTGCGCTCGCGGAGATGGTCGTTGTCGAGGTATTGCAACGACGCGTATTCCTGTTTGATTTGCTCCAGTATCGGGAGAATCTTCTTAATATCTTTACTTGATTTGTCTCCGAAAAATTTTTTCAAGAAACCTGAAAGTATACCCATTTTATGCTAAAAGTTTATGTTTCGCTTAGTTATAATATATAAATGTGCCTTGCGGCAGATTAATCAGGGGCAAAGGTAATTTTATTTTCCGAATTATCTGTTATAATTTGCGAAAAAAGAATAAAAATTTGTATATTTGTAGACTGAAAGACGGGATATTTGCACCGTTATTGTTATACGGATTGTAAAAACCAAGTTAGAAATTGATTTAATATGAAATACAGGTCGGTACAAACTGGCGTAATGGCCATCACACTTATAGGCACCATATTGCTCGCAGGAATCCTTGTGGCGTATTATCTGTTTCAGAAAGATAACAACGACAAACTGTTTGCTCAGGAGATGGAGCAGCGCGACAACCTTATTACACGCATTCTCCGTTCCAAGGAGGACGTAAACCGCAAGGTAATTCTAGAAAACTCCGCGTGGGACGATTTGAAATCATACCTCAGCGAACCCGACGAGGAGTGGATCGAGGAGGAAATCGGCTATATGCTCGAATCGTATAAGGCGGCTTGTTTGCAGGTGATTGATCTCAATGGTAAGGTGAGATTCGAACGCCGGGATCCGTTTTTTGAATTTTCGGAGTTCTTTACTTTTAAAAGGAGCGAACTTGAATCAAATTTTGCCGACACTTGCTATCGCGAATTTTTCTACCTTGATGAAGAAGACAACCTTTTTCAATATTATTTAGCCGGCATTGTTAGTAGTGCCGATATTCTTACCCGTAAGGAAAAAGAGGTGGGCTACCTTGTTATGGCGTGTCAGGTAAGCGATTCGCTTTTGATAGATTACAGCAAGTCGCTCGGTAATATCCGTGTGGGCAAGGTGGTAGAATTAACTGCCGTTGAAGATCTTATTCAGCGTAATAAAAAGAACAAACAGAATCAAATTATTACTTACGAACCGCTCAACAATTTTTATGGCAATCCCGTGTCGTATATGTATTTTATATCCGACAATGAGGTGAAGAAACTTTTCGACAATTTTGTGCCTGTGTTTATAGGTGTGTCAAGTTTCTGTATTTTCGTGTTTATATTGTTGATTATCTATATCAAAATAAGGGTTTTGGGTCCGCTCAAGAAAATAGGTGTGGCATTTCAGGATCAAGATTCCGAAATTGTGAAACCAATGAAGACCAATCCAACCGAATTTGGTATATTGTCGAATCAAATCGACAAGTTTTTTACTCAGCAAAACGAGTTGCAGACTCTTAACAAACTGCTTGAACAGCAGCACAACGAGATGCAGAGAAAAAACGAGGAGCTTCAAAAACAAAAAGAGGAAATTGCCATTCAGGTAGAAAACGTCAACGTGCTCAACCTTCAGCTCTCTGACCGAAACAAGGAGATGGAGATGAAAAACACCAAAATTCTTGTGCAGAAATCGCAGATTGAGGAACAAGCCACTGCGCTTAAACTTCATAAATCGCAACTTGAAGACCTCTATCATCAGATGATGACAAGCAATAAAGAACTGCAAAACTCCAACCGACTGCTTACCGAGAGCGTGGAGTTTGCATCGTCGCTCAAAAAGACCCTGACCATTGCGGGTATGCCTACCAAAACTGGTTTTTCTGACTTTTTCTATCTTTCGCTTGCTAAGGATCAGATTAGCGGCGACCTCTATTATGTAAAGCATACCGAAAACTACGTGCTTGTGGCTGTGGGCGACTGTAATGCTCATGGTGCTTCGGGTGCTATTATGTCGAGCCTTGTGATGTATACTCTCGACAAAACCATTTACAACTATTTTGATGAGGAGTCGATTCCTATGCCACACAAGGTGCTTAACCGTATGGCTTCGCAAATAGAATCTATAGCCAGAGACAGCAAAATCAGCGACGACGGTATCTATCTGTCAATATTTGTTTACAGTTATAAAAAAGAAGCCGCATATTTTGCCAGTGCCCGTCGTTCGGTGGTGATTGTGCGAAAGGGCGATAGCAACGAATTTTTTGGCGACAGCGTTTCTATTGGAATGTTGCCCGATAAATTCCGTTTCTCGTGTCAAGAGGTTACTCTTCGTCCCGACGACAAGATATATATGTATACCGACGGTTGCACAAGTCTTATCGGAGGTCCTAACAATCACAAACTTATGGCTGTAAACTTTAAAAAAATGCTCGCCAAAAACGCCATTTACTCTATGAGCGAACAACGCAAGCAACTCAAAACTTTCTTTGAGGATTGGGCCAACGGAGAATTTAGCGACGACATTACCATATTAGGTTTTACACTTTAATGTTTGTTTTTTATTCTAAATTGCTAACTTTGCACCCCGAAGAACAAGCAGACATATAAACCTGAAATGTATAACCAGACAGCAGTAGCGGTAGCAGAACCCAAAAACAGATTTCTGATTTCTGACGAACAGATCGAAAGCAATAGGCAAACCTATTCTATGGGTTATAATTACAACTATGCCGAACTGTTTTGTGAAAAAATACTCAACCCCATACGTGAGGTGTGGTATAGGGCAAAGTTTATCGGTTTTGAAAACTATCCCGTGCGCAATAATCCCGATTCGCCTCTTATTTTTGCCACCAACCATTCGGGAATGGCATTTCCTTGGGACGCCATAGCTTTTATAAGCCGGGGAATTGAGAAACTGAAAAATTCGGCTTCAAGTATTCGTGCATTGATTTCGCCGATGCTTACCAAGTTTCCCAATATGTGCCCTTATATGATCGACGGTCTTTGGTGGAAGGCTGGTTGTATCAATGCCACTTTTCTCAATTTTGAAACGGGAATGAAACTCAACGAAAACAACATTCTAATTTTTCCCGAAGGAATTGAAGGAATAGGCAAGGGGTTTGACAAAAAATATCAGTTTCAGCCTTTCAAAACCTCGTTTTTGCGAATGAGTATTCGCTACAAAACCGACATTATACCTTTTTACACCATCAACGGCGAATACAACAATCCGTTGGCTTACAATTTTAAGCCGCTCACCAAGTTGTGCAAAAAAATCGGTTTGCCGTTTTTCCCGGTGGGTCCGGTGATTTTTCTCGCTATTTTTCAGCCTTGGATTTTTTATGCCTCGCTACCATCGCAACTCACATTTGTGCTTGGCGACAGAATTAAGGCTTACGAAATGACCGACAAGCCATACGACCAACTTTCGCAAAAAGACCTCAAAGCCATAGGCGAAAAAATTCGCGTGCAGATGCAAGAAAAACTTACCGAATTATCAAAGCTTTACGGCAAAAAATACTACAACATTCGCGAACTGTTGAAAGCAATGTGGAAAAACAAAAGACTGTTTTTTAGATATTTTCCCGCATTTTGGCCGTTGGCAATGACTTATTTTGACGTTAATTACAAAGAAACCAATGGTCACGGCACTATAAAGTTCTCGTTGAAAAACTGTTTTAAAACAATTTGCAAACGTCCGATAGTATTGGCAATGTATTTGCCGGTATTAGGTTGGCTTTTTATCGCTTTAAAAAGTTTCATCACGCTTCGTCAACGTAGACAGAGCGAAAAAAACAATTAGGCTATGAAAAATATGCGACACCTTATATATATATGTGCATTTTTGATGGCGGCAATGCTCAACACATCATGCTACCGCAATATCAGATATGTGGTTGACGATCGAACACCGTTGCCTCACGAATACACCGACTCCATTCAGGATTATCATCTTCAACCGGGCGACATTATTGGCGTGTCGCTGATTTCGACCAATAGTGAAATTAATCAGATGTTTACCGAGCGCAACAATCAGCCCTCGATGTCGTCGAGCAATGGCAGTAGAAGTCGCGGCGGATATACTGTAAGCGATTCTGGTTATGTGCTTTTGCCTATTTTTGGCAATGTTATGGTTCAAGGCAAAACTATCAGTCAAGTGCGTAGTACACTTCAAAATCAGGCAGACGTCAAATTAATTGATGCAGTGGTAACAACCGAATTGCTCAATTTCGACGTTTATTTTATAGGTGCATCGCAAAACACAAGGGTCAATTTTGATAAAACGAGCGTTAATATTCTTGAAGCCATTGCCCAAACCGGCGGCATCAATTACGACGCCAAACGCCGAAAGATTATTGTTATCAGAAAAAGTCCCGGCGGACACTCGCTTTACAATATCGACGTTACCGACCGTCATATTATGGAAGCATCGCAGTTTTATCTGCAGCCCGGCGACATTGTTTATCTCGAACCCAAGCGTTTTACTGCCGTTACCAACGGTTTAAAAAACTATACAACTATTCTCAGCATTGTAAGTTCGGCTCTTACCACATATTATCTGATTTCAAGACTTAAGTAATATGGACAACCAACAAATCAATACAGAACAAAGTTCATTCGACTACAAACAGATTTTGTCGAAAATACTGCCAAAGTGGTATTGGTTTGTTATATCCGTTGTATTGTGCTGCGCATATGCTTATTACAAAAATTTGCACATTATTCCCCAATATAGCAGCAACGCCTCGCTGATGCTCAAAACATCAAACAATCCGCAAAAAATTGTGGGACTTACTGCCTTGGCACCCGCCACCGACATTGAAAACGAGATTGGACAACTCAAGAGCAATACTCTCGCCCGTATGACTCTTAAAAAACTCAACTTCGGCACTGTGTATTTCCGCGAGGGACACTATTCTGCCGATAGAGAGTTGTACAAAAATCGTCCTTTCGAGGTGGAATTCGATTCTCTGCATATTCAGCCCGAGGGTGCTAAAATTCGTGTTCGTTTCTCTGCCGACAATGTTTTTGAAGTATCGATCAACGATTCTAAACCATTGTTGACTGCCAATATCGGCGATTGGGTAGAAACTGATAATATGCGTTTTCGCCTTGTGCTTACTCCCGGCACTCCGCAGATAACCAAGGGCAACAATTTCTATTTTGTGAAAAACAACTTTGAAGGAATGGTGGCGCAATATTCCAGCCGTTTAAAGGTGCAGCCTAAAACTACAGGTAGTTCAATTGTATATCTCACAATGTTTGGCGAAGTGCCCGAAAAACTTGAGGATTATCTTAATACGTTATCCATTTCGTATCTTGAACATAGTCTTGAACGCAAAAATCGTATCTTATTGCAAACCATTTCGTTTATCGACACTATGCTGGTGTCTATAAGCGATAGTATCAATACTGCACAGCGCGATATTTATCGTCTTCAGCAAAACAACCGTCTCAATTCGGATGCTGAACTTAAAGACATTGACGAAACCATCAAATCTATCAAAAACGAAATTTCGGAAACCATTGTAAGGCAAAATTACTACCGCTATCTTCGCGATGCACTTCAAAGTAGTAATTCATTGTCGTCGCTTGTGCCGCCTTCGCTTGCTAATGTGTCAGACCCTGTTATTGATGGTTATCTCCAAAAAATCAACGATAAAACTGCCGAAAAAACAGGACTTCAATTTTCGGTTCGCGATGGTGAAAATATAACTCCCTACAACCGAATTGCTTACGACATCACTGAAATTAAAAAACAGTGTATTCAATACGTGATACTTGCCGACAGTATTTTAGAAATCAACAAGAAAAAACTCAATTCGCAAATTGCTCAGATACGTGCATCTATTGTGTCGTCGCCGGTTGACCGTTGGAACGAAACCAAAATAACCAAGCAGTACGACCTCAACAACGATTTGTATAATAGTCTTTTAGATAAACGTTACAACGCGTCTATCACACTTGCCTCAAATCAGCCCGATGCCGAAATTCTTGACGCAGCCACTTGGATTACACGTTATTCTATAGCATCCATTGGCGGATTCAGTTATTCAAAGGCGGTAATAATTGGTTTGGCTATTCCTTCGGTAATTATTCTTCTTTTGATATTGCTTGGCAATAAAATTACTGACGAGTCTGAAATAGAACGAGGTGTGAAACAAACTCCGCTTGGACATATTCCAAAAAATCTTCATCATTCATCGGTGCCTGTGAGCGACCATCCTGCCAGCTCAATAGCCGAGGCTTTTCGTGCTTTGCGAACCAACATACAGTTTGTTGACGCCGAAAATAAGCACAAGATTATACTTATCACCTCCACTGTCAGCGGCGAAGGCAAAACATTTGTGTCGGTAAACCTTTCGATTATAACTGCCGCCAATGCCAAGAAAGTTCTTCTTATTGGTCTCGATTTGCGCAAGCCTCGTATTCAGGAGTATTTTGACATTGACACTACTTGCGGCATAAGTACCTATCTTATAGGTGAATGTTCGTTTGAGCAGACAATATTTAAAACACAACATCCCGGTCTTGATTTTGCACCTCCGGGACCAATTCCGCCCAATCCGTCGGAACTTATTGGTAGCGCAGCTATGTCGGAATATCTTGAACGTGCGCGTCAGATTTACGACATTATATTTATCGACTCTGCACCTGTGGGCATAGTTAGCGATGCTCTTATGCTCAAAGATCAAGTGTCATCGTTTCTTTACATAATACGTCAGAATTATTCACTTAAGTCAGTTCTTAAGCTTTACAACGAACTGCGTCGAAGCGGATACCCGAAAATGAATGTAGTGTTTAACGGCATTGTAAACAAGATGGGCAAATATGGAAGTTATAGTTATCGCTACAATAATTATTACAACGGCTATTACAGCGATAGCGGCTCCCACAAAAAATCTTTTTTAAAAAAACTTTTCAAAAAAGGTTGACAAAGTAAAGTTTTTTTGCTATTTTAGCGGCGTATTTTTTTCACTACTTCAAAAATCGCCGTTATGAAAAATATTCTTTTAGTTGCTATTGATAAATTTAAGAACACACGCGTTGGAGGGTTTGTGTGGCAACACCCTTATCTTGTTGGTGTATTTGTAGTTTTGTTTCACCTTTGTGTTACCAATCAGTATAAAATCTACGATATGGTGAAAGCCAAATTCACCATCAGCAAACTCGAACGCGAATACGATTCATATGTTAACAAAATTCAAGAAGATTCTATAAAACTTCACAATCTTCGCACCGATAATCAAAACCTCATTAAGTTTGCCCGCGAAGTATATCATATGAAGGCCGACAAAGAAGACGTTTATCTTATAATGAACAAGTAATATGTCGTCGCCTTCGGTATTTACTCTTAATCAACTCAATAATCTGATTAAGAGAGAAATAAGTGCTTCTTTTGCCGAACCGGTGCATTTTGTTGCCGAAATTAATTCGATGACAGTAAACCGCAGTGGTCACGCATATCTCGACCTTGTGGAAAAATCATCTGATGGCGATAGCATAATTGCACAACTCAGAGCCACCATTTGGGCTGGCAACTTCCGTCTTATCAAACCTTATTTTGAAACAGTTACCGGCGAAACTCTCCGTGCAGGTATCAAGATAATGGCGTGCGGACAGATAGGTTTTCACGAGGTTTACGGTTTGAGTATCAATATTACCGGCATTACTCCCGAATATACAGTGGGCGAAATGGCTATGCAACGTCAACTTACTATCCGACAACTAAAAGAAGACGGCGTAATTGACCTCAACAAAGAACTCGATTTTCCGATGCTTATCAAAAATATCGCGGTAATATCATCTCCAACGGCTGCAGGATACGGCGATTTTGTAAAACAGTTGAACAACAATCCCAACGGCTATGGATTTAATGTTACTCTTTTTCAGGCAGTAATGCAAGGCGATGAGGCTGTGGAATCAATTATTCAGCAGTTGGAAGCCATTGCCGACAATTATGAAGCGTTTGATTGCATAGCACTTATACGAGGAGGCGGCAGCAAGGCAGATTTAAGTTGTTTCGACAAATATCGCTTGTGTCAATATTTATGTCAAGCACCATTGCCTGTGATTACCGGCATTGGTCACGACCGTGATGAGTCGGTAGCCGACCTTGTGGCTCACACTCCGCTCAAAACACCTACAGCTGTGGCGCAGTTTATCATTGACCGTGCCGAATGGTGCGACCGCCTTGTTGACGAAAAAATCGCTTCTATTCAACGCTCGATACGTCGCATAATGGACGCCAAACGAAACAAGCTCTCGCAGATTGTTTATAAGATACACAATCAGTTACAATCTGCCGCTATGCGCAAACGTGCTGCTCTCGATCGCGTGGGCAACAATATTGTGGCTCAAATGAAGTACAATATTCAGCAAAAAAATCATCGCATCGACGTTATCAACGATAAAATTGAGTTGAATAATCCTGCCAACATTCTCCGAAAAGGCTATTCGTATACAATGCACAACGGTAAACCTGTGCTTTCGTCGTCGCAACTTGCTAATGGCGACACTGTTACAACTGTATTCTATGATGGTAGTGCCGAATCGTTGATTACAAAAATTGAGACAAAATGAAGATAATTGGACTTTTATCCGACACGCACGGACAATTAGATGATAAGTTTCTCAAGTTTTTTGAACCCTGCCATCAATTGTGGCATGCCGGCGACATCGGTTCTCTCAAATTGGCCGACCAATTGGCAGCGTTCAAACCTCTTGTAGCAGTATCGGGCAATATCGACGACCACGCCACTCGTTTGGTTTATCCTATGGAACAGCGTTTTACAATCGAAGGAATGGATGTGTATATGACACACATAGGCGGTTTTCCCGGACACTATGCCGCTAATGTTCGACCGCTTTTGCAGCACAATCCACCCAAGATATTCGTATGCGGACACAGCCACATTCTGCGAGTAATGTACGACAAAAAATATGGTACGCTTGTAATGAATCCCGGAGCCGCGGGGCTTCAAGGCTTTCATCAGGTACGTACAGCGTTGCGATTTTCGATTCACAATGGCGAAGTGTCCGGACTTGAAATATGTGAACTACCCAGATCGGGGGTCGAAATGCCAAAAAATGATATTATTTTATAACTTTGTAAACCGTGGCAAACAATTATTAAATGTTAATTAGAAATTTGTCTTTTGGGATTTTTTGCTGTTTTTGAATGTATTTTGGTTTGCAAACAAAATAATAAAGGAATATTAACAAGTTATTAACATAAACAATACTTGACACAATAATCGTTTCAGAAATCGAGGTTGTAAACAAGTTATTAACAATGATTTAGAATATTGTGTGCTGATTATCAGGTATTTAAAAATTTTTAATTTTTTTTTCAAAACTAAATCGTTGATAATTACACCGATAAATAAAAAGAAAAAAAAAGGTGTCAAAATAGATTTTTTTTTCTCGAAAATTTTATGAAACTTTGAAGCGAAATTCAAAGAACAAAGCGTACAAGGAAAACTCAAAATTTTTTACAATGGAATTCTCGGCACAGGAAATATGGAATAAATGTCTTGATTTTATCAAGGATAATGTACCTGCACAAAGTTACAAAACGTGGTTTGTGCCCATTATCCCCCTAAAAGTTGATAAAAATTTATTGACTATTCAAGTTCCGTCTCCGTTTTTTTACGAATATATTGAAGAACAGTACATCGACATCTTGAGCGTGGTTTTGAAACGCACACTGGGTCCTGAAGCCAAATTGGAGTACCGTATTATGGTAGACAGTGGCAAAAAGACTCCTTCGCGTCCCGTTCCCGGTCGTGTACAGGGTACTTATACTTTCCCGGGCAATACCAATCAACAGATGTATGGAATGCCGCAGCAAACAGCTGCACCTCAGCAGCCTACATATTCGCCCCAGCAGCCGCAACTTGGTCCGTATATTATTCCCGGTATCAAAAAAATCAATATCAACCCTCAACTCAATCCCAACTACACAATTGATAATTTTGTAGAAGGTGATTGCAACCGTCTCGGTCGTAGTGCCGGCGAGGAGATTGTTGCCAAACTTAGCCGTACTCCGTTTAATCCGCTACTTATTCATGGCGACAGCGGTCTCGGCAAAACTCACCTTGCTCAAGCCATTGGCAACAGCATCAAAAACGCTTATCCTGAGAAACTTGTGCTTTATGTATCTGCCAACAAGTTTCAAACTCAATATTGCGACGCCGTAAGAGGCAACAATCGCAACGACTTTATCCATTTTTACCAAATGCTCGACGTGCTTATTATCGACGATGTTCAAGAATTTGCCGGTAAACAAAGCACTCAGGATACTTTCTTCCATATTTTCAACCAATTGCAGCAAAACGGCAAGCAGATTATCCTCACTTGCGACAAAGATCCGTCGGAACTCAAAGGTCTTTCTAAACGTCTTTTGAGCCGTTTTAAATGGGGGCTCGTTGCCGAAATTACCATTCCTGACTTTGAAACTCGTCTCAATATTCTTCGCAAGAAGGCTTACAACGATGGTATGGACATTCCTGAGGATGTGCTTGAATACATTGCTCAAACCGTTGTTTCCAACGTGCGCGAACTTGAAGGCGCTCTTATCTCCATCCTTGCACAAAGTACGCTCAATCACAAGGAGATAACTCTCGACCTTGCACGCAGCATTCTCGAAAAAATTATCCGCAAGCCTAAATACGACCTTACACTCGACTATATATTAAAGGTGGTATGCGGACATTTTAAGATGAACCCCGACGTGCTCAACACCAAGAGCCGCAAACGCGAGATTGTTCAAGCTCGTCAACTGGCTATGTATTTTGCCAAGAATCTTACCAATAGTTCTTTGGCTGTTATAGGAATGCAGATAGGCAATCGCGACCACTCCACAGTGTTGCACGCTTGTAAAACGGTTGCCGACCTTCTTCAAACCGATAAGCAACTCAAAGCTATTTACGACGAGATTGAAACCAAGTTGAAGTACGCCAACTAAATTTTTCTATGCGTTTTTGGTGTTTGTTTCGTTATAATTAGTAACTTTGTACAGTATTAATTTAACGAATGCAAACTATGATTAGAAAATTATTAACTGCAGCCTTTTGCGTTGCAATGTTTTCAACCGCAGCCAACGCTCAAAAAGGCTTCGCTTCCAATTTGTTTCCCGAAATTTGGGGAGGCGAACAATCGCTCAATATCGATTCTGATTTAGATAAAGTGGAGGGCGATTTTAATCAAGATGGTATTAAAGACCTTGTGGTAATTGCCTTGCCAAAGGATCCGCTTCATATGCGCACCCGTGAGGAAGACGGTTACGTGTATAATTTCAATAAGCGTGTGCTTGCTATCTATTTTGGTCAGTCAGATGGCAAACTCAAACGCTTCAAAGAATACAACAACACCATTCCGGGCGATGACGAGGAAAATGAAAATTGCTCGCACGAGATTGATCTTACGGTTAATGCCAAAGGTGTAATTCGTATTGCTGTGGGTGTATTTTGTTCGGCTGGTGGTACCGAAGTGCCTAAAACTGAGTATGTTTTCCGTTATCAAAACAGTGATTTCTTCCTTATTGGCAAAGACTATGGATCGTTTTCGCGTTACAGTGGAGAAGCAACAAAAGTTAGCGAAAACTATCTAACCCACAAAAAGCAGACTATCACTTACAATATGTTTGAAGAAGGTGAGGAAAATGAAAAATGGACTAAATTGCCCGTTACACCTCTTCAAAAACTCGGCGCTAAACTTCTTTCAGCATTCGACGAATAAATATTTCAAACAATGAACCTCTCTTATCAAGAAGCAGAAAATTATCTTTTTACGCAGTTGCCAGTGTTTGAGCATCAAGGCGGCAGTGCGTACAAACCCGGAGTGCAAACAGCCAACGAAATTGATCGTTTTTTTGGTTCGCCGCATCGCGAATACAAAACCATTCATATTGCGGGTACCAACGGCAAAGGCTCCGTGTCTAACTTTTTAGCATCTGTTTTGCAAGAGGCGGGATACAAGGTTGGTCTGTTTACCTCGCCACATATTGTTGATTTTAAAGAACGTATCCGTGTCAACGGCAAAAAAATTGAAGCAGATTATGTTACCGATTTTGTTAACCGTTATGCCGAAAAGTTTGCTCATCTGAAACCTACTTTTTTTGAACTTACCACTGCTTTGGCTTTTGAATATTTCCGCTACAAAAAAGTGGATATTGCCGTTGTGGAAGTGGGAATGGGTGGACGTCTCGACAGTACCAATATCATTACCCCGATACTTTCGGTTATTACCAATATTGCGCTCGACCACACTCAGTTTCTCGGTTCCACGCTCAAAGAGATTGCCGGCGAAAAAGCTGGTATTATCAAACGTGGAGTGCCTGTAGTGGTAGGAGAGAGCGACCCTCGCACCAATCCTGTGTTTTTAGACAAGGCTGAAGAGATGGAAGCTCCCATTATTTTGGCTTCTAATAAATTGTCGGCATCGTCGGGACAGATTACTCACGAAGGACAGCAACTCTTCAATGTTTTTTGCTGTGGCGAACCCGTTTACCGTGGTATCAAATGCGCTCAACTTGGTGTTTATCAGCAAAAAAACATTGTTACAGCCATAGCCGCCGTTGAACAATTGCAAAAACTCGGATTGAATATTTCTGCCGATGCTGTTTACAAAGGTTTTGAAAACGTAAACAAAAACACCGGATTTTTCGGACGTTGGCAAGTGATTTCTAATCAGCCGCTTATTGTCTGCGACACTGGTCATAATCCCGCCGGTATCACATACGTTTCGCAGCAATTGCTTTCGCAGCCCTGCCGACAACTTCGTATTGTTATTGGCTTTGTTCAAGACAAAGATGTTTCATCTATTTTGAAACTTTTGCCCAAAAACGCTGTGTATTACTTTGTTAATGCCGATTCGCACCGTGCTCTTCCGGCTGATGAATTGTGCAATATGGCACAGAGATATGACCTTTCTGGCAAAACATATTCTTCTGTGGCAGAGGGATTTGCAGCAGCTAAAAACGACGCAGCCAACGATGATTTCATTTTTCTCGGTGGTAGCAATTACGTTGTGGCAGAGGTTCTTAAATAAAAAAATTATTTATAATTTTGCACCATATTTTAAAAACATTCAACTATGCATCAACTTGTAGACGACCTTATAAAAATAGCCATTGCCGAAGACCTTGGCGACGGAGACCATACTTCGCTCTCTACCATTCCTGCTGACGAACAGGGAAAGGCTAAACTCATTATCAAACAAGACGGTATACTTGCCGGTATAAATGTGGCTTTGGAGATTTTCAAAATTATCGACAAAGACCTCAAAGTGGAACTCTTTCTGAAAGACGGCGCCGAAGTTAAAAAAGGCGACATTGCTTTTACCGTTAGCGGAAGGGTGATTTCCATTTTGCAAGCCGAACGTCTTGTGCTCAATTTTATGCAGCGTTTGAGCGGTGTTGCCACACAAACACATATTTACGCTGCCAAGATTGCCGACCTTCACACCAAGGTTCTCGACACTCGCAAAACCACTCCCGGTATGCGTCTTCTTGAAAAAGAGGCTGTAAAAATTGGCGGAGGTTGCAATCACCGTATTGGTCTGTTTGATATGATTCTTATCAAAGACAATCACGTGGATTTTGCCGGCGGTATCAAAAACGCTATTGTTGCCGCTCAAAATTACTGCAAAGCCAAAGGTAAAAATCTCGACATCGAAATCGAAACCCGCAACTTTGACGAAATTCGCCAAGTGTTAGAAGTTGGAGGTGTTCGTCGTATTATGCTCGACAATTTCAACGTTGAAGACACCAAAAAAGCTGTGGAACTTATCGCAGGACGTTTTGAAACCGAATCTTCGGGTGGAATCACTTTAGATAATCTTCGCGACTATGCTCTCACCGGCGTTGACTTTATTTCTGTTGGCGCTCTCACTCATCAAATCAAGAGTCTTGATATGAGTTTAAAAGCAGTATAGCATAGCACTTTATAAAAATTTAAACGCGACTGTCAGTTTAAACTGCAGCCGCGTTTTTTTATATAAACTAATCAATCTCCCTATTAAAAAAACAAAGAGGAGTAAATCACTTACTCCCCTTAGCTAATTATTAACCTAAACCTTTATATTATGAAAAAAACATACTTAAAATTAATCCCTATTCCTTTCTTTTCACAATGCAAAAATAAACTATTATATCTAAATTATCAAACTATTTCTGTTAAAAAATGTTAAACGAAACAAATTTTTTATTTCGTTTCTTAATCTGTTTTTTTATACGCAAAAAAGTTCTGTAGGTTTCGGTTTTTTTATATTTTTGTGCAAAATAATTAAAAAAAATTATGTCAGATAATTCAATTGTTAAAAAGGTTACCACACAGACCCTTCAGCAGATGAAAAAAGACGGTGAAAAAATCACTATGCTCACCTGCTACGACTATTCTACAGCCAAAATTATTGATCAGGCCGGTATCGACGCCATTCTTGTAGGCGATTCGCTCGGCAACACAATGTTGGGTTACAGCACCACTCTGCCTGTTACCGTTGATGATATGATTACTTACGGTGCAAGCGTGGTACGTGGCGTAAAACGTGCTTTTGTGGTGGTGGATATGCCTTTTGGTTCTTATCAAGGCGACCCTCGTTTGGCGGTTAAAAACGCTGTTAGAATTATGAAAGAAACAGGTTGTCAGGCTGTTAAAATTGAAGGTGGACGAGAGATTGAGGAATCTTACAAGAGCATTCTTTCGGCTGGTATTCCTATTGTTGGTCATCTTGGACTTACTCCGCAGAGTGTTAATAAGTTTGGCGGATACGGATTGCGTGCTAAGGGAAGCGAGGAAGCTCAAATTTTGTTAGAAAACGCACAACGTCTTCAAGAGTATGGCTGTTTTTGCGTTGTATTAGAAAAAATTCCCGCACGTCTTGCCACTGAGGTTACACAGACTTTGTCAATTCCCACAATTGGTATTGGTGCTGGTAATCAGTGCGATGGTCAAGTGCTTGTATATCAGGATATGATGGGTATTTCAGATATGGCTATGCCTAAATTTGTTCGCAAGTATGGCAATTTGGGCGAATATATGGCAAAGGCAGTTTCTGAATATGTAAGTGATGTAAAATCAGGCGGTTTCCCGTCGGAACAAGAATCATATTAATATGAAGCGTTTCGGATTGTATATTGTATTTGCGCTTTTGCTTGCGGCGTGCACCGAGCGTGAGAATGTTTTTCTCACCTTGCCTTCGGGCGTAGAGTATTGTTTTGTGGAGCAAAATCCCGACAGTGCAATGGCAAAACCCGGTGACGCTTGGATTTTGGATGTGTGCTATTACGATGAATCCGACTCGTTATTGTTCGACAGCCGTAGCGTAACTCCCAATTTTACAATGGAATGTCGTCCTGATTCGTTGCCCGGCTGTGTTGAGGAGGCTATGGCTATGCTTCATAGCGGCGATAGTATAATTATAAAGGTAGATGCCGAGCGGTTTTTTAATTTTTCGCGCGGTATTGAAATGCCATCTTTTATCAAGAAAGGTAGCCGTCTCACATTTTACGCCCGTTGTCACGGCATTGTGCCTCAAGCCACACTCGAAAAACAGTTTGGAGAATATATTCGCAAAATGATGGCAAACGAGCAGATGCTTATTTCCAATTATATTGAACGTGAGCAAATTGTAGCAGTGCCGTCGCCCACTGGATTGTATAAGGTAATTTTGCAACCCGGAAAAGGTAAGGAGACCGCAGCCGGCAAAACCGTAACTGTCAATTATGTAGGAATGTTTGTGGAAGGCACCGAGTTTGACAACAGTTACAAGCGCAATCGACCTCTTACATTTCCACTTGGCAAGGAATATGTGATTCCGGGGTGGGAGGAAGGCATTGCCACTATGAAAAAAGGCGAAAAAGCTCGCCTTGTTGTTCCCTCAAATCTAGCTTACGGTCCTGAAGGTACTAAAGGCATACCTCCGTTTTCTACTTTGATTTTTGATATTGAATTAGTTGATTTTAAATAGATTATGAAATATTTTAAGATTATATCGTTTGTAATTTTGGCAGCTTCTCTCGTTTTGTTTTCTTGTAGCAAAAAAGACAATTACGAAAGTAGCGAAGAAACTCAGGTTGAAAATTTCAGAAAGGCTATTGCCAAAGACACTGCTTTTATTTACGATGCAGATGGCATAATTCTTGAAATTACTGAGATGGGCGATGTTGAGTATCAGGCTGATGATGTAGTATCTCTGATTTATACCGGTGTGGCTTTGCAAAACAACGTGGTTTTTGCCCAAGATGAAACTATCAGTTTTATATATGGCAACAATAATTTGATAGATGGTTGGAAAATTGCTTTGCCATATATCAAGAAAAACTCCAAAGGCACATTGCTTATCACCTTCGACAAAGCTTACGGCAAGGAGCGCGTGGGTGTTATTGACGCTTATTCTACGCTTAAATTCACTTTTGAGGCTTTTTAGGTTAGATTATAAATCCCTCTTTTTCAAGACGTTGGGCACTGCCGTCGATTGATATTCCTTTTTCGGTTTGGATACTGCTGTCTATCGACCAACTATTGATACCTGCTCTAAGTGCCTCGCTTTCAATAATTTTTATTAGCGACCGTCCTCCACCAAGTCGTATCACGGCGCGTGGATTTATAAATCTAAACACTGATATAGTGGTGAGTATCTCCTCGCTGTCGAGCGGTTTTGGAGAGGTAATGTTAACGCCGTCTTGTGCGCTGAGAATATGTATCGGTATTGATTTTACGCCTAATTCTCTGATTTTAATTGCCACGTTGATACGGTCTAACATCGTTTCGCCCATTCCGATTATTAATCCGCAGCAGATGTCAAACCCTGCTTTTTGAGCGTTTTCTATGGTCTCAAGTTTCTTTTGATAACTACATGATGTACAGAGCTTTTGATATAATTCGGGCGATGTGTGTAAGTTGCATTGAAATGTGGTGATGCGGCTTTCGTTTTTGAGTCTTTGCAATTGCTCTTTGGTAAGATGTCCGAGTGTGGCGCAGAGTTTCAAACCGCTTTTGTCGGCTATTTTTTTGCTAAGTTCAATGATTTGAGTTAGCTTGTGATCGGTAATGTCGTTGCTTGTAGCAATTAGTGATAGTCTGCTTACTTTTTGTGCGGCAAACTTGAGTGCGAAATCAATAGCGGTTTTTTCGTCTACAATATTGTATTCTTTGATTGGCAGTGTTGATTTTTGGCTAAATGCGCACCATTCGCAGTTGTATTGACATTTTGCCGATTCCACTTTTACGCCTGAGCAAATTTCAAAAACCCTTCCTTTCATTTTTGCGCGTATCTGGTTGGCACTGTAATAGAGCGCCTCAATGTTGCGCGTTTGCGACAGTGCTAAAGCTTCCTCCGTGGTGATTTGGTAGCCTGCAAATATTTTTTCTTTCAACTCCTTGATCTGTGCAAAATCCATATTGTCGGGTTTTTAGTTACAACAAATCTTTAATTTTTAAGAACTCGGATTCAAAGTTTGGTGTAAATAGTTCTTTACCAATATTTTGCTCTATTTCTTGCTTGGTCCAAAAACGTCCGTCGTCGATTTCGTCTACCGATACAATTTTTGGGTTTTCGTAGTGGCATTTGTATACGTTGATAACCTCAGTTTCCACTTTTCCTTCCCAAAGATAACGTGTAATTTTCTCAAAATCACCATTTTCCACGCCTGCTTCTTCCCAAGCCTCACGTTTTAATGCCTCGTTTTCGGGTTCGCCATAAACAATGTGTCCGCCCACTGCTGTGTCCCATTTACCGGGTTGAATTTTCTTGTTTTTTGAACGTTTTTGAAGGTATATTTCGCCTTTTGAATTGTATATATGTACGTGAACCACAGGGTGAATGAGCGATTTGTCTTGATGACAACGGCTTCGCAATGCCTTGCCTATGATATTGCCTTCGCGGTCGGTGAGGGGAAGCATCTCCTCTTGGTCGGCTGATATGTGAATCTGAATGTCGGACATTGTTTTAATTTTTTGCAAAAGTATCAAAAATATCCTAAAAATACATTTTCCTCGTTCGGTTTTTCACGATTTTTGCATATTATTGTACTCGGCTACACATTATATATATAAAGGTGTGCGTTTTTTTAAAGCAGACACTTACTTATTAATGCTATATACTTATGAAAAGATTATTTATGTTGTTGGTTTTTAGTTTGTTGTGCGGAATTCTCTACGCACAAGATGCAGAAACCATTTATAAAGAGGGCAAGACTCTATACGATGCCAAAAAGTACAAAGAGGCTTTTGCAAAGTTTCAAACCTCGGCAGATCAAGGCTATAAAAAAGCTCAATACTATCTTGGTAGATGTTACGACAAGGGTCACGGTATAGCTGAAAACGATCAGCAGGCTGTTTTTTGGTACGAAAAGGCAGCTGCACAAAACCATCCCAAAGCACAATACGAATTGGGCAAATGTTACAAAAAAGGGGAGGGGGTGACCAAAGATCTCGATAAGGCGTTTCAATATTTTGAAAAATCTGCCGCTCAAGACAATGCCGACGCTCAGTTTGAACTTGGCAAATGCTACATGAAAGGAAAAGGCACAGCAGAGAATTTAGATAAAGCCAAAACCCTTTTTAATCAATCTGTTAACAATCCTAAAGGCGGCGATAAGGTTCTCAAAAAATTAAAGAAAGATGCCGCTGAAGGAGATGAAACTTCGAAGAAAATCTTGAAAATGCTGAAAAACTAAAATTTTTTTTGCAAAACCATTAGTTTTTATTTTAATATTTTTTTACCTTTGCCATATAAATTTGATTACGAAATGGAATTGACCGAACTAACCGCCATATCGCCTGTAGACGGCAGATACAGAAACAAAGTTGACGAAATAGCTGAATATTTTTCAGAATTCGGACTTATCAAATACCGTGTAATGGTAGAAGTGGAGTATTTTATCGCACTTTGCGAAATACCGCTTCCTCAACTCAAAGATTTTGATCGCTCGCTGTTCAAACCTTTGCGTGCTGCTTACCGCAAGTTTGAAACCAAGGATGCTCTGCGTATCAAAGAGATAGAAAAAACTACCAATCACGATGTTAAAGCCGTAGAATATTTCTTGCGTGAAAAATTCGACGAATTGGATATTGCTCAATACAAGTCGTTTATCCATTTCGGACTTACATCTCAGGATATCAACAATACTGCAGTGCCTTACTCGTTGCAGGCAGCTTTCAATAATGTTTACTTGCCTTTGCTCGACAAAGTTACATTAGAACTTTATCATCGTTCGGGCGAATGGGCTGATGTGGCTATGCTTGCTCGCACTCACGGACAGCCGGCAAGTCCCACAAAACTCGGAAAAGAGATTGAGGTGTATGTAGAACGTCTTCAAACTCAGATGGGACTTTTGAAACTTGTTCCATTCTCGGCTAAGTTTGGCGGCGCTACCGGCAATTTCAACGCTCACAATGTGGCTTATCCCGAAATTGATTGGACAAGGTTTGCCAATTCGTTTGTAAATCATGTGCTTGGTTTGGAACGCAGCCAAGTAACCACTCAGATAGAACATTACGACAATTTTGCTGCTTTCTGCGATGGTATGAAACGCATCAATACTATCCTTATCGACCTTTGTCGCGACATTTGGATGTATATTTCGATGAACTATTTCAAGCAGAAACTTAAAGCCGGTGAAGTTGGTTCTTCGGCAATGCCTCACAAGGTTAACCCGATTGATTTTGAAAATGCTGAAGGCAACCTCGGTATAGCCAACGCAATATTTACACATTTGGCACAGAAACTTCCCATTTCTCGTTTGCAACGCGACCTTACCGACAGCACAGTTTTGCGCAATATCGGTGTTCCGGTGGCTCACACTATCATTGCTATGAAATCGCTTCTCAAGGGTCTTGGCAAACTTATTCTCCACAAAGAGTCTATCGATGCCGATCTTGAAAACAACTGGGCAGTTTGTGCTGAGGCTATTCAGACAATTCTTCGTCGCGAATGTGTTCCCAATGCTTACGAAAAACTTAAGGAACTCACACGTGTAAACCGTCAGATTACCGCCGACGATATTCACGGATTTATTCAAACCTTAGATGTAAAAGACTCTGTTAAAGAGGAACTTATGAAGATTTCTCCGTTTAATTACACGGGTATTTAAAGTGAGGTTTCTTTTAACGATATTTCTTTTGATGTCTGCGGTTGCATCTCAATCGCAGACTCTTAAAATAGCCTTATTAAAATATTCAGGAGGTGGCGACTGGTATGCAAATCCCACGTCGTTGCCTAATCTTGTAAAGTTTTGTAATCAAAATCTCAAAACCAATATTTCAAACGACATTCCTACTGTGGAGCCCGGCAGTGCTGAGATTTTCAACTATCCTTTTGTGCACGCCACGGGTCACGGCAATGTGGAGTTTTCGGCTTCGGATATCGAAAATTTGCGGCTTTACCTTATGTCGGGTGGTTTTCTCCATTTCGACGACAACTATGGCACTCGCGATTTTGTGTTTCGTGAAATGAAGCGCGTTTTTCCCGACAATCCTTTGGTAGAGATTCCGTCATCACATTTGATTTTTCATCAAAAATACCATTTCAATCACGGTTTGCCAAAAATTCACGAGCACGACAATCATGCTCCAGTGGCTTTTGGTATTTTTATCGAAGATCGTCTTGTGTTTCTTTACACTTGGGAATGTGACCTTGGCGATGGATGGGAAGATCCTGAGGTTCACAACGATACACAAGAAAAACATCTACAAGCCTTGCAGATGGGCGCAAATATTGTGGAATATGTATTCGACCATAATTAAGGTCAATTTTGAAGATATTTCATTGGGTTAGTAAGCCACAAATCCGAATTTTTTTACGTGACCGGGCATTTCAAGCATAGCCCTTGCCATTATGCCTTTGGCGGTATAATTCGGGTGTGTGGCTATGGCGTTTAGAAGCCAAAGTTCAAAAACAAAACTATTCATAAAATCAACATCGCGAGTGTAACCAGTTATCATTCTGGCGTTTGTGTGATGTTTGAATGCTTTTATTTCGTTCTCTTTCATTCGCAGCGAACTGCACGAACCGAAATGCACGTTTCGGTTGAGAAAAAGATTCTCGTGTTTGTTGGCAAATGTGCGCAGATTTAGGTTAACGCCGTTGGCAAACTCTATAGCACTTTTGGCACCGTGAAAACAGAGGTATACCATATCGTAAGCCGAGTACGAACTATAGTTGAGATGGTTGATATAATATTCAAAGTCTTGAGATGTAGCCACTTGGCGAAATGCATAAGGAATATTCAGAGTGTTTTCTAAAAATTCGAGCAACGATTTTGCTGCTGACTTTTTTTTCAAATCCTGAATAGACTTATCCCATTCGGTCTCTAAACAAAAAATTTTGTTCATATACGTTTATTTTTTGAGTATGCAAATGTAACAAAATTAATTAATACTACAAAAAAATAGATGTTTTTTATTATTTTTCATCAGTTTTAAATTTTGATTAAAAAACACCTGCCACGTTGTAGTACTATATTGTAAATACAATTTTTGTTATTACCTTTGCGGCAAATAATTACGAAAATGATTACAGTTCAGAATTTAGCGATACAGTTCGACAAAAAACCTCTGTTTGAGGATGTTAACTTGAAATTTACACCCGGCAACTGTTACGGTGTTATCGGCGCAAACGGCGCAGGAAAGTCTACTTTTCTAAAAATTCTTGCAGGCGACCTTGACTCCACACGTGGTACAGTGGAACTCGGTCACGGCGAGCGTCTCTCAGTTTTGAAACAAAACCACTTTGAGTTTCAGGAGTTTACAGTTTTAGACACTGTTCTTATGGGTCACCGCAAACTGTGGGACAATATGCAAAAGAAAAATGAACTTTATGCCAAAGCCGATTTCAACGACGAGGACGGTATAGTGCTCGGTAAACTTGAGGACGAATTTGCCGAAATGGACGGTTGGAATGCCGAAAGCAACGCCGCTGCACTTCTCAGTGGTCTTGGCATCAAAGAAAATATCCACAATCAGTTGATGAAAGATATCAGCGGTAAAGAACGTGTGAAAGTACTTCTTGCTCAAGCACTTTTCGGTAATCCTGACAACCTTTTGCTCGACGAGCCTACCAACGACCTCGACCTCGACACTGTTCTTTGGTTAGAAAACTATCTCTCTAATTTTCAGAATACTGTGATTGTTGTTTCGCACGACCGTCACTTCCTCGACAATGTCTGCACCGATATTGTGGACATCGATTTCAATAAGATTCGTATGTTTTCGGGCAACTATTCGTTCTGGTACGAAAGTTCGCAACTTGCTCAGCGTCAGCAGGCTGCTCAGAACAAGAAAGCCGAGGAGAAGAAAAAAGAACTTCTTGAATTTATTCAACGATTCAGTGCCAATGTGGCTAAGAGCAAACAAACCACAAGCCGCAAAAAGATGCTCGAAAAACTCAATATCGAACAGATTGCTCCCTCTACACGTCGCTATCCGGGCATAATTTTCACTCCTGAGCGTCCTGCAGGCGACAAAGTGCTCGAAGTTAAAGATTTGAGTTACGAACTCAATGGCGAGGTTCTCTTCAAAAATATCTCGTTTAACATTGAGCGCAACGACAAAATTGCACTTCTTTCGCACGACCAACGTGCTACAACAGCGTTTTTCCGCATTATCACCGGCGAAATTCAACCTACTTCGGGTTCATTCCAATGGGGACAAACCATCACCACAGCATATCTTCCGTTAGACAACAACGAGTTTTTCCAGAAAGAAATCTCTATCAAAGATTGGCTTGCTCAGTTTTCTACCGACACCACTGAGGTTTTCTTGCGTGGATATCTCGGCAAGATGCTTTTCTCGGGCGACGACATCAACAAGAAATGCACCGTGCTTTCGGGAGGTGAAAAAATGCGTTGCATGATTGCCCGAATGATGCTTCAAAATCCCAACTTGATTATGCTTGACCACCCCACCAACCATTTGGATATGGAGTCGATTCAGGCATTCAACAACAATATGAAGACCTATCCCGGCAACATCATTATGACATCGCACGACCACGAGTTTATTCATACTGTCTGCAACCGTATTCTTGAAATCACTCCCAACGGATTGATTGATAAGTATATGGATTTTGAAGACTATATGGAGGATGAAAAAATCAAAGCTCTCCGCGAGTCGAAATACGTATTGTAATTTAGATTATCAATTTGTGATTTATATAGTGTTTCACCTTTTTGGGGCGAAACACTTTTTTTTTATCCAATTATTTACTACTATTGTGTGTTGTGATATTTATATTAAATGACTATGAAAAAGTTTATATTTGTCTGTATTTCAGTATTTTTATCAATCTGTGTTTATTCTCAGAAAGATACAACTGTGAAAAATTTTGGTGTTGTTACCGCCGACGATTTCAAGCCGTCGGAGTTGGAACAATTTGGAAACCCAAAAGCTGTGGTGCTAATCAACCAGCGCATCAACACTTTCAACACTTACGACCATCAGGTTATGTTTTTCAATACCCATCATATTCGTTACAAAGCATTGGAAGACAATTTTTTAGAAAACAACCAAATAGTAGTGCCATTCAGCGGAAGATACGAATACGAAAAAGTATTGAACACTAGGGCTCGAATTTATCGACTTGTGAACCAAAAAGTTACCGAGCATAAAGTAAAATACAAAAATGTGGAAGTGATTGATCGCGATAGTATCAAAAGTAGTTTGATTATTCATTTTCCTGAAATAAAAGCCGGCGATATTGTTGATATACAGTATACTAAAGTAACATTCGACTATTCGCATCCCGAAGTGTGGGATTTTCACAGTGCATATCCTTGCAAAGTTTCGCAGGTAGTAACAGAATTTCCCGATTTTATTGAATATGAATTTTTAGTTACCGGCGAAAATGCTCCAGTTGACCGATTATCCGATTATCATTTTGTTTCTATTAATGAGAATTTCTCGTCGGCAAATGGTCCTGTTAACGTATATTCTGAACGCGGACAGATGATTACATTTCGTTTTCCGTCGGTTAGAAATGTGTTTACCGCCTATAATACTGTTCCTGTGGATACTATTTATGAATTTATGCCGCAGAAAAAATATTTCGACTCGCGATTGATTATGCGTCCCAAAAAGATAACCGAGGATATCCATCAAAATCAATCACTTACCGATGTTTGGGCGCGACTTACCCGACTACTATTTGCTTACGATGAACCCGGCAATCGTTATCTTTCAAAATTTGAGGTTTGGAACCAGATTGTAAGTCCCGGCTACATAAAGTTTGAAAGTAACAACTGGACACGTTTTACCAAAGACCTCCGTCGCAGTTCCGTATTTTGGAAACCTATACTCAAATCGTTTGTACTAAACGACACACTTTCAGAAATTTTTGATAATGCCGATGGTGTTGATTCGCTGTCGCTTTTGAAAAAACTTTATGGATATGTATCATCTAATATAAAGTGGGACGGCACTTATTCCAATTGTGTATATCATGCTCCCGAAACTGTATTAAAGAGTAGAAAGGGTAGTAGTGCCGAAATCAATGCCACTTTAATATCATTGCTGCGTAGAGCCGGTTTTGATGCATATCCGGTGTTGTCTGCCACAAGAGATTTTGGTACAGTAGATTCTTCGTATGTTAACAAGTTGCAATTCAACAACATACTTGCTTATGTTTCGTTTATTCACGACAACAACATATTAAGTTATATCATTGACGCTACTGATCCTAACCGTCCTTTTGATCAGCTTAACAAACAGAATATCAACAATCAATATCTTGTAATGCTAACCGAGAATCATTACTTTGTGTCGTTGCAACAATCCTTTGCCGACGAACTGCATCTTACTGCCAATCTCTCTGATGGTATGTGTAGAATTTCTGACCAAAGTAACGGAGTTTTTACCGAAGAAAAACACGTAAGTGATACTTCGTTTGCCTTTGGCGGCAACAACCTGCAATCTATTTTCCAAGTGCTTATGGGCGATAATCCCTTCCCTGAGTTGACACGTTCTATGCCTGTTGACTTTGTGGTGCCAAGACATTATACCTACAAGGTGGAGTGCAATCAACCTATGAGCAATGGTTTTTCTCCGCAGAATTTTTCGGCAGTAGGCGGTAGGCTCAATGCCACTTTTGGTGTTTCTGAAGAAGACGGACATACTGTTTATCAGATAGATGTAGATATTTCATCACCATTTTTTGAATTGTCGGGTTACGGCGAATTGAGAGAGTTTTTTACCAAGGTATATGCGGCAGCTGAATAATTTCAGTATTTCGCTTACTTGGTTTTCAATATTTTTCGTTAATTTTGCACAAAACAACGTTTTAACCAAATGACAGTGAATTTAAAAAACAGAAGTCTGCTAACTCTCCTCGATTTTACTCCCGAGGAAATCAATTACATGTTGCAGTTGGCAGCCGATTTGAAAAAAGCCAAATCGCAGGGAACAGAGGTTAAGCACCTTACCGGAAAAAACATTGCATTAGTATTTGAAAAAACATCTACCCGTACTCGTTGTGCATTTGAGGTGGCGGCTGCCGATCAAGGCGCCCGAACTGTATACATCACTCCTTCGGGCAGTCAACTTGGACACAAGGAATCAATCAAGGATTCAGCACGTGTATTTGGACGAATGTTTGACGCCATTGAATACCGTGGATTTGGTCAGAAGATAGTGGAGCAGCTTGCCGAGTTTTCTGGTGTTCCTGTTTGGAACGGTCTTACAAACGAATTTCATCCCACACAAGCTCTTGCCGATTTACTTACAATTCAAGAGCATTTCAACAAAGATGTTAAGGATATAAAAATAGCATTTCTCGGTGATTTGCACTGCAATACAGTAAACTCGCTGCTTGTGATAGCCTCTAAATTGGGTATGGACATTCGTCTTGTTGGCCCCAAAAAACTTTCGCCTGATGCTAACTTACTTGACAAGTGTCAGTCGTTGGCATTGGTTTCGGGAGCAAAAATCACAGTTACCGAAGACATTGCTCAAGGCGTAAAAGACTGTGATGTAATTTACACCGACGTTTGGGTATCTATGGGCGAACCCGCCGAAGTATGGAAAGAACGCATTGATATGCTTTTGAAATATCGTGTAGATAGCAACTGCTTGAAACTCACCGGCAATCCCGATGTTAAATTTATGCACTGCCTACCGGCGTTTCACGATTTGGAAACATCTGTTGGCCGTCAGATTTACGAAAAATACAGTTTGGATTGTATCGAAGTTACCGACGAAGTATTTGAATCTAAGGCATCTATCGTGTTCGACCAAGCCGAAAACCGTCTCCATACTATCAAGGCTGTAATGGTGGCCACCTTAGGCGACTAATCTATATGGCTTGAGATTAATGTTATAGTCACATTTATATTTGATCATAACGCCTCGCAAGTTTTTTTGCCGAGGCGTTCTTTTTTTGTTGGCTAAATTTGCACCTAAAAAAATAAAACGCTATATTTGCAGCGTAAATGTAGCAATACTTAAGTTTTTATCCTATGGACGAAGACCCTTATAATTTAGAAAACTTTAATTTTTTCCCGGAGGGGTAAGAACGTTTCTTTTTTGAAACCTCCTTTTCCCTACTCTTGGGATGTGAAATTTGGAGGTTTAGCAAATGATTCAGATGTACAGAAGTTTCTTGGGCGCCGAGAAATTCAGCGAACTTGAAAACGGCTGTTGGGTACATTGCGTACAACCCGACAGCGAAGAGGTGGAACTGTTGCAAGAAAAATTCAAAGTTCCGCAAGATGTTATCCAAGACATCCTCGACAACGACGAGAGACCGCGTTACGAGGTGGATGATGATTGGAGTATGATAATTTTGCGTATTCCGGTGGAAACTCAGGGCGATACGATGAATTACTCTACCTACCCGCTTGGAATATTTATGGGCGAGGATTACACGGTAACTATATGCAACGTGCCCAACAATGTGTTGCCTGTAGACCAACCTTCGGTTTATCGAAATTCGTCGCAGCCGGTTTACGACCGTATCAACTTCACTCTCAACCTGTTTATACGCAGTGCAAACTCGTTTATGTATTATCTGAGACAGATAAACCAACATACATCATTGATTGAAAAGGAGATAGAAAAGTCAATTAGAAACAAGGAACTCAACAAACTTTTGAAATTAGAGAAATGCCTTGTGTTTTTTATCACCTCATTGAAGAGCAACGAACTTGTTCTTGCCAAGTTTAAAAACTCTAAAAAGACAATGTTTAGCGAAATCAACGAAGACCTTATCGAAGACGCAATGATTGAAACCAAACAGGCTATCGAGATGGCGCAGATATACAGCAACATTCAAAGCGGAATGATGGATACATTTGCAAGCGTTATTTCCAACAACCTCAACGTGGTAATGAAGCAGATGACCTCAGTGTCGATTATTTTGATGATACCTACGTTGATAGCTTCGTTTTTTGGAATGAACGTGCCCAACGGAATGGAGTCGTGGGTTTGGGCTATGCCGATAATACTTGTATTTTCAATAATAATGGCATTTGTGGGAATAAGATTCTCGCGTCATAAGCATTGGCTTTGATATTGATTAATTGATACTTAAGATAATAAAACAATAATTATATGGAAGATATGGACAACAATTCATTGCCCTTGATACTTGTGTGCAACGATGATGGTATTTTTGCTCGCGGGCTTAAAGAACTTGTAGCCGCTGTTATGTCTTTGGGCAAAGTAGTGGTGGTGGCACCCGACAAGCCTCAGAGCGGCAAAGGACACAGTATTACACTTGATTTGCCCTTGTGGTATCGAACATCGCACGCTTTTGACCCTGAGGTAACGGCATATAAATGCACCGGTTCGCCTGCCGACTGCGTTAAAATTGCACTTTACAAGATACTTCCGCGTCGTCCTGATATTATTCTTAGCGGAATAAATCACGGATCTAATTCGAGCATAAACCTTTTGTACTCAGGCACTATGGGAGCTGCTATGGAAGGTGCGTTGCACAATATTCATTCGGTTGGTTTCTCTATTTTAAACTTTTCTGCCGATGTGGATTTTGCCGAAATAGCCGAATATGTTCGTAAAATAACTTCCAAAGTGTTGGAATACAAAGGTAACGACACTCTTTGCCTAAATGTAAATATTCCAAATCCTGCCGAACACCAAATTGTGGGTATCAAAACTGCCCGAATGTGCAGTGCTATGTGGGACGAGTATTACGAGGAAAATATTCACCCTAACAATCGTAAGATGTATTATTGGCTGTGCGGCAAGTTTGTGAATCACGAACCCGATGCCGACGACACCGATGAATGGGCATTGGCTAACGGATATATTTCTGTATGTCCTGTTAAGATTGATTACACCGACTACTCTCAACTAAATGAAATTTCGCAATGGAATTTTTAGCAGAATAGCCTATTTCATATAATCATTGATAAAATCTTGCAACTCGCTGTAAGTTACTTGTTTAAAATCAGTGGGAATATTAAATTCAGAGTCGTCAACCTCCTCTGACTTTATTTCTATTGCTCTCATTATCATGCTGATACCGTGCAATCTAACTTGAAAACCAAGCAGCACGCCATCTAATTGTTTAAACGGGTTGTTGGTGTTGGGACGATTGATAGCTATTTCGTCGGTATAATATAGGTCGTAACTTTCGCTATCTGGTTTGTTGCCTTTGGCAATGGCTTTGTGGCATTTGTAGCCGCAAATAGTGAGAGTGTCGTCGGTATAAGTAAGAGTGAGATTGTTCATCTGGTCGTATCCGAAAGCCTTTTCGGTGGTGTCCGCCTTATACATAAGTTTCTGATTCATAACCCTAAACAGAGTGTAGTTGGTATGAGTGTGGCTGTCGGTTATGTATTTCAAGTTAAACATGTTGGCAAAACCCGTGATGTTTATAACCGTATTGTTTTCCTTGAATTTCAATTCCATAGTAGGGGGTAGTAGTGTTACAAGTATGGGCTGTCCTTCTTCTTTCGGATACTCTATTCCGTACACTATCCGTCCTTGGGTTAGTCTGCCGAAATGAGATAAACTATTGCACGATATGGCGGCAAATACCGTTAGGGCAGTGAGTGCAAGGGCCACGGCAATCTTGGTGTTACGCATTTAATTGTAGTTTTTTTTGATCCGTTATGTTGTTTATTTGAAAAACACAAATATATGAAATTTTCTTTTATCCAAATTATTTAACCTTACTTTTTTATTTTTTTATGTAAGAAGACTGGATTTTTTGTTGTTTTATCCGTAAATTTGTTGCTGAAAATTGTAATTAGTAATTATGACTAAATCTTGTTTGATTATTTTATTGCTTTTGACATCGTATAGTCTTTCGGCTCAAAATCAGTCAAAAGCTACACAAATTGTTGAGGAAAAATATAAGGTAAACACTGCATTTCAGCCCGGCGAGGAGCTTGTTTACGATCTTAAGTACGGTATAGTTAAAGGTGGTGAGCTAAAAATCACTGTTGGTTTGCAACCTGTAGGCTACGACTATTATTTTCATGTTAAGGCGGTTTGCTATTCTACCGGCGTGGTAAGCAAGGTGGCGCATATCTACGACATTTACGAAAGTCTTTTTGATATTACCACCGGTTATCCGCTCAAAGCTGTCCGCAATGTTACCGAAAACAACTACAAACGTTATAATGAGGATATTTTTTGTCAAGATAGTTGCGTGCTTTACAGTATGAAAAGCGGTCGTCACGAAGTGCCTCCCCATACATTTGATCTTATTTCGGCATTTTACTACTCGCGGAGGTTCATTTTTGATAAAAAATACGAAAAAAATGAATCGATGCCGCTTCACACATGGTTCAACGAGGATTTATATTTAGTTTCGCTCAAATACAAAAAGACCGAAGTAATAAAGTCGGATTTTGGCAAGATTGAGTGTTTAAAATTTGTGCCCGTGCTCGACGACAAGTCGGTGTTTAAAAAGGAAGATGCCCTTGAAGCATGGTTTACCAACGACGGCAACTATGTGCCGCTGAAAATCAAGATTGATATGCCTATAGCATCCATCCGCTGTGAGTTGAAAAGTTACAAAAACCTCAAAAACACAGACGGTTGGCTTAAATAATCATTTTTTAGTGAAAACTCGGACAAGTGTTGCAGTGGCTGCTCTTGCGTGAGAACCAATGTTTTACGCCAACGGCAAATCCTACAGCCTTAGGACCAAAATGAGTAACAGCAAACGATAGGTCGTTTTTCTTGCTGATTACGTAGTTGTATTCCAATTCGGCAGTGGGCAATACTTTGTTTTGCAAAGTTCCGTTTTTGTATCCATCATCTTTGTATCCCTCAATGTCTTGCCAAGTTTTTCGGTAAAATGCTGCTCCACCAAATCCAATAGAAAGCGAGTGCTTGTAAATTTTGAAAAGGCGGAATCTTAGCATCAACTCGGTGGTGAAAGCTGCTTTTTTCATGCAGTCCATTCTTATTGTTTGGGCAAATTTGAGACTTGTAAAATCGTTGGCATATAATTCTGCTCCGAGACGAATGCCGGGTTCCACCAGAATTTTGCCATTGTCGTCGGCTTTGATTTTATAGAGAGGTGCATTTTCTCTGTCGCCAAAATCTGCGCCCAATCCGGTGAGGGCTGCGCTAATATTGCTTTGCGCATTGCACATAAGCGCTGAAATGCAGAGCATTGCTGCTGCTGTTAGTCTTTTTGCATTAAACATCATCTTTGTTTTTTGGTTTACCTAATAACGTTTCTTTTAAAAAAAAATTGGATTAAAATAGTTTAAACCTTGATTTTTATTTGAAAAATGTGTATATTTACAAACGATTTTATTAATAAACTCGCTTATGTATACATCAATTGCCAACCACGGTTTAACGGTGAAAGACAAGCTGATAGAGAATTATTATATACTCAATCAAATAGTTCAATCTATCGACACTGGCATTGCTGTCTTTTACGAAAAACAATTGGTTCATGTCAACAATGAAATACGCCGTATCACAGGGCGAACATATAAGTATTTGGAAAACAATCTTATAGAGATTATTTCCAAATCTGACTTTTTCAAAATGAAGCGCAAGTTTATCGGAGTGTTGAAAAATTACTCCGACAAGGAAGAATTTTACTTCAATATTATAATGCCCAGCGGCGACACAAAAACCTTGCGCTGCAAGTTTACCGTTGTAAGAATTGTGGAGAAAAAGGGCGTTTTTGCAATGGTTCACGAAGTGTCGAAACACTACGACAATAATCAACTCAATAAAGATGATCTTTGTTCAAACTTTGCGCACGAACTTCGTAGTCCGCTAAATGCCATTATTGGTTTTAGCAATATTCTCAACGACGACAGTATCAGCACCGACGATCGCACACATTACCTTAAATATATACGCAACAGTTGCATTTCGCTGCTTCATCTGTTGGACGATTTTTCTGATTTTAATAAGTTGCAGCACAACAAGATACAGATTGAAGAAATATCATTCGACATCAATAATCTTTTCGACGAGTTAGACGAACGTAGCCGTATGTTGCGTGCCGAACTTCACAAAGATGATGTTGACATAGTGTGTATCAAGCCTTTGCGGCAACCTTCGAGCATTGTTTTTGGTGATGCTCAGCGCATTATGCAGATTCTTATCAATCTTGTGAGCAACGCCATCAAATTTACGTCAACAGGCTCCGTAACATTCAGTTACAATATAACCCAAGGTAGTCTTGTTTTGTCGGTTAAGGATACAGGTATTGGCATTCCCCGCGATATGATTACCAAAATTTTCGGCAGGTTTACGCAAGTGGGCACAGTAAAAACCAACAATGGACTTGGTTTGGGTCTGGCTATCACCAAAAATCTTGTGGAATTGATGCACGGCACTATCGACGTAAAATCAGAAGAAGGCGTTGGCTCCGAATTTGTGATTTGCCTTCCCCAGAAAAAGCCTATTCACATATCTTCGAGCGACAAATCATCTGGTGCTCCCGAGTTTAATTTCTCAGGCAAAAAAATTCTCATAGCCGAAGATGCCCGTATCAACTATATTCTTTTGGAAAAGATACTTTCCAAAACCGGAGCCACTATATTGTGGGCTCAAGACGGAGAGGAATGTGTATCGCTTTTTAATGCCAATCGCGATGTAGGTTTGATACTTATGGATATGCAAATGCCGGTGAAAGACGGTTATACAGCAGCTCGTGAAATTCTTAAAATAGACCCGAAGGTTCCTATTGTGGCTCAAACAGCCTTTAGTATGGACGATGAACGGGAACGAATACTCAACACCGGCTGCACCGATTATATTGCCAAGCCTATCGACCGTATTGAGTTGTTAAGAAAAATTGCGTCTGTTATCAGATAGTATATGAACACTTCGATAGAAATCGACTGGTTTTCGGTAATAGCCGGTGCACTCGGCGGTTTGGTTTTCTTCCTTTTGGGAATGGAGCTTATGAGCAACGGTCTCAAAAGTAGTTTGGGAACAAACATTCGCAATATTCTTACAAAACTGAACAAAAACCGTTTTGCAAGTCTTGTAACGGGTATTCTACTTACAATGGTAACACAAAGCACCGGAGCTACTACCATTATGATGCTCAGTTTTGTGGAAACCAATTTGATGACATTTTTTCAGACTATTCCCGTAATACTGGGCGCCAACATAGGCAGCACGTTTACAAGTCAGATGATTGCATTTGATATCACTGCCTACGCCATTATTCCTGTGATAGTTGGTTTTTTGCTAAAAACTGCTGGGTTTAACGACAAAATTCGCGATGCCGGTAGCGCCATTCTTGGTTTTGGATTGGTATTTTATGGAATGAAATTGTTGAGCATTTCGGTGTCAGACCTTAAAGAAATGCCGCAATTTCTTGAAATGGTTTCGTCGGCTTCAAATCCTGTAATCGGCGTGCTTGTGGGAACATTGGCTACTGCTATAATGCAGAGTAGTTGTATGTTTACCGGCATATTAATGGTTTTTGCCAAAGAGGGACTCATGGGTTTAGACGAGGCTTTTCCGCTGATAATCGGTAGCGGTATTGGCACCAGTTTGCTTGTGGTGTTGGCTGCTATGGGTTCATCGCGACAGAGCAAACGCACAATGATAGCGCATTTGTTTGTTAAGATTGTTCCGGCGTTTATTTTTGTGCCGCTTACTCCGCTGCTTGTGATGTTTCTCGATTGGCTTGGCGATTTGTGGACCATTTCACCCGAACGTCAGATTGCCAACGCTCATACACTTTATATGTTTGGTTCGGCTCTTGTGATTTTGCCGTTTACCATTTCGGTAGCGCATTTGATCGAAAAAATATGTCCCGACCGCCCAATTCCCGAAGACAACATTCCTCACCTCAGATATATCGACATCAATGTGGATGTGATGCCTCAATCGGCTATTGAACTCTCTATTTCAGAAACCGCCACATTGATTAAACTTACCGGGCGAATGTTTGATAAGTCGCTCAAGCCTTTGCTCGATTATGATCCCGATAAGCCGGAGTCGAGACGCCAAATCGAAAAGGTAATTGCCGACCTCGACATTAAGGAAAACAAACTCGATTTTATTGAGGAACAAATTCGCAACTATCTTTTTGCCGTGGGAAGGCGCAAGGCAAGCAATCTGATTACCTCGCAGATTTTTTCGATGATTTCTATTGTAGAACAGACCGAACGTATGGGCGATGTTATTCATCGTGGTATCAAGCCATTGTTTAACAAACTGATAGCTCTTGGCAAATCGTTTTCAAAAGAGGGTCACGACGAAATAGCACATTACTACAATAATATTTCAAATCATTTTCAAAGTTTGATTTCTGCCCTCGTTACCCGCGATACGCAAAAGATAGCCGTGGTAGCAGCCGACACCAAGCAAACCGCCGAATTGGCTGATAGTCTTCGCCTTTCGCACATCAAACGTCTTTGGGACGAGAACCCTAATGTGGAACTCACTCACGAGATTCATATGCAACTTATCGACGACCTTGCCGACCTTGCCACACTTTTATATAATATATCTTCTACATTTAGCCGGAGTATATTGCCCGAAGACGGCGACTTGTAGATTTTTTTTGGTAAATTTGTGGTAATTAATGATAACATTGCATTTTTTTTTGCATATTTGCGCTGTAATTATCAAAGATATTAACTAAATTGTAACTAAAAATGAAAACAAAACTCATCACTTCTCTATTCATCTTAGCAGTTTTATTATGTGTATGTTCTTGTTCGTCGAAACCCGAAGACCTTATCATTGGCAAATGGCAGATGACCGAACTTACAACTAACAGTCCCGAAGCGTCAAACCCTGATGTTAAGGAGTTTTTTGCTGAAATGGCTAAATCATCTCAGTCGGAATTTAAAAGCGACCTCACTTGTGTTAATACTGTAAATAATATTACCACCAAGGGACGTTGGACTATACTTGCCGACGGCAAACAGTTGCACGTAATTGACGAAGATTCCGGCTCTAAAGCTATTATGGACATTGAATCTATCACCGACGATCAACTTGTGTTGATTACAAAAGATGGTGAAATCGAAACTAAGACTATTTATACAAAAGTAAAATAAAATTGGAAAAGATACTTATTCAGTTCGCTCCCGACGGAAAAAACATCGCTGAAAAATTGGCGATGGTTTTAAAAATGCACAATTTTGCAGTAACCGCTGGTGTTAACTCGCTTTCAGAGAATGAGTTGCCCGAAGTTGTAATTGCTGTTTTTTCGCCTAAGGCAGATACTAACTCCGCGTTTATCAATGTGTTAGACGTTTGTCAAGAAAAAGATGTTACTGTTGTTCCTTTTGTAACTTCTAATATGGACAGTACTGCCACTCAGCGATATTTTCTCAATGATCATGTGTGGATCGACAACAGCGAAACTGTGTTTTCGTCAGCTTCGGAAGACCTTATCGACCTTCTTACCAAAAATTATGGCGACCTTGCCGACCGCAAACGTCTTAAAAAAGAGAAAGAACAAAAGAAACAACGTCGCACTGCAAATGTTGCAAAATCAACTACCAAAAAAGCAGCTACGGGCGACGGTTCTAAAGAAACTCTTTACAAAAATATCTGCTATATGCTTGGTGCTGTGGTAGTTATTTTGTTGGCTGTTATAATGTTCCGTCCCAATGCAAGCGACCCGGGTGCTCAAAACAAGAGTCTCAATACTGTGGACTTGAATTCAAACATTCGCACTTCGGAAAATCCTCTTATTGGTACTTGGCGTATGGAAAGTTATGTTGACAATCAGTTCCGTGCCAACAAGCAAGACAGTATCAATCATCAAGAGTCTGTAGAAGCGCTTGTAAGAGTTGCCCAATTGGTTTTCACAGCAGATCGCAAGTTTGTACGTACCGGATTTACTCCTAATCCCGAACGTGGTTATTGGGAATACGACCCTTCGAGCCATTACCTAAAAATGCAACCCGAAGGCGATACCAAATTTGACCAAGTACAATTGCAAGAACTCAACGATCAACGAATGATTATTGTGGTTTCCGAAAAGGTAGATAATCTTGATATTATAACAAAACTTACCTTTAGAAAGGTATCTAACTAATTGAATATGAAAAAATTGCTATATATTTTTGCATTTAGTATCGCTGCTTCTTTTTATGCATGCAGCGATGGCGTGGAGCAAATGTTGGTAGGTAGATGGACTCTTGAAAAGTCTGAAATTTCAGACCTTGAAAGTTTTTGCGAATATCAGAGTTTGAAATCTCTTGATGAAATCGATAAAGAGTTGAAACAGATTGATATGGAAATTGAATCTGCCGACAATGTTGTGAAAGAAAGTTTGCAACAACATCGTAAAAACCGTGAACTTCAGAAATCAAAATATGCACCCGATTCTATTAAGTTGGAAATCGAAGAACATTTGAAAGAACTTGTTGGCAATTTTGTTTTTGATGTTCGTAGCGACAAAACGTTTTCGCTTTCAAGTCCAACCGACAGTGCTTCTGGTACTTGGAGCTTGTTGAACGATTCGGTTATTTCTACTCTGATAAGTGGACGTCCTTCGGAAGATATTAGGATTTTGTCGCTTTCAAATAGTAAGTTAACATTGTCGTCTACCGAAATTGACGACGACGGCTACGAACTTACCACTATTATGAATTACACCAAATAAAATCACATAAATCACTAATTAATAAATATATGCTTAAAAAAATCCGCTTTTGGCTTGCCCTTGTTTTTTGGGTGAGCTTAACGATACTGTTTTTGGACTTCACCGGCGGGCTTCACGCTTACTTAGGTTGGATGGCCAAAATGCAGTTTTTACCAGCCATTCTGTCGCTCAATATAGGAGTGATATTGTTTGTGCTTGCTCTCACCTTTCTGTTAGGAAGGGTCTATTGCTCTGTTATTTGCCCGATGGGCGTATTTCAAGATTTTGTTAGCCGCATAGCAGGACGATTTAAAAAACGCCGTTTTGCCTTTAAAGACAAAAAACTATCTACACGCCTTTATATTTTAGGTGTGTTTGTGTTGTGTTTGATATTTTTTGCCCCTGTAGCCGACTTGATTGCACCTTATAGCGCATACGGACGAATGATTAATTCGCTATTTCAGCCTGTATATTCGTGGCTTCACAATATCTGTGCAAGCATAGCTGAGCATTACGAATCTTATGCAGTTTACAGAGTTGACGTTTGGATCAAGAGCGGACTTACATTCGGTATTGCCCTTGTAACTTTCATTGTAATAAGCGTTTGGAGTTGGAAAGCTGGACGCGGTTACTGCAACACTGTTTGCCCTGTGGGCACCGTTCTCGGATTGATTTCTACCAAATCAGTTTTTAAGGTTAACATCAACGCCGACAAATGTGTAAACTGCGGACTCTGTGAAAAGAACTGCAAGGCTCAAGCACTTGATTATAAATCGCATAAGATTGATTATTCGCGCTGTGTGGCTTGTATGAATTGTATTGATGTTTGTAAAAAATCAGCTATTGATTTCGGTCGTTGCAAATCGGAAAAAGCAGAAACTAAGGCTACCCCCGAAGTTGACGATTCGCTTCGCAAAACACTCACTACCACCGCATTACTTGCTGCCGCATCAGTAGTTAAAGCTCAAGAAAAAACGGTTGACGGTGGACTTGCCATTATTGAAGACAAAATAATTCCCGAACGCGAAATACCCGTAAAACCCGCAGGAGCAAGAGGTTTTAAACATTTTTCTAATCATTGCACCGCTTGTCAATTGTGTGTGGCTCAATGTCCTAATGGAGTTTTGCGACCGTCGTCTAATCTTGCAACATTTATGCAGCCCGAAATGAGTTTTGAGCGTGGTTATTGCCGTCCCGAATGTACTCGCTGTTCGGAAGTTTGCCCCACAGGTGCTATCGAAAAAATCACTCGCGAAGAGAAAGCTTCGATTCGTGCCGGTCATGCTGTTTGGATTAAGCAAAACTGTTTGCCTGTAGCCGAAGGCGTTAAATGTGGCAATTGTGCTCAACATTGTCCTTCTGGTGCTATTACGATGGTGCCGCTTGATGGAAATCCTGATATCTTGATTCCTTCTGTTGATACCGAACGCTGCCTTGGTTGCGGTGCATGCGAACATCTATGTCCCGTGCGTCCTTTCTCGGCAATTTATGTGGAAGGTAATTTGGTACATGGCGATTTTTAATGCATAATTCATAAAGCATAATGAATAATGCATAATTTTTTATTGTTAATTTTTAATTACTTAGAATCATGTCAGATAAAAATATATCACGCCGCGAATTTTTAAAAATAGCCGGAGCGTCGGCAGCTGTAACGGCTGTTGCGGCTACGGGTTGCGGCAAAGTTGCTGAAAATAGCGGACTTGGCAACACTACCACGTCGGTTTCAAAAAATATTCCTACCGACAAAATGACTTATCGCGTTAATCCTAAAACTGGCGAAAAGGTTTCGATTCTTGGTTACGGTTTTATGCGTTTGCCCACCATTAGCAATCAGAGTGCACGCGAAAGTGGCGACGAAATTGATCAAGAAACAGTAAATCAACTTACCGATTATGCCATAGAGCACGGTCTCAACTTATTTGACACTTCGCCTGCGTATTGCCGAGGAATGTCGGAACACGCGATGGGCATTGCTCTTAGCCGTCATCCAAGAGATAAGTACTTTATTTCTACTAAGTTGTCAACATTTAGTCCTCAACAATGGACTTTTGAGGCATCTACCGGAATGTACAAAAATTCGCTCAAAGAATTGCAAACCGATCATATTGATTATCTGCATCTTCACGGCATTGGTATGACCTCGTTTGTTGATGGCAAGGCACTCGACGGATTGGAATGTTTGCAAAAACGTTACATCGAAAACGGCGTTCTTGATTTTCTTTTAAAAGAGCGCGAGGCAGGCAGAATCCGCAACCTTGGTTTTTCGTATCACGGCGATGTTAAAGTGTTTGATTATCTTGTAGATAACAACGATAAGTATCATTGGGATTTTGCCATGATTCAGATGAATTATGTGGATTGGAAATATGCAAAACAGATTAATCCCAGCAACACCGATGCCGAATATCTATATAATCGTCTCACAGATGCAGGAATCCCCGTGTTTGTGATGGAACCGATTTTGGGTGGACGTCTTGCCAAATTGCCTACTCACTTGGCTGAAAATTTGCGCGAACGTCGTCCTGAAAGTAGTGTGGCTTCGTGGTCGTTTAGATGGATTGCAACGCACCCAAATATTCTCACCATTCTTTCGGGTATGACCTATATGGAGCATTTGCAAGATAACCTTTCAACGCTTTGTCCGCTCGAAGAGTGCACCGAAGACGAAAATGTGCTTCTTCAACGTGTTGCAGATGAGTTTGTTAAATTCCCTCTCGTGCCGTGTACTGCGTGTCAATATTGTATGCCGTGTCCCTACGGTGTGGATATTCCTACTACATTTACACATTATAATAAATGTGTCAACGAAGGTTTTATTTCGGTTTCAACTCAGGACGCTAACTTTGTGGAAGCTCGCAAACGATTCCTTATCGGGTACGACCGTGTGGTAGAACCCAAACGTCAGGCAAATCACTGTATTGGTTGTGGAGTATGTCAGCCGCACTGTCCGCAAAATATTCGCATTGCCGACAAGCTTCGTGATATTGACAAATACATAGAGCAATTGCGACAAGAAACATTGTAATTTTTCATTTTAATTTTATACAAAGGTGCAGATTTTAATAAAATTTGCACCTTTTTTGTTACAAAAGGTGTGGTATTTTTAGTACATTGTTAATGATTAAAAAAATATTATTTGTTACAAATCTGAAAATCACCACCTTATAATGATGTTAAAAAAAAGTTTTTAAATTGATAATTTTTATTTAAAAAAACTTGACATTGTATATAAAAACTTGTAAATTTGGATATTAGAAATTAAATACTTGTTTAATAGGCTAACATATTGAAATACAGAAGATTATTATTTAATAATAATTTCCGAACTATTAATTTGAACTAAAATGGTCAAAGAAAAGGAAAATAAAGAACTTTTTACGCAGACAATGCTTTTTGAATGTGCATGGGAGGTCTGCAACCAAGTTGGCGGTATTTATACCGTTATCCGCTCAAAGATTCCCGCCATTGTAAATAAATGGAACAGAGAAAATTATATACTGCTCGGACCTTATTTCGAGGATCAGGCCTCACCGGCTTTTGATGCTATCGAAGATCTTTCCGACCCTGTGGGTTTCGCCGTTCACACTATGCGCGAAAGCGGTTTCGAGGTGCATTATGGTCACTGGCTCGTTACTGGTAGACCCAAAGTGATACTTTTTAACCCTTATACTATATTCAACCGTCTTGGCGACATCAAGTATAAACTTTGGGCCGACCATTATATCTCTATCGACTACGACGACGACCTTACCAACAAGGTTCTTTCGTTTGGTTATCAGGTAACTGAGTTTTTTAGAATATTGGTTAACAGCGATTTGCAACAGACCAACATTATAGCTCATTTCCATGAATGGATGGCAGGTGTGCCTATTATGGACATCCGAAAGGAGAATATGCCTATCAAGACTGTTTTCACCACTCACGCCACAATGCTCGGTCGCTATCTGGCTATGAACGACCATAGTTTCTACAACAATCTGCCGTTTTACAATTGGGAAGACGAGGCTAAACACTTTAATATCTATCCCATTGTAGCTTTGGAACGTGCAGCTGCTCATGGTAGCCACGTGTTTTCCACCGTAAGCGAAATCACAGCTCAGGAATGTACTCACTTGCTTGGTCGCACTCCAGATTTTATTTTGCCCAACGGCTTGAATATCGAGCGTTTTGAGGCTATGCACGAATTCCAAAACCTCCACTTAGATTACAAGGAACAAATCAACGAGTTTGTAATGGGTCATTTCTTCCAAAGTTACTCGTTTAACTTGGACAAAACGATGTATTTCTTCTCGTCGGGACGTTTTGAGTATCAAAACAAGGGCTTTGACCTTACTTTGGAGGCACTTGCAAGGCTCAATTACAAAATGAAATTAGAGAATATCGACGCCACAGTTGTATTCTTCCTTATAACTCGTCAGCCTACTTACTCGTTTAATGCGCAAGTACTTCATTCTAAAGCACTTTTGGAAGAAATTAAACGCAATACCGAAGAAATTGAGCGCGACCTTGGCAAAAAACTTTTCTACTCCATTACTCAAAGCAATGGTTCGTTTAAGTTGCCCAACCTCAACGATATGATTGAGGAGCACGAAGAACTCAAACTTCGTCGTAATGTTAAAACTTGGAAGAGCAACAATCTGCCTTTGATTGTTACCCACAACCTCAAAAACGAAAACGACCCTGTGTTGAATTTCCTCCGTATGTCGAACCTTATCAACAACCGCGACGATAAAGTTAAAGTGGTTTACCATCCCGACTTTATCAATTCGGCTAACCCGCTGTTTCACATGGAGTACGGACAATTTATCCGTGGTTGTCACTTGGGCGTTTTCCCGTCGTATTACGAACCTTGGGGTTACACTCCGTTGGAATGTATGGCGAGCGGTATTCCCTCAATCACCAGCGACCTTGCCGGATTCGGTTCGTACATCAAAGCAAAATTCGACGATTGCGAAAAAATGGGTCTCTATGTGGTTAATCGTAAGAATGTTAGCTACAACGATAGTGCAGAGCAAATGGCAAATTTGATGTTGCGATTTGTTAAGCTCAGTCGCCGCGAACGCATAAGCATGCGAAACAATGTGGAGGAAAACTCTACGCATTTCGACTGGACAAATCTTGCTCAAAACTATTTTGACGCTTACGACGAAGTTATAAAACGATAGATTGTTAAGTATTATGTATTATAGACAGCCTCCGAAAGGAGGCTTTTTTATTTCTCTATGCTGTATACTTCGGTCTCGGCGTCTTTTTTGGTGAATGCCTTCTCTAATAAGCAGTTGTCTTCGAGCAGTACAGCGTTGATCAATTTATTGCCCGAATCTTGCCCCTTGATTATGTAACTGTATTTGGTGGTGGAATAAACTGTGTCGATATTTGTGAGCGGAGTAGAAATGTATCCCAAATGCTTGTTGCTTAGTATTTTGTAAAAAATCTGACTACACATTACAGTGTCGTCAGACGGTATATTTTCGCTTGCGTATTTGGCTGCGCTCATATCGGTTTCGGTTTGATTGGTGTATGCAATATATTCGCTCGACGTATTGCGACTGCGTGCTGCAAACACTGCAAAAAATATTATCAAAATGCTGATTATTATGTATTTGTACGAATAAAAAATCTTTATTTCAGAAACTGCTGCGCCGGTAATTATTGCCAAAAGTGTAACAGCTGTTACCAATTGTCGCAATTCGGTTTGTACCAAAGAATGTGCAGCGGTAAGCAGAATCATCAGCACTCCTACATAAACGTAGGTTTTCACTTCGTATTTTTCTATTTGACGTTGCAAAGCGGCAGCTGTGAGTGCTATTGCAAAAATAGCCACAAGGCATATTCTCTGTTGCAATATGAATACAAACTCTGTTTTGTTGTAAAACTCATTGATGAAATTTGCCAATGAGAAATTTTTGAGTACGCCTAATTCGTTGAAAACTGTAAAGTTAACAGCCTCGGCTGTGGCATACACCATTATTGGAATCACAAAAAATACAATAGATTGCGACTTGTTTTGAGTATTCAGTTTAGCTAAAAACGCCACAAGAAGAAACAATACGGTTAAAATACTTGATATGTTGATATTTACAGCCAACACAAGCCATATTGCCATAGTGCGATATTTTTCGCGGAGAAAACAGTAAAACGCTGCTATTATTAGCGTTGAGTTGATGGTATCGGGCAACACTGTGGCAAATTGCGCCAAATATACATTCTGCACAATAGTAATTGTAGCGGCGAAAATGCCCGCCTGTTTGCCAAAAAAGAAATTGCCAAATTTCCAAATCACAAAAATATTAATGACCGCAAACAGCGCAGACACAGAGCGTATTATGGTGATATTGGTACCAAATATATTGATAATCAGGTAGTAAATCAATACTGGAATGTTTGGAATATTGCCTTGAAACAATTCTGCCTTGCCATCGGCAGTGATGTTGATGTATTGGTTTAGAAACTCTATTTCTCCAAACGAAAACGGTAGCACAAACACCTTGAATCTAAACGCTGCTATCAAATAAGCGCCGATGAACAGCGGGATGTAAAATTCCAAGTTTTTCAGTCGTTCAATCATTGCTTATGCCTATTTTACAAGTTCTTCAGCCTCAAAACCTACGTTGAATATCATATCTATAATGCTCAAATTTGGTACGAAACCAAATTTTGAGTCAAACACCTGAGGATAAGGTGTTTCTGTGTAATAATTTTCGCCTATTGTCTGACTCTTTTTGGGGTGAATTGAGTTTCGTAAGTCGTAGAAATTCGGATTATCAAGAGTGATAAAATCATTGGTGTGATGTATGGTGGTTTTGATTTTTAATATTTTAAAAATCAAATCGTTAATCACATTGTTGAGGTCAATAAGGAAGGTGAATTGACGGCGGAAGAATGGTTCCATATCGTCGCGGAAATATTCAAAAAATGGCGAAGAGTTGTATGCCGACACTATAGCGTGCCAGTGCTGAGGTTGCCAACGTTCGTTGTAACTGATTTTTGTGTCGCGCAAATATTGCTTGCTTTTGCCTTTTACAATAGGAATGCTCAGACTTGTGGCACCTGCCTCTGTGAGTATGTGGCAACGGTTTCGGAAAGTCTGTTTTGGAAAATGTTCAAACAGTTCTATGGTTGCTTCCTGATTTTGCGCTATTGCTCTAATATATTGTATATTTGGTAGATAAGCTGTGCTTAATAATAATTCCGCCATAGTTTTACATTTGTTGTTGCAAATTTATAAAAAATAAATCAATATCTGTGCAAAATTGTGTGTCTATATAAATAATTATTGTTAGTTTTGTGGGTTGTAAAAAATTATTTAGGAGGATTATTCAGATGAAAAAAATTATCAAAAAAATTGTCAAAGTATTGGCATTCGTATTGTTGGCGGTGATAGCGCTGATGATCATAATACCGATGTTTTTCTCTGACAAACTGCTCAATTACGGATGTCAGTTGGCCAAAGATTATATCAATGCCGACTTGTATGTTAAGGACTTGAATATGAACTTATTCAAGCATTTCCCCGACGTTACAATCCGTGTTGATAGTGTATATTTAAAAGGTGTTGACGAATTTGAACACGACACTCTTGCTGCATTCGACCGTTTAGAAGCCACTGTTAACCTGATGTCGCTTTTTGGTGGCAAAATCAAGGTAAAACAGGTAGACCTTCAGCAGCCAAAGTTTAATATTATTGTGCTTAAAAACGGCAAGCCAAATTACGACATTGTTAAAACCGATTCTACGGCTGTGGAAGAACAAGAAATTGACACTCTGCCGGCTTCGTCGTTTAAACTTGCTCTCAAAAAGTTTGAAATCAACAATATGCGTGTACTTTACACCGATAGTATTACCGATGTTCACGCACTTATCGATTCGCTCAATTTCAAACTTACCGGCGACCTCAGCGACAAGGAGTCGATTCTCTCAATGCTTATGGACATTTCAAAACTCAATGTTCGCATGGGACCCATTATCTATATCAACGATGCTGTGGTTGACGTTAAGAGCAACCTTGATGCTGATATGGAGAAGATGAAATTTTCGTTCCGTGAAAATGTATTCAAAATCAATCAACTTGCTCTCAACCTCGACGGATGGATTGCTGTGCCCGACACCAATGTATGTATGGATTTGAAATTTGGTGCCGACAATACCGATTTTAAGAGTGTTTTGAGTATGATTCCCGCCGATTATGCTAAGGATCTCGAAGGTGTAAAAACCTCAGGTTCGTTTTCGTTTGACGGTGGTGCTAAAGGTAATTTCAACGCTGTTTCTTTCCCCGAATTTTGGGTTAACCTTTTGATTGACAATGCTCGTTTTCAATATCCCGACCTTCCCAAATCGGTTGAAAATATCAATGTGGATGTTAGTGTTAAATGTCCCGGCAATTTGGATAGTCTTAATATTGATGCCAAGAAGGTTCATTTAAACATTGCTGACAACCCGATCGACGCTCGTTTCTTGGTTCAGACCTCTGCCAAAGATATTGATTTGGCTGGAGATGTAAATGCTTCGTTGCAACTTGAATCTGTTGCCGATGTAGTGCCTTTGGAAGATATGACTTTGAAAGGTTTGGTTAAGGCAATTCTCAGTTTCGACGGCAAACTTTCGTATCTTGACGACGGTGCTTACGATAAGTTTAACGCTAAGGGAGACATCAATTTGCAAAATTTCCGCACTGTGATGACCGACCTTCCGCCTATTGATATCAGCAAGGCTCACCTTATTATTTCGCCCAAAAAGGCTGACCTTGAAACTCTCAATATGACAATGGGTAAGAGCGATTTTAACCTCACCGGCAAAATCGACAACATTTTCCATTATGTGTTTGCCGATAGCACACTGAAAGCTTCGTTCAACTTTAAGAGCAATCTTATTGATGTAAACGATTTTTACTCTTACGATCATTCGGTTGTGGCTTCCGATGGTGTTACCGACACTTCGGCTGTTGAGGCTCCCGAAATTCCTACCAACATTGATTTTGCTCTTAATTCAAACATTGGAAAGATACTTTACGATAGTTTAGTTATCAATAATCTCACCGGTATGATTGGGTTGAAAAACGGTGCTGCATTTCTCAATGATTTGAAACTCAATACTCTTGGTGGTAAAGTTTTTGCTTCAGGTGTTTACGATGCTGCCGACATCAACCGTCCAGGATTGGATTTGCAACTCGATTTAAGTCAGGTAGATATTCAAACCACTGCAAAAACGTTCAACACAGTTCAAGAGCTTGCACCTATTGCTACAAAATGTCAGGGCAATGTTACTGCTAAGATTAATTTCGCAGGTTTCACCGATCGTTTTCTCAATCCCGACCTTAAAACCATCAATGGCGATGGACGACTTGCAACAAATCAAGTGGCTATCAAAAATTCTGAAATTTTCCAGATGATAGGTCAAGTTACTAAAAATGAGAAACTTGCTAACCCTGCTTTGAAAAATATCAATGTTGGTTTCAAAATTATCGACGGCGATGTGATTGTAGATACTACAGCGTTTAAACTCAACGATCAAGATGCTTCATTTGGCGGCAAACTCGGTCTCGACCAATCGCTTAATTTTGATTTTGGTCTCACCCTTGTGGAGTCTATGGCAAACGAGCTTCTCGGCAAAGTGGCTGGTGGCGACCGTAGCGGTATGATTAAAGTTGTAGCCACAATTGGCGGTACTGTTTTGAGTCCCAAAATTGTAGGATTCCACACTTCAGCCACCGATGTAATCAAAGAGGTAGTTCAAGAAAAGATTCAAGAAGCAAAAGAGAAACTCTCTGAAAATGCCAAGAAATATATAGCCGAAGCCAAGAAGAAGGCCGATGAAGTGATAGCTGTGGCAAAACACACTCGCGATACACTTATCAATTCTGCTCAAAAGCAGTGCGACAAGTTGAAACAGCAAGCCAAGGAGCTATCAGATCAGGCAATAGCCGAGGCCTCTAAAAAAGCTGATGAACTTATTGCAAAGGCAACAAACCCATTGGCTAAAGCCGCTGCACAAAAATCTGCCGACGAGTTGAAAAAGAAAGCAAAGGCTGAAGCCGACAAAAAACTCAACGAAGCATATGCACAGGCCGACAAAGTGGTTTCTACTGCAAGGGCTCAAGGCGACAAAATTGTGAACACCGCCGAACAGCAGGCCAATAAGATCAACAATGAGGCTATGCAAAAGGCTGAGAGCATAAAGTAAGATTTTTGAGGCATTTTTGTTTCATTTTTGCTTTTCTTACGTTATAAAGAAAAAAGCCTTATAGTTATGAAACGTATTCTGCCTCTTACGATTATGGTGCTGGTTTCTGCGACTTGTCTGGCGCAGAAACCTTGCTCTTTGCCCAAGGTCAAGGGTCTCGACAAGAAATACTCCGATGCAGTGGCTCTCTTGTCAGAAAATCAGGATCTTGGTTTTAAGTATCTCAACGAGATTACTATTGATTATCCCAAATATTATCCTGCTACTCTGCTTTTGGGCGAGTTTTATCTTAATAAACAACGCGATGCACAGCTGAGATTTCAGACCGACCGAGCGTTGGAGTTTTCAAAATTGGCGCAGAAAAATTTAGCTCTTTCGTTTGAGTTTTGTCCTACTCACGATAGTTGTCGTGCAAGTTTTTATCTCGGCGAATGTTGCTATCTCGACCGAAAATTTGAACAATCGGAACGGTTGTTCAATAGTTTTCTTGACAACGACAATTCTGCACCATCGTGTCGTGCCAAGGCGCAAAAGCGTCTTGATATGATTCACGAATATTACGACATTATAAGTCACCCGGTTAAGTTTAACCCCCGCGAATTGAAAAATATTTCCACTTCCGACGACGAATATCTGCCGATGATTTCGCCCGATGGAGAGTTGTTTCTGTTTACACGTCGCCATATTAAGCGCAATGGAGATTTTTCGGAGCAGATAGTTTTAAGTCGCAAAATTTCTACAAACGACACTGTGGCAGAACTTTATACAGTGGGCGAACCTCTTCCTTCGCCGTTTAATCAAGGCAAGTTGCAAGGCGGAGCGTGCTTCACAGTTGATAATCGCGTGGTGTATATCACCATTTGTGATCACGAGGATTGCGACATTTACTATTCTGCCAACGAAAACGGTGTATGGCAACCATTGATTAAACTGCCAAACACCGTAAACACCGATTTGTTTGACGGTCAGCCAACTGTGGATGCTACCGGCAATACTATTTATTTTTCGAGCAACCGTCCCGGTGGTTATGGCGGTTACGATATTTATAAAATTGTGCGCAAATCTTCTGATTCTCTGTGGAGTTCGCCCATCAATCTTGGTCCAAAAATCAATACCGAGTTTGACGAAAAAACACCGTTTATACATTCCGACAACAGAACGCTCTATTTTGCATCCAACGGACACGGCGGTCTCGGCGGTTTTGATATTTTTGTAAGCCGTTTAGACGATATGTCGCGGTTTTCAAAACCCAAAAATATCGGATTTCCCATCAACACCGAAGGCGACGAGGTGGCATACGTGGTAAGTGCCGACGGCAAACGAATTTATTTTTCGTCGAAAATGCTCAGCGGACAAGGCGATTGGGATATCTATTGCTCCGACCTTCCACCTGAGGCAAGTCCTAACCAAGTGATTCTTATCAAAGGAAAAATTACCAACGAAAATGGCGAACCTGTACCCAATGTTAGCGTTGAACTAACAGGTTTAAAAACCTTTGAAACTGCCCACGATGAAACCAAGAAAAACGGTGAATATGCTGTTTCTACGCAAGTTAACGAAGACGAAGAGTATATGCTCACCTTTAAGAAAAAAGGATTTTTGTACAATGTTCAAGTGATTCAGCCTGATTCGGTTGAGTATGTTCCGCCAACATTTAAGGATATTCGTATCGACAAAATTCAAACTGGTGTGCCTGTGGTGATGGAAAATGTGAATTTTGAGTTTAATTCAGCTCAACTTTCGCCCACAAGCGAGGCTGTTTTGCGACAACTTGCATTGTTTCTTACCGAATATCCGCAATACAAAATGGAACTTGCCGGACATACCGATGCTGTGGGCAACAACGAATTTAATATGGTTTTGAGCGAAAAACGTTGCCGAACTGTATACAACTATTTGATAATGGTAGGTATAGATGCAAAACGTCTGTCGTACAAGGCATATGGCAAGAGTACTCCTATGGCTCCTAATTCCACATCTGAGGGACGAGCATTAAACCGTCGTGTGGAGTTTGTACTATCAGAGTAGGAGTGAAGCCCTATTTCAAAACTGCTATTCTGCGTCGGATTTTGCCAGATTCGCCTTTGAGTTCAAGAATGTAAACTCCTGATTTAAGGTTGCTTACATACAGTTGAATAAGATTTGATTTGATGTCTTGTTGCAATGCCTTTTTGCCGTTGGCATCAAACAAACGCAAAGTGTTGTATTTGAGCAATCCGTTTATACTAATGTAACAAAAATCGGTGGCAGGTATGGGGTATATTCTCACCATATCGTCGGCAGATCCTTTGTTTTCGTCACTGCCTGTGGTGATTGCAAATTTCTGTGTTTGTGTTTGGTTTTTGTACCTAACGTTAACGTACACCGAATCGTATGAATAGTAGTTGGGCGAATTGCCTGAAATTTTGGCAGTTCCATCGTTGTTGGTGTCAATGCTAAGCCATTGAGGTAGGTGGGCAGAAAATTTTGGCGAGTTGTCGGTGTTGACATAACTGCACGGCGGAAAAGTAATTTCGTCAACCCACGCCTTATCTTCGTTTTCTGAAGTAGTTTCGTCTTTGAAATATAGCCATTTGAGAGTGTGTTGACCGGCAGTTAAAGGCATTTTAATTTCGGTCCACGGTGTTATACCTGCCCATTTTTGTTGTACGTTGCCGTCGATAGCAAACTCAAGATGGTCGTAATAAATGTCGTTGAGTGCATTGTTTTCTTCGCAAGATGTTTTTACATAGAATTTTATGGTGTCGTTTTGTGGCAAATAGACATCAATTTTAAAATATGATTGGCTTTGGTTTGAAATGTCGGCACTTTCAAAACAATATTTGCCCGAATATGGATTGTTTTCGCTTATTACCCACGGACGACGTGATAGAATTGTGATTGGTTCGGGTAATTCGCCGATGTGTTCAAAATCTTCTACTTCAGCATTGATTGTCAGTTGTTTAGTGAAAGTGGCAGGATATCCGTCGTAATCTATGGTAAGTGTAAAATCAACATTTTCAGAAGTTTGGTATGTGTCTGATAATTTTACAGCATAATCGAGATTGACGTTTTTACCACCGCCTAAGTTGTTGATCAACAGGGTTTGATTGGTTATCGAAATTCCTTTGTGGCTGCTTGTGAGTTTGGCTGTGGCTGTTTTGATTGCCACTTTGCCTGTGTTGCTAATGTTAAACGATAGAGTTGCCTCTTCGCCGCCTTCTAATATTTGATTGATGTTGGCGGCTGTGGTAGTAGAAATACTATATTCGTATAATTGGTTGAAATCGATTTGAGTTTCGGGAGTGCCTACAATTTCAAATTGATTTCCCTTGTCGCTGATTGAGTTGAATTTAAACTCTATCATCGGTGTGGCAACTGCTGTGTTAATGAGGTATTGTTGCTCTAAGTTTGTGTTGTAGGTTAGTGTTATGAGCAATTTGGCGTTGGTGTTGTGCGGATAGTTTTTGCTGAATTTGATTTTGAATGCGTTTTCGAGTGTTTTGGTATCTTGAGGGTCAAGATTGTCAATTGTGGTTGATTGTTTAATAATCTCTATGTCGGGATTGGTTGTTGCTAAATCTATGTTGATGTTTGTTGCCTGAAATTCAGAGGATTGCTGTGTAGTTAAGTTTTTAATGTCGAACGAAATGTATGCAGAATCATTGTTGGCTGGCAACTTGCTAAACTTGCACGCGGTGATTCCCAGTGTGATTGTTTGTGCATCGTTTATTGTGAGAGTTTCGATGTAAGTGGCTTTGTTTTGAGCAGTTACCACAAGAGTAGCTTCGCCTGCCTTCAGTTTGTCGGCAGAAAATTGAAGCATAGCAGTACCGTCGTTGTCGGTGTATGCTGATGCTATTAGAATATCGTTTTGCGATAGTGCTACGAGTGAGTATGGCGAAGTTTCAACCGTTAGCATTGTGTTTCCGGCGCTCAATGTTTTGGGATAATATTCCACGTGGTTTGCTTCAGGTTTTTTCCAATGCACCAGCATTGAGGGATCGCCCATAAGATTGAAAACCTCCCAATAATATTTGTAGCCTATTTGATTACATTGAGTTACCGCCAGATTGCCTCTGTTTAGGATTTGTGCGGCGGTGATGTATTGGTTGTCGATACTTGATTCGTTGGTTTTTGTGTGGTAGAGGGCATCCACGGCACCGCTGTTTGATTGTGAATATTGATCGCTAACATCGTTGCCCAACATGCTGCCAATCAACCATATAAAATCGTATTGCCAGATTGTTTCGTTGGCTGCACCTATATAACCAACTGCGCCGCCTTTGGGTTTTCGAATTACCGATTCGGCAAAGCAATTGTCGGCGTGATATTTACTTGTGAGACAGCAATTTGCAATCCAAAATCCTGTTTCACATTCGTTCATATTGTCGATGTCGTCGTAGGTGATTTCTGGCTTGTCCCAACTATATGGATTGCCGTGCCCGTGGTAGAATACAAGACCCGCACCATTGGTGATTTCTTGCAAAATAGACGCAGCAGCACCCGAGTTGGCGCAATCCATTACGCCGTAATTTTCATTGTAAGGATATAATTTTGTGGTGATTCCGTTGGTTGTGTTGGCATAGTTGTTTACAATGTATTTCAACGATGTGTTGCTGAAAATCTTTGCGTTAGGATTGTCTACTCCTGAAATAAAAATCATACGATTAAGAAAGTCTGGGTCGGCAAATTCAGTTTTTTCATAAGCAACAATCTTGTCCACAATATTTTGCATAGATTCATTGTCGGTAGCACTCAATCTTCCGTACATAATTTCGGGCAGACTATTGCCATCGATATCACAGTAATAAAGGTCGGTTTGCTGCACAATGTCGGGTACCACTTCGGGGTATGACTGACGACCTTCAAACGACGGTACTGCCTTTTCGTCGGCTGCAAAGAGCACATATTGCGGTTTTTGATAGCCGGTTGGAGGGTTGTTGTAAAAATTTTTGATATAGGTTTTGATATCGTCGCAAGTGTTTGAAACATCCACAGTTACGTATGCGGTTTTAACTTTGTAACCCTGCATTGTTTTCCATGCTGCAAACTGTTTTACGCTATTTTGGTATTTTGGGTGGGTGATTATCAGATAAGTATTTGAATTACTTTTGATTACTTCGCCTTGTGAAGATTTTTTGAGAGATTGATTTTTGTTATAAATCTTTATATCAATGGTATGGTATATTACGAGTTGATTTTTTGCCGGATTGTAGTTGAACGGAACAATGTTTAACCTAACAAGAAATTGGTCGCGCATGTTGCCTAAGTTGGTAAGATTTACCGATAGTTGATGCGAAAGTGTATCTTTTGCATAAATATTTTGATTGATTATCAATTGTTTATCTTGGGAGTTTGCGCCGTTGATTGTTGGTTTTTGTGCCGGCATCAACGGGTAGCCGTACGATGTTTTGTTGAGGTAGATTATGGTAGAATCTTTTTTGGTGATAGTAAAAATATAATCGCCTGATTTCTCAAATTCTAATATTTTATTGTATTGTGGCAACATTGGTTCTCCGTTGCCAAAAGTTGTGGTTAAAATAGGAGAGGAGATAACGTTGAATGTGCCATTGTCGGTTTTGTTTCGCACTATATTGATGTACGGAATGCGTATTTGAGCATATCCAACACCGCCCGAAATGTTTACCGATGTGGTTTCTTCTTCTGGTAATAGATTAATTTTCTGCGCGTTAACTTGTGAGCAGATTATTATCGAGGTTATTAGTAAGAGTGATTTGAGTTTCATTATTATATATATAATGTGTACCAAATATTTAACGCTGATTATGTGAATTTGTTTTATTGGGCTGTAGTGGTATTATACTAATAAAAAAGGCGGATGTAAATACACCCGCCTATAATTTTAACAGTTTAATTGTCTGTTAGTCGAATGTAACGATGTTTTTCAAATCATCGAGAGTTTTCTTAACAGCTGCAGCCGAAGCGTCGAGAAGAGCTTTCTCTTCGCTGTTGAGGTTGAGTTCGATGATTTTTTCAACGCCGTTGGCACCAAGTACAACGGGAACGCCGAGGTACATATCTTTGTAGCCGTATTCGCCGTTGAGGTATGCACAAACGGGAACAACACGTTTCTGGTTCTTAACGATGGCTTCAACCATGTAAGCAGCCGATGTGCCGGGAGCGTACCAAGCAGAAGTGCCGAGGAGGTTGGTGAGTTCGCCGCCGCCTTTCTTTGTGCGTTCGATGATAGCCTCGAGTTTGTCTTTAGCTACGAGGTCGGTAACAGGAATACCGCCTACTGTGGTGTAGCGAGGTAGGGGAACCATTGTGTCGCCGTGACCGCCGAGGAGAAGACCTTGGATGTCGAGGGGAGTAACGCCGATTTCGTCAGCAAGGAATGCTTTGTAACGAGCGGTGTCGAGAGTTCCTGCCATACCGAAAACTTTGTTTGAAAGTGTTTTGGCTGTTTTGTAAGCCACGTATGTCATAGCGTCCAATGGGTTGGAAACGATGATGATGATGGCGTTGGGCGAAGCCTCGATAGCTTTTTTGGTAACGTCCTTAACGATGCCTGCGTTGGTGCCGATAAGGTCTTCGCGGCTCATTCCGGGTTTGCGGGGAATACCAGAGGTGATAACGATTACGCCAGATCCGGCTGTTTTAGAATAGTCGTTGGTGATACCGGTGATCTTGTGGTTGAAACCAGCAAGAGCCGATGTCTGCCAGATATCCAATGCTTTGCCTTCTGCGAGGTTGGGTTTGATGTCGAGCAATACCACTTCGTTGGCTAAATCTCTGCGTGCAATTGCGTCTGCACATGTGGCGCCTACATTTCCTGCGCCGATAACTGTAATTTTTTCCATAATTGTTATTATGTGTAATTAATTATATACTTCGGTTGTGCTTTTATTTTAGTGCAAAGTTAGAAAAGCATATTGATTTTGTCAAGCGATATTTATTAAATTTTGTAAAAATTTTGTTTTTCTCGTTTGCAACTCCTATTTTTGTAAAAAAGTTGAAACAACCGTTATACTAAATGGGAAGAATATTGGCAATAGACTACGGCAAGGTGCGCACTGGGTTGGCAGTTACCGACCCTTCAAAAATTATATCCTCACCGCTTGAAACCGTGGCCACGACAGTGCTCATGCCTTATCTTAAAAATTACATTGTATCGCAAAAGGTGGAGCGAGTAGTTGTGGGATATCCTGTTAATCCCGAAGGACACGAAAATCCTGTGGTGCAGAGTATTATCCGCTTTGTTGACAATTTAAAAAAACTTTTCCCTGAGTTGCCTATCGATTTTTACGACGAACAGTATACTTCAAGAATGGCAGAATCAGCAATGATTGCCGGAGGTTTTAAACGTAAATATCGTAGCACCAAAGGCAATGTTGACCGTATGGCGGCGGCTTTTATATTACAAGGATGGATGGACGAACACCCTCTATAATTAACTGAGTATTAATTTTTTAAAATATGATTTTACCTATTACGATTATCGGAAATCCTGTTTTGCGAAAAAAGGCAGAACCTGTATCAAAAGATTATCCGAATTTAAAAGAACTTATCGACAATATGTTTGAGACCATGCGAAAATCTGAAGGTGTTGGACTTGCTGCTCCTCAAGTGGGACTTTCGCTCCGTCTTTTTGTAGTTGACGCTTCGCCGATGACCGACGATGAAAAAGACACATTCACCAAAAACTTTATCCACGCTTGTATCAATCCTGAGATTGTGGAATATTTTGGCAACAATGTGGGTTACAATGAGGGATGCTTGAGCGTTCCCGGTTTGCACGAGGATGTTACCCGTCCCGATGGTGTTAAGGTGAAATACTACGACGAGGATTTCAATCTTCACGAAGAAACTCTCACTGGACCAACTGCAAGGGTTTTTCAGCACGAATACGACCATCTTGAAGGTGTGATTTTTACCGACAAGGTAGGTTTGCTTCGTCGCAAATTGATAAAAAATAAGCTTGCCAATATATCAAAAGGCAAGTTTGAGCATACATATAAAGTAAAATTAAACTAATAAATACCCCTATTATTATGAATTTATCTAAATCTTCAAATCCGACTTTTTCGGAAAAAATTTTCGAAAAGTCGCTTACCAACAATGCCGAAGATGGTGTAATGACCTACAACGGCACGCTTAATAAGAGCATAATTCTGTTTCTGCTCGTTCTTCTGAGTGGAATTGCCACTTGGAAACTCGCTATGGTGGGCAACGCCATAGTTTCGCCTCTTGCTATCGGCGGAGCTATCGGCGGATTCGTTCTCGCCATTATTCTAAGTTTCAAACCCGACAAGTCGCACATTTTGGCTCCCATCTATGCACTTTGCGAGGGATTGTTCCTTGGTGCTATGTCGGCTATATTCAATGCTGCTTACAACGGTATAGTAATGCAGGCTATTCTGGCTACGGTTTGCGTGGTTGCTGTTGTTTTCGGCTGCTATCGCGCAGGCATTCTCAAAGCCTCTGCCAAGTTTACCAAGGTGCTGGTATTCGCTACATTGGGTATTGGTGCGTTCTATCTGGTTAGCATTCTGCTCCGCTTTGCTGGAATTGAGCTTTCGGTTTTCAACCTTGGCTGGCTCGGAATCGTATTGCAGTTGGTGATAGTGGGTGTGGCAGCTCTCAACTTGGTTTTAGACTTCAATCAAATTGACAACGGTGTGGAGATGCAGTCGCCCCGTTATATGGAATGGTACTGCGCTTTCGGACTGATGGTTACAATCGTTTGGATCTATATTGAGATTCTTCGATTGATTGCCCTCTTGTCGCGTCGCAACTAATTGAGATTAAACATTATATTAAGACGGAAATTGATTTTTCAGTTTCCGTTTTTTGTTTTCCGTTTATTTCTATCGTATGCGATACATATTTGCTATTTTCGGTACAGCTATTTACAAAATCGAACACTATTTAATATTAAACTATCTTTGTATTAGATTGAAAACATTACTTTTGCAGAAATAAATTGTTATTTAGCTATGAGTATATTTAGTAAAATTATTTCACCAATTAAGGAAAAACTAAAGACACTTTCGTTTCGTACAGGGGTGATAGTGCTGTTATTATGCGTTCCTTTTTATATAATTTCGTTTGCCCAGATGGGTTTGGATTTTCTTAATCCATCGGCAAAGACAGTTTTGTGGGTTGTATTTTTTGGACTTGCCAAAACTTTTCAATATTCGGGCATCACCATTCTCGGCGTTGAGGGCGTTAAAAGGTTGAAACAAAAATTTTCAAGAAAATAGTGGTTGTTGTTCATATTTTTTTTATTATTTTTGTAATAAATTAAATTATTGTTTAAATTTGTTGCATCAAAAATAATAGTTGATATGAACAATATACTTCCGTTAAGTTTCAATTCGCTCTATATTTTTGCAGGAGCGGTTTTGTTAGAATTCATTGTGTTTCTGATACTTGTAGCGAAACGCAAACTCAATATCCTTCGTGGCTTTTTTGCCGTATTGGTTGGAAACGCTATTACAACGCTTTTCTGCTTTTTCCTTCCGGCTGGCAATGGCGAACTTGGTTTCGGCTTTTACGCTTGGTATACAATCGCATTTGCTCTTGCGGTAGTGTTTGAGTGGGTGATAGATGTGGTGTTTTTCCGTAATCGTCCGAACAAGGTGTCTAACCTCAGATTCTTTTTCTGTTCGCTTATTGGCAACCTTGTAACATTTGCCCTTCTGACAATACTTGCCTCTCGCGGACTTTTGAATTAGAGTTTTATGATTTTTATATAAAAAATCCACTGTCGTTTCGGCAGTGGATTTTTTTTGTTTGTAATATTATGATTATTTGTCGTATGTGTTGCCCGGATAAGCCTTCAATCCTTCTTCAAGACATTTGAGAGCCTTTTTGAGGTCGTCGGTATTGATAACGTAGGCAAGACGAACTTCGTTTTTGCCAAGACCCGGAGTGGCGTAGAAACCAGCTGCAGGTGCCATCATAACTGTCTGATTCTCATAACGGAATGTCTCTAACATCCAACGGCAGAATTTATCGCTATCGTCGATTGGCAATCGAGCGATTGTGTAAAAAGCACCTTTGGGCATGGGGCTGCTTACGCCTGGAATCTTGTTGAGACCGTTGATAAGGCAATTGCGACGTTTAACATATTCCTCTTTAACTTCTGTAAAGTACGATTCAGGAGTATCTATTGATGCCATTCCCACCAACTGTCCAAAATACGGCGGACTTAAACGCGATTGTGCAAATTTCATCAATGTATCTAATACTTCTTGATTTTTGGTAATCACAAAACCTACGCGGATACCACATTCGCTGTAACGCTTTGATGTGCTGTCAACTAAGATTGTGTTTTGTTCCAAACCTTCAATCTGCATCATCGAATAGTGTTTGGCACCGTCGTAACAAAAATCGCGGTAAACCTCGTCGGCAATGATGTAAAGATCGTATTTGAGTGCAAGGTCTTTAATCTGCAGAAGTTCCTCTTTAGAATAGAGGTAACCTGTTGGGTTGTTGGGGTTTGAAATAAGGATTGCACGAGTTTTTGGAGTAATTTTTTTCTCAAACTCGCTAATGGGCGGAAGTGCAAAGCCGTCTTCAAACGATGATTGTATAGGCACAACCTTTGCGCCCGCCATAGTGGCGTAACTGTTGTAGTTGGTATAGTAAGGTTCGGGAATAATAATCTCGTCGCCGGGGTCCATTGTGCTCATTAGCACGTAGATGAGTCCCTCGCTACCGCCGAACGTTACCATTATTTGTTTGTAATTAAAGTGGATGCCCATGCCTGCATATTGCTTGGCAAGAGCACGACGATATGATTCAAATCCCGCCGAATGGCAATATTCTACCACCTTGCCATTGTACTCTTTGAGTACGGCAAGAGCATGTTCCGGCGTGTGAATGTCGGGTTGACCGATATTTAAGTGATATACTTTTACTCCTTCTTGTTTTGCTTTTTCTGAAAATGGTACAAGTTTTCGTATTGGAGAGGCAGGCATTATTTTACCTGTCTGCGATATTTTTGGCATGATAAGTTCTTGATTGTTAATTGTTAACGTATTCCACGTTTCCTCTTATCGATAGCACTACCGGAGAGTTTTTAGCGTTGGAATACACCGAAATAGTTTTAGAAAATGAACCAATGCGCGACGAGTCGTATTTAACTTTGATAATGCCTCTGCCCTTGCTCGGAATGGGTTCTTTGCTCCATTCGGGAGTGGTGCAGCCGCACGACGTAGCCACGTTGGCAATTACGAGAGGCTCTTTGCCTGTGTTGACAAACTCAAACGAATAGCTGATGTCGGATCCGCTTTTCATTGTGCCAAAATTGTGTTCGGTGTATTTGAATGTCATCTCCACACCGTCTTGAATTGAGGCTTCGAGTTTGGCAAGCGAGTCGGCTATTGCCGCCTCTTGCGCCGCTTGTTCTTGTTTTATCTGTTTTTTAGTTTTCTTCTGTGCGGATGCTTCAGTGCAGAATGCCGCTGAAACTATCAACGCGACTACTGCTGTAAATAGTAATTTTTTCATAATGCTATTATTTTTGTTGGTTATTATGTAATATAACTATTTGACTACGTTTTTATTATTTAGTTTAATGTTTTTTAGCATTACAAAGTATGTACCACCAAGCCGCTGCGGAGTTTGGGTTCAAACCAAGTGGTCTTGGGAGGCATAATGTTGCCGGTGTCGGCAATATCGAGCAACTGAGCCATGCTTACGGGATACATTGCGAACGCAGCAGCCATCTCGCCGCTGTCGACACGTTTTTTGAGTTCGCCAAGTCCGCGAATACCGCCCACAAAGTCGATTCGCTTAGATGTGCGAAGGTCGGTGATGTTTAATATAGGTTCGAGAACCTGCTTGGTGAGTATTGTTACGTCGAGAACGCCAATCGGGTCGGAGTCGTTGTATGTGCCTTGTTTTGCGTTGAGACTGTACCAGATGCCGTCTAAGTAGAGGCTCATTTCGTGAAGTTTGGCAGGACGGTAGATTTCTGCGCCCTTGTTCTCAATGATGAACGATGCTGAGAGTTTCTCTAAGAACTCTTTGCTGCTCAATCCGTTAAGGTCTTTAATCACACGGTTGTAGTCCATAATTTTCAATTGGCTGTCGGGGAAAATTACTGCCAAGAAATAGTTGTAATCCTCGTTGCCGGTGTGGTTGGGGTTTTTGGCTTTGCGCTCCAGACCTACGCGTGCGGCTGCTGCTGTGCGGTGGTGTCCGTCGGCAACGTAGAGAGCGGGAACTTTGTCGGCAAAGAGTTTTTCGATACGTTTGTTGGTGTCGGCATCGTTGATTACCCAAAACTGATGACCAAATCCATCGTTGCTAACAAACTTATATTCAGGTTCTTGCTTGGTGATGTTGGCTACAATTTCGTCGATTTCGGGCACTGCGCGGTAGCTAAGGAACACGGGCTCGGCGTTGGCATTCATTGTGTTGATAAGCACCATACGGTCGTCCTCTTTGTCTGGACGTGTAAGTTCGTGTTTCTTAATTATTTGGTTTTGATAATCTTCGCAGAATGCTGCGCCAGCAATGCCGTATTGTGTGCGGCCATCCATAGTCTGAGCGTAGATGTAGAATTTAGGCTCAGTGTCTTGAATAAGCCATTTGTTATCTTGAAATTTCTTGAAATTTTCTACTGATTTGTCGTAAACCTGCTTAGAATGTGGGTCTACATCGGCGGGAAGGTCGATTTCGGCACGGGTGATGTGCAAAAACGACTGAGGGTTTCCTTCTGCCATAGCGGCGGCCTCCTTGGCGTTCATCACGTCGTAGGGAAGGCAAGAGAGTTTTTCTGCTATTTCTTTTGCGGGACGGAGTCCGCGGAATGGTTTTACTGTTGACATATTATATAAAGTGTTAAAAAAAAGGGAGGTTTTTGAGGCCTCCCTTCTTTTAATGGGTATAACCTTCTATTTGTTTACTTGGAATTTTTTGTTTCCAGTTGCAAAAAAGTCTACAATCTGGTTCGCCGCCGCGAGTCCCGCGTTGATGTTGGCCTCAGCAGTTTGCGCACCCATCTTTTTGGGTGTAGCAAAGTAACGGCCTTCAAATTTGGCTTTGAAGTCGGCGTCGGCATCGGGAGCGATGTCGGTGATGTATTTGAGGTCGGCACGCTCTTCCATCAGTTTGATGAGTTCGGGCTCGTTGATAACCTCTTTGCGGGCGGTGTTTACTACGATGCCGCCTTTTTTCATCTTGTTAACCAGTGCGTAGTTGATGCTCTGTTTTGTTTCTGCTGTGGCAGGAATGTGGAGCGATACGATGTCGCAGTTTTCAAACAAAGCTTCCTGATTGTCAACTGCTTTAACACCTGCTGCTTCGATTACTTCCTTTGGGCAGAATGCGTCGTATGCATATACGTCCATATCGAAACCTTTGGCAACGCGGGCTACATTTCTACCTACCTGACCGAAAGCCAATATACCGAGTTTTTTGCCTTTGAGTTCCGAACCTGATTTGCCGTTGAAGAAATTACGAACGGTGAACACGAGAAGTCCGAAAACCAATTCGGCTACTGCGTTTGAGTTCTGACCGGGGGTGTTCATTACCACGATACCTTTCTTTGTAGCGGCTTCGAGGTCAACGTTGTCGTAACCTGCGCCTGCGCGAACTACGATTTTGAGGTTTTTAGCGGCGTCCATTACCTCGGCGGTAACTTTGTCGCTGCGGATAATGAGGGCGTCGGCATCGGCAACTGCGTCTAAGAGCTGCTGTTTGTCGGTGTAGTTTTCGAGCAATGCGAACTCGTTGCCCGATTTTACTACGATATCTTTGATACCGTCAACTGCTTGTTTTGCAAACGGTTTTTCTGTTGCTACTAATATTTTCATTTTTCT